>NZ_PPRU01000052.1 GCF_002902285.1 Staphylococcus simulans | reverse complement strand
GTGCGGTTTTAGAAAAAATAACATTTTTTACTTTATGATAGTGATAACCACCAAGAAATTGTATGAAACCGTAATGATTGTAAAAAAATCTATAAAAATTTTAAGATTTTTCTTGACTATCAAAAAACATGATGCTAATATTTAGCCATGCACAAGACAAACACCTCTCAAAAAAGGAATCCAACTTTGATACAAATTGAGAGAAAAACAGGCCAAAGTCCAATTTGTATTTGCAGCTGTGAAAGGTGCGCGTACTGTGCAAGATTGAATTGCTGAGTTTATAAATAGAGATCGAACTTCATGAAGGTTTAACAGCACAGTAATTCAATTGACCTGACCGATTAGGTTTGTAGCTGGTAAAAAAATAACTAACGAAAGGCAATCTTTCGCATAACGGTTATATTATTTCTGGTTAGAAATCCAGTTAGACAAACATCGGTATTAGAAATTCACTCCTTCTTTAAGGATACAACTATTATTTACAAGTTCGTATCACAATGAGATATAGAAAATTTGTAATACAAAATTCGAGAGAAAAAGAAAATGAATTTTTATTTGAGACATAGAGAGAGAAATCGTCACAAATAGGATGCGTAAAAAAGTTAGTGTCCCTATTATTATTATTAAACACCATATAGGTGGGTTTAAATTGATGCAGTATGAGAAAAAGAGAATTACTGCAGCGGTTTAAACCACAGCTTTAAAATCAAGTAGAATTTTTTAAGATATGTTGGATGCGTATCATTAAAAATCATTAAATTTAATATTTTTTTATCATTCATAAGTGTGGAGGCTTATCGTAATTGTTTGCGATGAGCCTCTTTTATTTATACATAAATTTGTTATTCGTCAATGTAATAAAATATTACTTGTTCAGCGATCCAGTCACTATCACTTTTTTTACTGAATAGGTACACTAATTTTACTGTTTTACTAAAAAATCATGAGTTTCTTCCTATTATAAATGTAAAAGCAGAGACCTATTCAGATCTCTGCTTCAGAATACCTATTTAATTTTGTTTTAATTATGAGTAGATTAACACTTGTGTTACTAACATTGCACCACCGAATACAAGTACGAATACTACAACCGGCCATACGAATCGGAACCAGTGTGAGTATCTCATATCCAACATTTGTAATGTTGCCATTACAAGTCCTGTAGGTGCTAAGAATAACATTGCGTATTGTCCGAATTGATAAGCAGTTACAATAACAAATCTTGGAATACCAACAGTATCTGCTAGCGGTGCGAAAATCGGCATAGACAGTACTGCTAGACCAGAAGATGATGGTACGATAAATCCTAGGAAGAAGAAGATAATCAATAAGATAATAATGAATATCGGACCACTCACATGAGATACGATGTCAGATGAGAATTTCAAGATTGTATCTGAAATTAATCCTTCATTCATAACTAAGTTAATACCACGCGCTAAACCGATGATTAATGATACACCTACTAAACTAGAAGCACCATTAATAAAGGCATCGACTGTTCCTTTTTCTCCTAATCCTTGTTTACCCATACCTGCAATGAACATGATAATAATCGTTACAGATAAGAACATTGCGGCCATGACTGGGAACCACCAACCTTGAGTCATTACACCCCAAACCATAAGTGGGAATGGGATAACGAACAAGATTAAAATGATTTTCTTACGCCAAGTGAATTGATCCGCATGTGCATCTTTACCCATAACAGACCATTGTTCATTGAATTTCTCACGGTCTTCATAAGAGTAAGAAGCTTTTGGATTCTTTTTGATTTTTTGTGTATACCAATATAAATAACCAATAACAAAGATTGCACCAATGATACAACCTGCGATACGCCAGTATAGCCCTTCAGTGAAGGCAATACCTGCAGCGTTAGAGGCGATAACTACTGAGAATGGGTTAATTGTTGAGAAGGTTGTTCCGACGGAACTGGCCAAGAATATGGCCCCTACACAGACAATTGAGTCATAACCCATTGCTATGAATATTGGCACCAGTATTGGATAGAAGGCGACGGCCTCTTCTTCAATACCACACAAGGTTCCTCCGAGTACCATCAGGATAGAAACCATGAAGATGAGCATAAACTCATGACCTTTAGTCTTTTTCGTTAACGCAAGTAATCCAGATTCAAATGAACCACTGGCACTTACAACACCAATAAGTCCACCGAGTACAAAGATGAATACCATAATATCAACGGCTTCAATTGTTCCGTGAACCATTGCGCTTGTAATTTGGTCAGGTCCTGCTGGATTTTGTTTTAATCTTTCGTAAGTATCTGGGATAGAAATAGGTTTATTAATTGCGCCGGATTCAAACTGTTCTATGTTGATTTTGACGCCCATTTTATCTAATTCTTCTTGGGTTCCCGGCACTTTCTTAATTTCTTTATGAGGGTTTTCAATTTTTAATTGATCAGCCCCTGGTTCATAAGATAATTTAGAATACGCACCCGCTGGAATCAGCCATGTCGCAATAACAGCAACGATTGTTAAAATGAACAAAATGGCAAAGGCACCAGGCATACGAAGTTTAAATTTTTTCTTCTTTTTAGGGGGCTCTGTTGATTCTTTAGCAGCATCCATTTGATTTGCATAATCCATTATAATCATCTCCTTATAAGCAAGGGAATCTCAAAAATGCAGTTATCATATTCGAATGTCAGATAAAAAAGACAAGATACATTTTATTCAGCCCATACGCTTTATTTATATATTGGTTCCAGCTTCAAATGTCATAGAGACTATCGATAGATATATAGACTTTGACATTCTTCGGCTGTTAAATTTATATTCAAAAGCTATCCAACGCAGGACTTAAAAAAGTTATCAAAGATTAAAGTGTAAGAATACTCTTTATTTTTGCGTAAAATTTTTTTGAATCAGCGAGATCCGCTCATTCAAAATTCTGTGTATGATAGGACTTGAATATAAATTATGTAACAAAATATTTATAAAAGGCCTGAACAAGTTGTAACAAATGTGAGATTGTTCAAGCATGTTCAGGCACTTTTTATAATCAATATATCTGTCATGATTCACTATCTATTGAGCATTACCTACCATCAATAGCGAATTATTTTGTAATCACTGTACCCACTTTGCCTTCTAATGCAGCATCTAGATTTTCTAGAGAAGTAATGAGTACTTCGCCTTCTGGGTTCTTTTCAATGAATTGAAGAGATGCTTCAACTTTAGGTAACATACTACCTTTAGCGAATTGACCTTCTTCAATATATTTTTCCATATCAGCAGTAGTGACTTTAGTTAATTTTTCTTCGTTTTCTTTACCGAAGTTGATGAAGATATAATCGACTGCAGTTAAAATGATTAACTTATCAGATTTGATGTGTGCCGCAAGAATCGCACTTGATTTATCTTTGTCGATTACTGCGTCTACACCGTGTAAGTCGCCGCGGTCGTCTTTAACAACAGGGATACCGCCGCCACCACCAGCAATAACGAGTGATCCGTTATTGATTAAATCTTCAATACTTGGTAGCTCAACAATTTCAATTGGCTGTGGAGAAGGGACTACACGACGGTAGCCACGACCAGAATCTTCTACGAATGTGTATTTACGTTCTTTAGCAATTGTATCTGCTAAATCTTTGTCATAGAATTTACCAATTGGTTTTGTTGGATTTTCAAATGCTGGGTCTTCTTTAGAAACCACTGTTTGTGTGACTAAAGTCACAACAGGTTTCTTAATATCTAAATTGTGTAGTTCGTTTTGTAAACTTTGTTGTAGTTGATAACCAATGTACGCCTGACTCATTGCACCACATTCTGGGAATGGGAAGGCTGGACCTTGATCATGTTCTGCCGCAAAGTTTAATCCTAGGTTGATACTGCCGACTTGCGGACCGTTGCCGTGACTGATGACTACTTCGTGGCCTTTTTGAATCAATGCTACAAGTGATTTTGATGTGTTTTCCACTAGCTTTAATTGTTCTTGTGGGGAATTGCCTAAGGCATTTCCTCCTAATGCTACTACGATTTTAGCCATACTTTGTGTCCTCCTTATCCAATATCTCCTAGAGTCGCAACCATCACAGCTTTGATAGTGTGCATACGGTTTTCAGCTTCTTGGAATACAACAGAGTGTTTGCCTTCGAAGACTTCATCTGTAACTTCCATTTCTTTTAAGCCGTGTTTATCAAAGATTTGTTTACCGATTGTTGTGTCAGTGTTGTGGAAAGAAGGTAAGCAGTGTTCGAAGATAACACGTGGGTTACCTGTTTTTTCGATCATGTCTTGGTTTACTTGGTAAGGTTTCAATAATTTGATACGTTCTTCCCAAACTTCGTCTGGCTCACCCATAGATACCCATACGTCTGTGTAAAGTACGTCTGAACCTTTAACACCTTTATCAATGTCGTCTGTTACTAAGATTTCGCCGCCGTTTTCTTCAGCGATTTCTTTACAACGGTTCAATAATTCATCCGTAGGATTCAATTCTTTAGGGCAAACAAGGTTGAAACGCATAC
>NZ_PPRU01000051.1 GCF_002902285.1 Staphylococcus simulans | reverse complement strand
TCTTTTATATTACCTAGTATTTCTTCATATTTATTTAATATATTTATATGCTTTTCAACCATATCTTGTCTATTATTATTTTTAGCTAATTCTATAGATTTGACCGTTGATTTGATATGTAATTCATATTTTTCAACATCTAAATCAGAAAATCCAATAGCTAAATCCTTACATGGTTTCCCAGAATTACAAGTCAGGCATGGCGGAGCTTCCATGTATGGACAATCACCACTCAATCTAGCATGACAAGTGCCATAAGGATTGTCCATTGCGTTTAATTTATGTTCTTGCCATAAAGAATTCAATTCTTTTTCAGATAGTTCACTACTATGCTGTATATTTTTAATTTTACCGTCAACATCAAAACTAAAAGCTCCTTGATCAATAACTGATTCAAAAGCCTTTCTCTTTGTATCATCAAGTAACTTAGCATATCTTAGAGTCATTTCTGGTGAGGAGTGTGCTAATAATTCTTGTATCGTTAATATATCTGCTCCACCATTTAACAATTTTACTGCATAGGTATGTCTAAATTGATGAGTTTTGAAATGGAAGATTTCTCCTTGTTCATCAATAATATTTTTAGTCTTTGATAAATGATTTAAGTGTGCTCTGACCATATGTTGTGTAAAGGGCATTCCCTTTCTTTTTCCTTTATAAATAGCAAAAATATAATTATTAGGATTATTATCTTTTGTACTTTTACTTTTAGAATCGGCTATTAAAACTGCTATTATATCAGCTAATTTATTATCAATTGGTATTCTATGTCCTTTAACAAAAGTTTTAGCAATATCTGTGATTATTGAATACTTTCCATTAACTTTTGCAAGGCAATTATTTTGTAATGTCAATACATCAGAAATTCTTAATCCTGTTTTAAAAGCTATCCAAACTACAGGTATTAAATCTTTATGCAAATCATTTATATGCTCAAAAAGCTGTTCCAATACAAAATCTGGGATATAATCAATTTGGCTACTATTTTTCTTTTCGTGTTTAGGTAAGTCTTGAGGATAAATTAAAAATCGTATATCTTGGTACGGTGCTATAGCATAGTTTTGAGTTATAATATCGTTTAAGAACCTTCTAATTGTTTTTAATTCTTCTCTCACAAAATTCTTAGTACTTTGCAAATTTTTATTAGCTGCATATTCAAACAAAAATTCTATATATGCTTCGATATGACATCTATCTAGTTCATTTAAACTATTCCTTGTTTCTTTATTTTTAGATATATTTTGAAAAAACCTAGTTAAAACTCTTATATAAAACCTTGCTGTAGCAAATGCTATATCACCAGTTATCAAACGATTTTTTAAATATTTTTTTGCTAATTCTCGCATTTTAATTGACTCAATTTTTTCAAAGTTTAAATAATTGCCAGTTAGTGTTTTATTATAACTCAATCCATATTTTTCTAAATTTCTAATATCCCATTTATCTTTTTCCCATTCTTCTCGCTTATCAATGAACTTAATTAGATTAATGTACATATTCTTTAAAAAAGAAGCCAGTCCGCTTTTGTATTCATAATCACCAAAAACTATTGTTGATGATCTTCTTTTTATTGGTATATTATTTTCAGTCAGCCAATTAAACCAGTGCTTTTCTAATGTATTTATATCACAATCAAGTAAAGAATTTAAATTTGGATAAACTTCATTAAAGAACTTAGCAATCTTATTAAGCTTTACTGCTCCAGTATTAAATAAATTAGATAAGGACCAATCCTCTTTAACTATCAGTTTCAAAAAAAGGTATTTAAATTCTAAATTCAAATTTTTACTTTTAATCCTAAAGAAAACATTTTTTCTTTTGTCTCTATAGTTCTTGATACTATCTTGAAATTGCTTGAATTTGTTAAAAGCTGTAATGTGCCACTCATCATTTTTAAAAAAGTAATCATCATATATTTCAGTTATTAAAACCTCTCCTTTTATATTGATGGTTCTACTTTGTAATGTACATAATTCATTAATCATAGTACTGTTTGTAGGTAAATTAATTGGTATTGACATAGTCATTCCCCTTTATTAAAAACTTGAAATTGATGCTTTACTTTATTCCAATCTTCACGTATATCTTCTTCAGTGGGATGAACATATAAATTAATAGTCGTTTGTATATTACTATGACCAAGTCTGTCTTGAACTTGTTTTATATCCTTAGTTTCATTATAAAAAACAGTTGCATGTGTATGGCGAAATAAATGAGGATGAACATTTATAGATGTTTTATGTTTTAGCCTTTTAAATAATGAATATATATCACTATAATTCATAGCTTCTCCTACATTTCTCCCCTTTATTTTTACAAAAAGATAATCAGAACATATTGAAAGTTCGTCAATTATTTCGTAGACATAATCATCGTATAAATCAATTAACGATTGGGAAATAAATATTTTTCTTTCCCCAGTTTTCAAATAAGTACCATTATCATTAAATCTATTTTTCAAAACTATTTGATGGCCTTTTCTAAAGTCAAATTTAATATCATCAATACGTAATGATAATACCTCACCTATACGTAATCCGGTTTCATATAGTAATTGTATTAAGAATTTATCTCTAATATTATTAGCTTCCTCTAATAATTTCTTAACCTCCGCATTAGTTAACACTTCTATTTTTTTCTTTGGTTCTTTAACTTTCAAAATATTTTTCAACGTTCTATAGTCCTTATTTATGTGATGCATGAAACTTTTATATTTTTTAGAGTATTTACTTTCCATATGCATAAAATCATAGAAATTAACATCTAATTTTTTACTCCTATAGAGATAATCATAAAAATTAGATACTACAGTCATAGTCAGATTAATTGTCTTAGGACTAATGCTTTTTTCTTTTCGGTGATAAGAGAGGACATTCTCATATTCAAAAGGTGTTTTCATCCATCTTATAAAATCAACAAAGTTATCAAAACTAACTTCTTTATAGCATATCTTTTTACTTTCTAAGTAAACAAAAAATTTTTTTAGTGCATAAGCATAGGTTTTCTTGGTATTTAAACTTTTCTTAACACTATCCAGATACTTCAAATATCTTACTGCATCTACTATAGGTTCATTATTACCATCTAAAATCATAAAATTGGTACCATTCTTAGATTTTACTTCTACTATTTTCATAATAATCTCATTTCTAATTTTAATAGTATAAGTATACACTATTCAAATTCTTTTTACATCATACATATTAAACTTATTACACGTAATAAAAAAAGACTATTTAATATTTTTACTTTGTTCATTTTTTCTTAAAATATGATTCATTTTAAACAAAATAGTCTATATTCTTCAACATATATATAACCTTTTGCGACATTGCCCGAACAGTTTGAACGTCTGCATCAATATGCGGTGGATCAAACTAAGATAGAACGCCCTATTTTATCTGAAGATCAAATTCATGAATTGAACCAACAGATTCATATCGCATTTCAAGAACAATGTCCCATTCGTGTGCGCTACTTTAAAGGAGGTTGGATACAGACTATCAAAATGATGCCAGACAAAATCAATTACTTAGATCAAGTATTAATCGGTATCAATTTGAAACAACAGCAGCAAATTAAACTTTCTTTGCTTGATATTGTCCAAATCACATTATGTCGTAACGCTTCTTAGCCTTTTAGGCTCATGAAAAAAGCACTTGCTGAATTCAACTCAGCAAGTGCTTTTACATTAATTCTATTACAATTAATTACTGTTGCCTGATTCAATATCAGCAACGATTTCTTTTGTTCTTCTTTCGATATCTTCAAAGTCTTTCTTGAAGATGAAAGCAAATACAGCCACACCTACGCCAACTACAACTGACACGATAAGTGCTAAACTGAAGAAGAATTTAAAAAAGCCTTTAATAAAGTCTAACATTTTGATTTCACCTCTATAAAAATAATCGCCTGCATGCTCTAATAATAGCATACTTAAATGGGTCATTAAAACATATACCCTATATTAAAAAAGCTAAAGCATGTCTAAAGCCATTATACTA
The DNA here is from genome assembly GCF_002902285.1 of Staphylococcus simulans. Lineage (GTDB taxonomy): Bacteria > Bacillota > Bacilli > Staphylococcales > Staphylococcaceae > Staphylococcus > Staphylococcus simulans. The sequence continues at coordinate 17,796 of NZ_PPRU01000051.1, read as the reverse complement.
AAAAGAGGCTAACCGAAAAAGGTTAACCTCTTAAAATCACAAGAATTACGTATTACGCGCCTCTCCACCATCTGTAAACAGCGGCATATGCTTTATTATAATAATCTTGTACCATATGAATCACCTCTAAACGTAATCTATCTTCGTTTCAAGTGACATTTACAAACCGTATTTACAGTTTTTTCTCTACATATATATTATAATATGGTTTGATTTCCCAAGTCTATTAATAAATAATTACATTCTTGTAACATTATCAAGAGAAACATTAAGGGGTTATTTTGAATGCAAAAAGTACACTCAGATATTATGACATTTCGAGGATCACATTATGATTTAGGTGTTGAAACAGGCAAGTGGATGAAAACAACTAAACTCATGCAAAATAGAGAAAAAGAATGGAAGAAACGCTTACCACGCTTTGATATCGATGTTAATGAAACACATGCAATTTTCCAACAATATGCACCGCAAATTTGGGAAGAATTAATGGGTATGCGTGAAGTGCTTGAATTACCGATTAGACAAATTGTTTTTAATTTTGCACACTATCGCTTTACACCTATTAAGAAAGACAGTGGCTGTACAGTCTTTCTTGGCGACAATTATTTAGTGCGCAATTATGACTATCACCCTGCCACATATGATGGTCGCTATTTATTATATGAACCAAATGACGGTGGATTAGCCCAAATTGGTCCTACTTCTCGCGTCACAGGCAGAATGGATGGGCTTAATTCTGCGGGTCTCGCTATGGGCTATAATTTTATGCATCGTAAACATCCGCAAGACGGGTTTGTTTGTTATATGATTGGACGCTTAATTTTAGAACTTTGTCGTGATACAGATGAAGCCATTCGTTTATTAAAAGAAATTCCTCATCGTAGTTCATTCAGTTATATTATGATGGATAAACATAATCAACACGCGATTGTAGAAGTGACACCTAGAGGTCTAGATGTACGTTATGATCGTACGTGCACTAACCATTTCAAGTTGCTGACGCATGAAAATCGTAACTACACCAAAGAATCTAAAGCACGATTAGCTAAAACTTTAAAACAAACAGATATCCATATGGATAAAATGAAAGCTTTTGAAGTTTTTAATGATCCGCAATATGAAATTTACAGTAAGCTCTTCAGCAGCTGGTCTGGTACTATTCATACATCTATGTATCAACCAGAAACAATGAAAGCTTGGATCAGTTTAGGCGAAAATCAAACACCTGTATGCATTGATTTTAATCAATGGCTTAACCACAACGAACTAGATATTACCTCTCTTCATGGCGAAATTGATACAGACATTGCCTTCGCATCTGAATAATAGATTAAAAGCGGAAAGACACTGTGCTAAAGTCTTTTCGCTTTTATTTTTATCTGCTCTATTAGAAAAAGCAAGACTTTACTTGATTTAAGAATATCTTGAAATTCTTTATCCCAATCTAAATTAACTCCCAACCCACTTCTTTTATTAAAAGTATTCGCAAAAAAGTTTGATACATTTTGTTTTATTTTTCATATTTGAGTTATATAAGTTATAATTGATTAATTAAGTTGATAGTCTTCAATCATAATCAACATTCAAAATTAAATACTCGAGAGGAGTTCTCCTATGTTTTTAGCTTGGAACGAGATGAAACGAAATAAATTAAAATTCGGATTAATCATCGGTGTGCTGATTATGATCAGTTACCTGCTCTTTTTACTTTCAGGCCTTGCGAGCGGTTTAATTAATATGAACCGTGAAGGTATAGATAAATGGCATGCAGATGCGATTGTCTTAAATAAAGATGCGAATCAAACTGTCGCTCAATCTGTCTTCGATACAAAAAAAACAAAAAATACATTTAAAGAATCCGCATTACTCAAACAATCTGCCGTTATTGTTTCTAATGGTCAAAAAGAAGAAAATGCCCTCTTATTCGGCGTATCCAAACAATCATTCTTAATTCCTAAATTACTAGAAGGACATAAATTTAATAAAGATAATGAGGTCATCGCAGATGAAACTTTAAAAGATAAAGGCTTTAAAATCGGCGATAAATTATCTTTATCCCAATCAGATGAAAAGCTGAAAATTGTTGGATTTACGGAAAGCGCAAAATATAACGCATCACCTGTATTATTCGGTAATTATAATACAATTCAAAGTATCAACCCGAAATTAACCAAAGATAAAACGAATGCTGTGGTGGTTCGTGACAAAGATTGGAAAGATAAATCACTCAATTCTGATTTAGAAGCAGTCAGCATTGAAAACTTCGTTGAAAATTTACCTGGTTACACTGCACAAAATCTGACACTTAACTTTATGATTACTTTCTTATTTATTATTTCAGCAACAGTCATCGGTATTTTCTTATATGTCATTACACTTCAAAAAACAAACTTATTCGGTGTATTGAAAGCACAAGGTTTCACAAATGGTTACTTAGCTAAAGTCGTTTTAGCACAAACCTTTATGATTTCTTTAATCGGTACATTAATCGGGTTAGCACTGACACTAATCACAGGTGCCTTTTTACCGAATGCTGTGCCTGTCGCATTTAATCCTGTGACATTAATCATCTATGGACTTGTCTTGATTGTCGTATCACTCATTGGAAGTCTGTTCTCTATTTTAACGATCCGTAAAGTAGACCCATTAAAAGCCATTGGATAAAAAGGAGTGAAAATACTAATGTTAGAGTTTAAAGACGTCACGAAGCGTTTTAAAGATGGTAATAAAATTATCGAAGCTGTTAAACCAACGACAGTACAATTTAATAAGACCGAACTCGTCGGCATCATCGGCCCCTCTGGATCAGGAAAAAGTACGTTCTTGACGATGGCCGGAGCATTACAAACACCGACTGAAGGTGAAATTTATGTGGATGGCCAAGCCATTACACATCTTTCTCAAAAGCAATTAGCACATACGCGTATGAACGAAATCGGCTTTATCTTGCAAGCCACAAACTTGGTTCCTTTCTTAACAGTCAAACAGCAATTTACCTTGTTGAAAAAACAAAAGAAAGATGTGCTAAGTGATGAAGCACTGACTAACTTATTAGAACGATTAGGTTTAAGTGAAGTTCAAAATAAGCTGCCAAGCGAAATTTCTGGCGGCCAGAAACAACGTGTTGCGATTGTTAAAGCATTATATACGAATCCATCTATTATCTTAGCCGATGAACCTACCGCTTCACTAGATACTGAAAATGCGATGGAAGTCATGAACATCTTAAAGAAAGAAACCAAGGAATTAAATAAAACCTGTCTTGTCGTAACACACGATGAACGTTTAATGAAATTCTGCGATAAAGTATACCAAATGGAAGACGGCATTTTAGCACAACAACAAACAGAATCCAGCACATTATAATTGAATAGAAATATAGACAAAGAAAAACGATTTTCATCTAACATTTGATGAAAATCGTTTTTTTGTTGAAACGTTCATTATTCGATTGTGATATTACCTTTATTCGTATAGAATTCTAAAACATTTTCACCCTTACCGACTTTATCATTTTTAAAGTGAGGATTTTTTACCAACTTCTTACCTTCAGCAGGATTTAATCTTAACAGTGTATCTTTCGGCGGGTGTAAATAGCTTAACGTAATATTGCCACTTTTCGTTGAGGCTTTAATATCACAAGAATTCGCCATCTTTGAGAAATTGATATGACCCGTACCTAATATAAAAATACTTTCTTTTACTAATGAATGATCTCCACTGATACCGCCAGAATGAATTTTGAAATTGCCGTTTTTTAACGTACTATTTTCAAATGCCAACTTACTGCTCTCTGATTTCATATCTACACTTTCCAACTTGGAATCTTTAATATGTACATCTGAAATGTTATTCCAAATTGTGGTTGTCGCAGCTTGTACACCATCCAATTTAATTGCGCCGATATCTGTTGAAATATTAATATCATTTAATTGTTTCTTTGGTACCTCGACAATCATTTCTTGTTTCGTTCTTTTGTATGGATTAATATTAGGCGCTATTTCATCCTTTTTATCTTCAGAAATTTTAAGGATATGATTATGTTCTGAGAAATTAATAGGACGTTGTCCTTTATATTTAAGCTTCAATTCCTTACCTTGTACAATTTTGATGTCTGCACGATTGCCGCTGATTGAAATATCTTGAATGTCTTTATTATGAAATGTCTTTTCAACACGCTCCTCTGGCAAATTACTTTGATCATGAACAAACCAGACTAAAGTGCCGAGTGAGAAGAAAGCAACAAACGTGATCATGCCGATTAATAAAAGTTTTCTCATGCGCTTATGCTCCCTCTAATCAATTTCAAATTCCAACGTAAATACTTCAGAATTAATTTATAAATCACTTCAACCAATTTGAAGATAAAGACAATAAAGATAATTCCAAGACCTGTGTAACTAAAGGCAAATAAGAAATCGCTGAAAACAAATTGTGAAAATCCGCTCATCACATTCGCTACAAATAAGATGATTGGAGATAATAAAAGTACGAGCGAAGCAAGCAATAATATAATCATAAATATAACCACAAAGAATAATGGAATCAATATGATAATTAAAGATAAAATGCCTAGACCTAACGTAGCGAGAACAGCTTTGGTGACATTTTGTGCGTTCGGCGCATATTCAGCATTCTTGATAGCTTTTTGCGCATAAATTTCTTTCGCTATTTTTTTCGGGCTTTCCATTTCATTTAGAATATCGTGTTCTGAGCGCCCTTCTCTTTCACCTTCGTAGAACACATCTTCGTATTCATACATAATTTTATCTTTTTCGTCTCTAGGCAACCATCTTAATTCACTTTCTAAATCATTTAAAAATGTAATTTTATTCACAATGGCCACCTCCAAAATCTACTTGAATTATACTTTAACTTGCAAAGCTTTTAAAATGTTTCCCCTTTGGCCTAAAGAAAATATTATCTTATGTAAAAAGATGGCCGCTTAAATTGCCTTTCAAGTACGCCATCTTTAATTAGAATTCTCATTTGAAATATTCAATTCGTTTAATTTCATCATCTTGATATAAGACTTTAAGTTTTAAATGATTTTCTTTATCAACGTAATTCAACGTTTTATAACCATTCTTACCTTCTGTTAATTGGTAACTGCTGCCTAGTGCTTGAATGACATCGCTGATATCATCCCCTACTTTAAAGCCCATGTTCGTTTCAATTTGTTTATCCTTAATAACAACCATTCCATTAATTTTATGATGTGCCTTATCAACGTTCACCACAAAATTAGGATGCTTATCATTGTAATAAAACGCAAAGCGGTCGACTTGAATATTATGATTTTCATTAAAACCCTTTGGATTAAATGATTGATTCATCTTCATGTTGTTAATTGTCATTTCTGATAAATCAACTGATTTTGTACTACTCATATACCCTGAAATCAATAAAGTTATTACACTTATCGTTGAAAACATAAGTACTGCGACTAATTTATACTTCAAAAGAATCACTCCTTTTTACTGCTCTTTCGTATGTATTTTTCGCACATATTTATCATACTACTATTTTTAGAAATTGCACGGTGCTATTTCACTTATATATTACTTTTTCTTCAAAATATATTAACTACATTTGCAACACTATATAATCTTTAGAATTTTCACAACCTTTCCTTTTAATTCTGAATCATTTGTTGATATAATATTATCAATTAACAAAGGGGGTTTTATCGATGACAAAACTAGAAACATATTTTCAAAATGCTCAAGATTTAGATACGTATATCTCTGAGATGAAAGAAAATCAAGAAGGTCTACTTAAGATTTATGAAAGTTTTACAGTACCTGAAGATGATTCACGTATCGAACAAGTCAAGCAAAAGTCATATCGTAAAGTACTCGCAATTTCTGAAGATTGGTGCGGGGATGCCATGATGAATATTGCGATCTTAAAACATATCAGCGAATTGTTAGACCTCGAAGTACGCGTCTTTCATAGAGACCAAGACACAGACTTGATTGATCAATATTTAACGAATGGTAAAGCACGTGCGATTCCAATTTTCGTATTCTTAAATGATCAATACGAACAAGAAAATGTATGGGGCCCACGCGCAAAAGCTGCACAAGTCTTCGTTGAAGAAACTAGAAAAAAATTACTTCCAGATAAAGATGATGAAAATTATGATGAAGCCGTACAACAAGCTCATGTTGTCATCAGCAACCGCTTCAAAACAGATTCAAATCTTTGGAAAGAAGTTTACAACTCTATCATGAACAAATTACTGAACCCATAATAAAACTGCCGGAAGCTAGAGTACATGAACTAGCATTCCGGCTTTTTTGATTAAATATCTTTTTTTGTAATGTATAGCGTATTAGCAACAAATAAGACAACAATCGAAGCCGTTGAAATAAACCATTGCCAATTACTGAATTTAAAGTGCCCTGTCGTTGTTTTGTTCGTTAAATAACTGAACGGAATATATTTCAATGCTTTTTGGATATCATCTCCAATTTTCGGAATCATAGGTAGAAATGGTTCCGCAAATGGCACAATCAAGACTAAGAATATACCTAACGCATAAATCAATGCTGGTTTTGGTACGATTAACGCTACCAAGAATAACAACAGACCAAAGAATAATAAGAAAATAAAGTAGAACCATAAAATCTGCAACATCTTCTCATCTTTCACATCAGGTCCTTTTGTAACGGCTTGAATAATTAAAACAAGCACATCTAAAAGCACTGTGATTAATATCGCGATAAATGCGATAGATAAGACTTTCGCAATAAAATACTTTATACGATTGCTTGTTTTGTTTAAATATAATTGAATCGTACCTTGAGAGATATCTCTTGTGATTGTTTTAATCATAAACAGTAATCCAACTATAGAGAAGAACCAGCTGCCCATGGCCATAATAATATCTCCATCTACTTTATGCATTTGTTGATTAATCAATGCTGTCATCCCGATAATTGGAAGTAATGTTAAAATAAGTGCTAAATACGTTAATGGACTTCTTAAGATACTGATAATGTCATGTTTTACGAGTTGGAATAGATTCACTTTTTCTCACCTCTTTGATTAATATTGAAGTACGTATCACGTAATGATTGTTTACGTGTTTCAATGTATTCTGGGAAGACGTCTAATCCTGCAAGTCCTTTTAATAATTCTTTGTAATCTTTGATTGATTTTAATGAAATTTCACCAGAATCTTTATGACTTTGTAAGATACTGAAATGAATCGTCAAATAATCTAAAACCTCTTTAAATTTCTCATCTGATAAGTCTTTTCCTAATTCCAATACTGTCACATCTGTCGGTGTCCCTTTCGCCATATCCACATCTTGTACAAAATGGCCATTTCTTAAGAACACTGCACGGTCACAAATTAATTCAATGTCTTCTAATTTATGACTCGAAATCAAAATTTTCATATCTAACTCTTTAACTAATCGCTGAATGGTCTCAAGCACATCAATTGAACCATCTGGATCCATACCGTTTGTCGGTTCATCTAAAATTAAATATTTCGGTTTATTCATCAATGACACTGCAATCGCAAGTTTTTGTTTCATACCCATAGAGTATTTTTTGACTTTCTTTTTGATATAAGGCGCCATGCCGAATGCATCAATAATACTTTGTGCATAAGCTTTGTCGTAGCCTTTACCTAAGACTTGCGCAAAGATTTTCAAATTATATAAGCCTGATTTATTATCATAAAGTTTAGGGTGCTCAATTAAATAACCGACGCGTTCATCAGGACCTAAATTTACCTTTCCTGAGTAATTAATAATGTTGCCGTTCATGACTTTCATTAATGTCGTTTTACCTACACCGTTTTTCCCAATCAAACCGACAATGCGGCTTTGATCAAATTTAAAATCAATATTATCTAATACCTTGTTAGAACCGTATTGTTTTGTAATATGTTCAAGTTTCATCAAAAGACCTCCTTTTAAATAACTATTGATTTGAATTAATTTTTTTAAGCTGATAAAAATATGTTCCCACAAAAATTGCGATACATAATAAGCCAGACCAAAGCACAAACCTATTGATATAAACTTCCACCATTTTATCTGACATCATATCAAAACGTTCTGTCAAAACTGCGATCAACAAGAAACCAATTGCGATTAAAATCGGTACAACAATATTCGCAACAACGATATAGCCCCAATAAGGAATAAAATCCCTTCTGACTTCAGAACTTTTGGGGAAAGCGAGTGCGTGACCCAAAAGGTTAATTGCGATAAATGTCAAAGGCGTCATCAGTTCAATACTATTAATCTCTGCACCTTGCGGCACGTCATTATACACAATCAACACGATTGCACCTGCTAATGCTAACAATAGTGTTGTTAAATAATGTGTATTTAACTGCTGACGTGCTGAAAAAGGTAAGCTGTGATTGAAGTAATAAGCTTTATTACCGCCTAATTTAAATTGCAATCTGAAGACTTGTCCGCTATCAAAAATAATGATAAACATAACAAGCGCCGCAAAGATATTTTTAATAATAACACTCCATACCGAATCACCTTTAATCAATGGCAATACAACTGGCGCAAGTATAATCATCAATGCATAAACAATTAAAGTATATTTTCTTAATAGTAAGTTTCTTTTGAGCAATGTCTTCATAACACTTCACCAAGCTTTGCTTCATCTAAGCCACCCTTTTCTACATTAACCATCAATTCTTCAATGGTCGGTTTAGAAATTTCTACTCGGTCACCAAAGATTTCTTTGAAAGCATCCGCTTCTTTCGTTAATCCTACATAACCCGTTTGTTTAATTTTCAAATTGATAATGTAACTTTTTAATTCATCATCCAAGTCTTCAACACTACCACGTATTAATTGGTAATCATCCAACAATACATATTTCGGTTCATTGAAGATAATTTGCCCATCTTTAAGATAAACAAGATGATCTGCGATTTTCTCAATATCTGAAATTATATGTGTTGAAAAGAAAACTGAAACATCTTCATTAATGAGTTCTTCTTGGATGATTTCTAGTACTTCATTTCTTGCGATAGGGTCTAATCCTGCTGTCGGTTCATCTAAAATGAACAACTTCGCATGATGACTGAATGCAATCGCAAAGGAAAGTTTCATCTTCATTCCTGTTGAAAACGACTTAATCTTCTTCTTAAGCGGAAGTTTAAATCGTTCTATGTAGTGGTGAAAAATATCATGATTCCAATTGCGATACATCGGTCCAATACATCGCTCTACTTTTTCGATTGTCCATTTTTCATTCAAGTATAATTCCGAATAAATAAAACCGATTTGTTCTTTGATTTCTCTTTCTTGTTTCGGCATTTCATGTCCAAGCATTTCAATATATCCAGATTCTCGATGAATCAAGTTCATCAATAAACGAATAATGGTTGTTTTACCTGCACCATTAGCGCCAATGAAACCTGTCACATAACCTTTTGGAACATGAAATGAAATATCTTTAAGCTCGAAGTTTTTATGATGATACGAAAGTGACTGTACATCGATAGCTTTTTCTATCATTCATTTTCCTCCTCATAGATTAATGCTAAGATTTCATTCAACTCTTCAAGCGGCATACCGATTGTTTTTGCTTCTTTTACTAATGATTTCGTTAAATCTTCGATGACTATAAATTGCTTTTCTTTCAATATCGCATTGTCTTGCTCTTTAACGTAAGTACCCTTTCCCCTGATTGTGGTCACAAACCCATCTTTCTCCAAATCTTCATAAGCACGTTTGGTCGTAATTAAACTTACGCGTAAGTCTTTCGCAAGTTCTCTCATAGAGGGAAGATGATCACCGGGAGAAATATAACCTTTGAGTATATTTTCTTTAATCTGCTGCTTGATTTGTTCATATATCGGATATTCACTATTATTCATAAGCAGTATTTTCATCTAACTCCCCCCCTAACTGTATATACACAGTATACACAGATATAACAGTTTTGTCTATGATTTTTACGTAATCTTTACATAATCACTCAAATATCAGTCTTTCCTGTATATATTGTATATACACAGAAGCAATAAAAAAGTAACTGCACAATGCACTTGTACAGTTACTTTTTACGTTTATACTGTTCTCTTTTCTTCCGATCATTATTACGACTGATAAAAGCACAAATCATGAACATGATGGCCGCTAAAAACATTTTAATACTTGCGCCTTCATCTTCAATAAATTGAAAATAAGCACCAGCTAAAAACGCTAGAATTGCGATAATCACAAAAATTTTAGTCAAATGTTTCAATATTTTCACCTCAAATATAATCAGTATATCAAATAATTATTGGGTATTCATGGTTAGTTTTTCTATTTTTAAGGATACATTTAGAATAATCGACCATATTTTCTGAAAATCGTCGTTCTCTACTTTCTATTTAAGCTCATTCAAGATAATATAGTAATGTATGAAGACTTTAAAAAGTGAGGCGGAATTATTATGAATCCATTAGCGCTTGATTTAAATGAGCAACTTACACAATCTAACCCTGTGATATTGGACATGCTGTCTGACTTAGGTAAACACATGTTTTATCCTAAAGGCATTTTATCTCAATCAGCAGAAGCTAAAGCAACAAAGTATAACGCAACAATTGGTATGGCGACAGATGATAATGGAAAATTATACTCTGATACAATCTACGGTTTATACCAACATCTAGATCCAGATGAAATTTTCCCTTATGCGCCACCGCAAGGATTAGAAACATTACGTGCGTTATGGGAAGAAAAAATTCTAAAAGAAAATCCTGATCTAGAACAAAAACAAATTTCTAGACCTATCGTGACAAACGCATTAACACATGGCTTATCTATTTTAGCTGACTTATTCGTTAATGCTGGTGATACGTTATTATTACCTGTACAAAACTGGGGCAACTATAAATTAATTTTTAATACGCGTCATGGTGCTGATATTCAAACATATTCTATCTTTGATGAACAAAATCGCTACACAACTGATGGTTTTGTTGAAGCTTTAGAAAATTATGATCAAGACAAAGTCATCTTATTGTTGAATTACCCAAATAACCCAACAGGCTATACACCAACTGCAAATCAAGTTGATGTTATCGCTAAAGCAATTAAAGACTTAGCTGATCGCGGTACTAAGGTGATTACAATTGTTGATGATGCGTATTATGGTCTATTCTATGAAGATGTTTATACGCAATCATTATTCTCAGCATTAACACAGCTTGAATCAGAAAATATCTTACCGGTGAGATTAGACGGCGCAACTAAAGAATTCTTTGCTTGGGGCTTACGTGTCGGCTTTATTACTTTCGGTATTAATGATGAAATTACTAAAGCTGTCTTAGAAGCTAAAGTTAAAGGTTTAATCCGTAGTAATATCTCAAGCGGTCCTATGCCTTCACAAAGTGCAGTTCAATATGTATTGCAACCTGAACATCGTGAAGCGTTTGAAGCGGATGTGCAATGTCACATCGATACTTTACGCGAACGTTATGAAGTCACAAAATCAGTGGTATATGATGAGCAATTCAAAGCTTACTGGACACCTTATGATTTCAACTCTGGTTATTTCATGGCAATTCAAGTTAAAGGTGTTGATGCGGAAACATTACGTAAACACTTAATCGAAGCATATTCTATCGGTACAATTGCTTTGAACAAAACTGATATCCGTGTTGCTTTCAGCTGTATCGAAAAAGACGATATCCCTCATGTGTTCGAATCTATCGCAAAAGGTATCGCTGACTTACAACAATAATAAATAATTAATTAAACTCTGATTGACTGCTTAGTCCATCAGAGTTTTTTTATGTATGATTACTTAAAAAAGCGTCTGTTTTACTGCCATAATATGAATTGTCAAAAAATCGCTATAATTTATATAACTCCCCTATTTTACAGTATTAACAGTCCCAAGCTTTGCAAGATTAAAATATAAAAGTATTATCTTGTAGTTGACACAATCAACTAACCGCATTATTATTAAAACATTCTCTAACTGTATAAGACTTTTGAAAAGATGTGATTTTGGTACATTAGTTCTTGAATTCTAAATAATGTTTTCAGAATATTGGTACTACTTATGCCTCTTTTGCTTTGCAGCTAGAATTGCATTATAAAAAATACTATGAATTGGAGGAAGGACCCATGATATCTTTTGAAAATGACTATCTAGAAGGTGCACATGAAAAAGTTTTAGAAAAATTAGTTCAAACTAATTACGTACAGGAGTCTGGATACGGCAATGATACATTTACTGCTGATGCAATCAGTAAAATCAGACAAGCTATCGATATGCCAGAAGCTGCTATTTATTTTCTAGTCGGTGGAACACAAACGAATCAAGTTGTAATTAACGCAATGCTAAACAAATACGAAGGTGTCATTGCCGGGGACACTGGTCACATCAGTGTACATGAATCCGGTGCGATTGAATTCAGTGGTCATAAAGTATTAACGGTACCTTCTGACAATGGTAAAATCACTGCTGATCAAGTAAAAAATTATATTGATGACTTCTATGAAGACTCAAACTATAAACATATGGTTTATCCAGGTATGGTTTATATTTCTTATCCTACTGAATACGGAACCTTATACACAAAATCAGAATTAGAAAGCATCTCAAACATGTGTAAAACATATGAGATCCCATTATACATTGATGGTGCGCGTTTAGGTTATGGTTTAGTCAGTGATGAAGCTGATTTAGATATTAAGGATATTGCCAAATATGCAGATGTCTTTTACATAGGTGGTACTAAAATCGGAGCTTTATGTGGTGAAGCTATTGTCTTCACAAGCAACAATGAGCCGAGGCACTTTACATCTATTGTTAAACAACACGGTGCCTTACTTGCGAAAAGCCGCTTAATCGGTGTTCAGTTTGCTGAATTATTTACAAATAACTTATATTTAGATATCAGTCGACATGCAGTGGATATGGCAATGCAATTAAAACAAGCATTTGTTGAAAAAGGCTACCAACTCTATTTAGATTCACCAACCAATCAGCAATTCTTTATTATGAACAATGAAACAATTGAAAGATTGAGTGAATATATAAAATTCACTTGTTGGGAGAAGTATAACGAGACGCATAAAATCGTACGCTTTGCGACCAGCTGGGCAACACGTGAAGAACATATCGCCTACCTTAAAGCACATATTTAAGTAAAATTTATCAAAAAAGACGCTTCATTAGCTATACATACTAATGAAGCGCCTTTTTTATCGATAGCAGTTTATGAATTAAACTGCTTTATTTATGATATCTCTTACATCATGCCTGGCATGCCCATTCCTGGGTTGCCTGCATCATTATTTTCTTCAGGAATTTTAGCTACTACAGCTTCTGTTGTTAAGAACATTGCTGCTACACTTGCAGCATTTTGTAATGCTGAACGTGTTACTTTTGTAGGGTCTACGATACCTGCATCTAACATATTCACCCATTCACCAGTAGCTGCGTTGTAACCAACACCTGGATCTGCATGTTTTAATTTTTCAACGATAATTGAACCTTCTAAACCAGCATTTTCAGCAATTTGACGTACAGGTGCTTCTAATGCTTTTAAGACGATATTAATACCTGTTTCAACATCACCTTCAGCTTCAATTTCGCTGACACGTTTGTATACATTCACTAATGCAGTACCGCCACCAGCAACAATACCTTCTTCTACTGCTGCACGTGTAGAGTTCAATGCGTCTTCGATACGTAATTTACGTTCTTTTAATTCTGTTTCACTTGCAGCACCGACTTTAATTACTGCTACGCCGCCAGTTAATTTAGCTAAACGTTCTTGTAATTTTTCACGGTCGAAATCTGAGTTAGTTTCTTCAATTTGTGATTTGATTTGTGATACACGTGCATCGATAGAATTTTTATCTCCGTCACCGTTAACAATTGTTGTATTGTCTTTAGTAACTTCCACTTTATTTGCTGTACCTAACATATCAATAGATGCATCTTTCAAGTCATAACCTAAGTCATCAGTGATGAACTGTGCACCTGTTAAAATTGAAATGTCTTCTAACATTGATTTACGACGATCACCGAAACCTGGTGCTTTAACTGCGACTGCAGTAAATGTTCCACGCATACGGTTTAATACGATGTTTGTTAAAGCATCGCCTTCTACTTCGTCAGCAATGATTAAAATTGGGCGATTAGATTGAACAATTTGTTCTAATAATGGAAGAATATCTTGGAATGAGCTGATTTTTTTATCAGTCACTAAGATATATGGACGTTCTAATACAGCTTCCATTTTTTCAGAGTCAGTTACCATATATGGAGATTGGTAACCTCTATCAAATTGCATACCTTCAACTACGTCTAATTCTGTGTTGAATCCGTTTGATTCTTCAATACTGATAACACCGTCATTACCAACTTTATCCATTGCTTCTGAAATGTATCGGCCGATTTCTTCATCGGCTGCTGAAATAGCACCAACTTGTGCAATTTCATTTTTATTTTCAACTTTTTGAGATTGATCATGCAAAGCTTGTACCGCTTCGCCTACTGCTAAATCAATACCTTTACGTAAACCAACAGGGTTCGCACCGCTTGTTACGTTTTTTAATCCTTCTTGAATCATTGCTTGTGCAAGTACTGTAGCTGTTGTTGTACCGTCACCAGCAATTTCATTTGTTTTATTCGCAACTTCTTGCACTAATTTTGCACCCATATTTTCATATGGATCTTCAAGTTCAATTTCTTTCGCAATCGTTACCCCGTCATTTGTAATTAAAGGTGCAGTAAATTCTTTGTCTAGCACCACGTTACGACCTTTAGGTCCGATTGTTACTTTGACTGCATTCGCAAGTTGATCTACACCGCGAAGCATTGATTGACGTGCATCTTCAGAAAATTTTATTTCTTTAGCCATATGTTTATAGCCTCCTGTTATTTGTTATGATTGATGTATTATTGTACGATAGCTAGAATTTCTTCTTCACTGATAACAAGGTATTTGTCTTCACCGACTTGTACTTCACTTCCGGCATATTGTTCAAATACCACAGTGTCGCCTTCTTTAACTTCAGGCGTAATAACAGTACCATTATCTAAAGTTCTGCCTGGTCCGACTGCGATAACTTTACCTTCATTAGATTTTTCTTTCGCTTTATCAGTTAATACGATTCCGCTCTTAGTTGTTTGTTCACTTTCAACTCTTTGAATTATCACGCGATTCCCTAATGGTTTAAGCATGGTCGTTCCTCCTCTAATCTGTTGCAATTGTTTATTTCATATTTGATTTATTTACATATCAAGTTTTGTTTAGCACTCTCATATCCTGAGTGCTAATCCACTTTCTATATTAATCAAAATTGGTCAATACATCAAGCAATTAGAATTTTATTTTCCTCGCACAAACTTTTAGTTTAAAATGAATATAGCAACTAGATAGTATGGAGGAGTTACATTATGTCACGACTATGGTTTTCAATCCTAACCTTGATCGTTTATGGACTTGCATTGTTCGGTCCACAGATGTTGTATCGTGCTGGTTTGTTTGATCATTTTAAAGGCAAACAACTTATGCTTACGACATCATACACACAAGTCATTTTAATGATTTTAGCAGCATTGGTCATTTTGTGGATGAATTATAAAATCAAAAACAAAACACGTTTAGAATTACAACCGAAAGTCCAAAAACGTTATGTCATTCTTTGGGCCATTGTAGGGCTCATTGTCGTACTGTTATATCAAATTATTGCTTCTCTATTAAATCATTTTGTATTTAAAATCGATCAGCCAAGCCCGAATACAACCGGCATTATGAAAATTATTCAAGAAGCACCTATTTTTATTGTACTCGTGGCAATTGCTGGACCTTTCTTAGAAGAATTCGTATTCAGAAAGGTTATCTTCGGTGAGATTTTCAATATTCTTAGAGGTAATAAAGTCATACGTTTTATCATTGCCGGCACAGTCAGCTCAGCATTATTCGCTATGGCACATAACGACCCAAACTTTATTTTAATTTATTTTGGTATGGGCTTTATTTTAGCTGGTTTTTATATTTACACCAAGCGTATTGCCGTACCCATTTTAATTCATATCTTCATGAATAGTTACGTGGTCGTCATTCAATTATTATTCGCAGACGATCTTAAAAAAATGCAAGAATCTGTATCATTTATTTTTCATATGATTGGATATTAAAAAATCACGCAACAGGTTACTCTCGAACTTGTTGCGTGATTTTTTTGAATTAGGTTCTATTAATATAGTTACTAATCTAAATACTATATTATTGCTTCTTTCGTTTCATAATCATTAATACAATACACCAGATAAATGCAACCCCGAATACAATTAACAAAGTGTTGAGTAAGCGTGGGTATTTCTGATTATCAGTTGTTTTTTCTTCTTGTTTCTTTTTCGCTTTATCTGCATTTTGTTTTGTATCTTCTGAAGGTTTGGTTGTCTGTTTAGCTTCAGCATGCTTATCTCGTTTTACTTCTTTTAAATCTGGCATTGAGCCTAAGTCACTTGTTACTAATCCTAAAATTTGCAAGTCTAGATTTGCATAATATTGTTGCACTCTCATAGGACTGAAATACTGATATTTGAAGTAGCCCGTACTTTGCTGTAAATTATTTAAATTACTATTATTACTAAAATTTTGCGGTTGCAACACTGCATGAACATCATCTTCAGTTGACTGCGTATCATCACTAATCATACCTACTTGATGAACGATGAATGGATTATATCTAAATGACCCTGTAATCAAATGGCCATAACGGTCACCAATTAAACCTAAATTCGAAAAAGGCATTACTTCATCCGGAGCTTGCTGTTCATTTAAGCCTCCATTTAAAGAAGGTGTTGCCGAAGCGAAATTAGAACTGTTCGGTATATAGTCAGCTGATGGATGATAGCTTGAAGTTGGCGTGACTTGTTGATTCGGTTGATATGAATTTTGTCCAGATTTATTGTTGCTTGGTAAATTATTGTCTGATGGGCCTTGTTCCGGTGTCTCTGGTGTAGTGGGTCCATCTGGCATTGATGGTTCTCCTGGTTCAGGCTCCTCTGGTGTTGGTTCGTCTGGCACAGGTTTTTCAGGTGATGGTTCAACTGGATGTGAACCGCCCTCTCCTCTTTGTGGAATCGTACCGCCACCTTGTCCTTTATCATTTTCACTATTATCTTCAGGTTTTTCTGTATTATCGCCTGAAGATGGTTTTTCTTCTGGATTTGTTTCTTCAGGTTTTGGTTCCTCTGGATTTGGTTCTTCTGGATTTGTAGGTTCGGGTTGGGTTTCAGTATTATTACTGCTGTCATTTGGGTTGTCTGAACTTTCTGCACCTGTTGAACTGCCTCCAGGTTGATCGTTTCGTTGAGGTTTTGTCGTATCTTGTGAAGTGTCTTCTTGTGTTGTATTTGTCTCCTCATTTGTCGATGTATTATTTGATTGTGTTGTTGTTTGGTCTTCTTTTTGTGTTGTAGTATCACTCTGTTGGTTTGGCTGAACACTAGATGAAGTACTTTCATTTGAAGTGTCACTCGGACTTTGAGTTAACGTTTCTTCTTCAGGCGCGCTTTGATTATTTAAACCATCTGATTGTGTTTTAGTTGTTTCTGTTTGTTTTGAAACAGGTACTCGTTGATTATTTTGTGCTTGTTCTGCGGCATGTGTTACTGTACTTGGTAATAGCAGCCCAGTTGCAGCGATGGTCAATGTTAATTTTTTGTATACTTTCTTTTTCATTTTAACGCACCTCCTTTTATCAAATATAGCAATCAACTTAAGTATATAAGAACTTATCTTTAAATTCTATATGTATATTAGAATGAAAA
>NZ_PPRU01000050.1 GCF_002902285.1 Staphylococcus simulans | reverse complement strand
GGGAAATCTCATCTTGAGGGGGGCTTCATGCTTAGATGCTTTCAGCACTTATCCCGTCCATACATAGCTACCCAGCTATGCCGTTGGCACGACAACTGGTACACCAGAGGTATGTCCATCCCGGTCCTCTCGTACTAAGGACAGCTCCTCTCAAATTTCCTACGCCCACGACGGATAGGGACCGAACTGTCTCACGACGTTCTGAACCCAGCTCGCGTACCGCTTTAATGGGCGAACAGCCCAACCCTTGGGACCGACTACAGCCCCAGGATGCGATGAGCCGACATCGAGGTGCCAAACCTCCCCGTCGATGTGAACTCTTGGGGGAGATAAGCCTGTTATCCCCGGGGTAGCTTTTATCCGTTGAGCGATGGCCCTTCCATGCGGAACCACCGGATCACTAAGTCCGTCTTTCGACCCTGCTCGACTTGTAGGTCTCGCAGTCAAGCTCCCTTATGCCTTTACACTCTATGAATGATTTCCAACCATTCTGAGGGAACCTTTGAGCGCCTCCGTTACACTTTAGGAGGCGACCGCCCCAGTCAAACTGCCCGCCTGACACTGTCTCCCGCCATGATCAATGGCGCGGGTTAGAAATCCAACACAGCTAGGGTAGTATCCCACCAGCGCCTCCACGTAAGCTGGCGCTCACGCTTCTAAGGCTCCTACCTATCCTGTACAAGCTGTGCCGAATTTCAATATCAGGCTACAGTAAAGCTCCACGGGGTCTTTCCGTCCTGTCGCGGGTAACCTGCATCTTCACAGGTACTATGATTTCACCGAGTCTCTCGTTGAGACAGTGCCCAAATCGTTACGCCTTTCGTGCGGGTCGGAACTTACCCGACAAGGAATTTCGCTACCTTAGGACCGTTATAGTTACGGCCGCCGTTTACTGGGGCTTCGATTCGTAGCTTCGCAGAAGCTAACCACTCCTCTTAACCTTCCAGCACCGGGCAGGCGTCAGCCCCTATACATCACCTTACGGTTTAGCAGAGACCTGTGTTTTTGATAAACAGTCGCTTGGGCCTATTCACTGCGGCTCTTCAGAGCGTGAACCCTAAAGAGCACCCCTTCTCCCGAAGTTACGGGGTCATTTTGCCGAGTTCCTTAACGAGAGTTCTCTCGCTCACCTTAGAATTCTCATCTTGACTACCTGTGTCGGTTTGCGGTACGGGCACCAGTTATCTAGCTAGAGGCTTTTCTCGACAGTGTGAAATCAACGACTCGAGGAAAACATGTTTCCTCTCCCCATCACAGCTCAACCTTGAGAATGGCGGATTT
>NZ_PPRU01000005.1 GCF_002902285.1 Staphylococcus simulans | reverse complement strand
TGTTCCCATGCCGAACACAGAAGTTAAGCTCTTTAGCGCCGATGGTAGTCGGACTTACGTTCCGCAAGAGTAGGACGTTGCCAGGCAAACATGAGATCCTGTAAAGGGTCTCTTTTTTTATGCCATTTTTTAATTTTTGATAATGAAACGAGAAGAATTCTTTCATTTCTCATCGTTGAACTAGATTCAAATATGTTAAAATAAGAGTTAATTACCAAATTGAAGGTAGTGGAAAAATGAATTTGCCATTAAATCATCAGCTTAAATCTTTTCTAAAACAACAACCTATTTCTTTTCATGTACCTGGCCATAAAAACATAACAATCGGCACATTACATGAGATGGATTTAGCCATGGATATTACTGAGATTATTGATTTTGATGACTTGCATCATCCTGAAGGCATATTAAAAGAAAGCATGCATACCTTAGATAAGCATCCAGATTATGACGCCTTTTATTTAGTAAATGGCACAACTTCAGGTCTTTTATCAG
Organism: Staphylococcus simulans; assembly: GCF_002902285.1. Taxonomy (GTDB): domain Bacteria; phylum Bacillota; class Bacilli; order Staphylococcales; family Staphylococcaceae; genus Staphylococcus; species Staphylococcus simulans. The sequence goes on along the minus strand of NZ_PPRU01000005.1, from coordinate 13,962 downwards.
TGATTCAAGCAACCGCAAAACAAGAAGCACCGATTGTGATGAGTCGTAATGTACATAAATCAGTCTTTCATGGTTTAGATTTAGCTCAAAAAGATGCAGAAATTTTACCGATGACTATCAGTGATACAACCCATCAATATATAGCGCCACGCATAGACCAAAAACAAAGTACAAATAGTCTAGCGATTGTGACATATCCTAACTATTACGGTGAATTATTCGATATTGCTTCATTTATTAAAGAACAGCACGCGAAGGGTACACCTGTGTTAGTAGATGAAGCGCATGGTGCGCATTTTGGATTAAATGGTTTCCCTAACTCTGCACTTTCTTTTGGGGCAGATTACGTCGTACAGTCTTATCATAAAAGTTTACCTGCTTTGACTATGAGCTCTGTAATCTTCATACATAAAAATGCGCCTTATCGTGAACAAGTGATGGAGTATTTAACTTACTTTCAATCATCAAGTCCTTCGTATTTATTAATGGCAGGCTTAGAGCGTGCACATCAATTTTATAAAACATATGAAAGCACTTATTTTTTCACACAACGTCAACGTCTACTTGATGCATTAAGCGCTAAAGGATTAGAAGTTCATGAGATGGATGATCCACTTAAAATAACTTTGACATACGCAGGGTATACAGGCTATGACATCCAACAATGGTTAGAAGCACAACATCTTTATGTAGAACTCGCAGATGAAACACAAGTATTGTTAGTGTTGCCGATGTGGCATAAAAGAGATCGGTTCCCATTTGAATCATTATTAGAACGAATTAAAGCATTAAAGTTATCGAAGACGACAAATGAGGTTTCAGTAACTATCCCCAAAATGCCTGAACACGTTGGATATTATCAGCCTGTGACGATAACCCAAATGAGACGTATCGATTTTAGTGAAGCTGCAGGTGAATTGTTAGCTCAACATATTGTACCTTATCCTCCAGGTATACCGGTGTTTTATAAAGGTGAACGCATTCATCAAGAAATGATCGATATTATGGAAGACTGGGTAGCACAAGGAATTAGAGTAGAAGGTATAAAGCATAGAACTATAAATATTAAGGATGAATAACATGTCAGCATTTATCACATTTGAAGGACCAGAAGGTTCCGGTAAAACAACGGTTTTAAACCAAGTTTCTGAACGCTTACAAGCACAATTTGAAGTCTTAACAACGAGAGAACCTGGCGGGGTACCCGCTGCAGAAAAAATTCGAGAAATTTTATTAGAAGGCGAAGCTGTTGATGAGCGTACCGAAGCCTTATTATTTGCGGCATCACGCAGAGAACATTTAGTAGAAAAAGTCTTACCAGCGCTAAAAGCGGGAAGAGTAGTATTGTGTGACCGCTATATCGATAGTTCGCTTGCTTACCAAGGTTATGCGAGAGGTATTGGTGTAGAGGAAGTCAGAGCAATTAATGAATTTGCGATTAATGGTTTGTATCCGGATTTAACAGTGTATCTAGACATTACGGCTGAAACGGGAAGAGCACGGATTCAAAGTAATGCGCGAGACATGAATCGTTTGGATCATGAGAGTATCGCATTTCATCAACGGGTTATTGAAGGGTATCATCAATTAATCGAACAAGAACCAGAGCGTTTTGCGGTCATTGATGCAAATCAATCTATTGAGGCGGTTGTTGATGCTGCTTATCAAGCAATTGTCCAACATTTGTCTAGCCAAGCATAAGCTTTAGATGATTGCTTTGGAAGTTGTTGCAAGCGTGCGGGTTCACGTAGTATAATTTGTTAAACTTTAATTACAGCAGACCTAAAAGATGAAGGTAAAATATTAATAGAAAACATCAAGAAATCAGACATCATTTTAGTTATTTCTATTTAGTTTTAAACAGGCTCTACCATCACAATATGCTATAATATTACAAAGAGGTGTTAGTTATGAAAATGGTAATTGCAATTGTTCAAGACCAAGATAGTCAAGAGTTGTCTGACCAACTCGTCAAAAATAATTTCCGAGCTACTAAACTCGCGACAACAGGTGGATTCCTACGCGCAGGAAATACAACATTCCTATGCGGTGTTGATGATGACAAAGTAGATGATTTACTAAATGTTATCAATAAAACATGTGGAAACAGAGAACAACTTGTATCACCAATTACGCCAATGGGCGGCAGTGCAGACTCTTACATTCCATATCCAGTTGAAGTAGAAGTCGGCGGCGCGACAGTATTCGTAATGCCTGTTGATGCGTTCCACAGATTTTAATGATAAACATGACATGAATCTATGATTCGACATAAATAACAGTCTATAAATAGTGGGGGTCGGGACGAGCGTGTAATCGAGATTGTAAAGAGACAATCAATGATTAAACTCATGAGTTCCTGCCCTTTTTCATTATGGAAAGGTGACAAATTGAATGGATGAATTATCAAGATTGACGAATGCGTATCAATCTGGAAAGCTTTCGCATGCCTATTTATTTGAAGGCGATGATGCACAAACGATGCAGCAAACGGCTATGGCTTTTGCGAAGTTGATACTATGCAATGACAATGAAATATGCCAAGCGAAAGTTGACGGTTTCAATCATCCTGATTTCAGATATGTCACAACAGATGAGACAAATCTGAAGAAAGAAAAGATTGAAGCGTTAGTTCATGTGATGAATCAATTACCCGTTGAAGGCAGTCACAAAGTCTATATTATTAATGGCTTTGAGAAACTTACCGTTCAAGGTGAGAATAGTATTTTAAAGTTCTTAGAAGAACCGCCAGAAAATACGATTGCGATATTGCTGTCGACGAAACCAGAACAAATTCTCAGTACAATCCATTCGCGTTGTCAGCATGTTTATTTTAAACCGATGTCACAAGCACAACTCGTGGAACGTCTGAAAGAACAAGAGATATCTAAACCGATTGCTGAAATGTTGAGTACTTATACCTCACAAATCGAAGAAGCTCGTGCGCTGAATGAGGAATATGATTTAGCAAATTTACGCAAAAACATTATCAATTGGTGCCAATTACTGCTGACGAATCGTGCAATGGCTTTAATTGCTTTGGTCGATTTAATGAAAGCAGCTAAAAATAAAAAGCTGCAGCAACTGACATTGTCAGTCGTGAATGCATTCTTCCAAGATATTATGCATGAAAAAGCAGACATTTCAGGATACTTAGTATTCTCTGAATTAGAAACAGATATTAAACAATATGCACAACGTTTAACATATTACCAATTAACACATATGTATGATCATATAACGGAGGCACATAAGAAGTTAACACAAAATGTGAATCCAACACTCGTATTTGAACAAATCGTAATTAAGGGGGTGGGCTAAATGCTTCAAGTGATTGGCGTACAATTCCAAAAAGCTGGTAAGCTTGAGTATTATGCACCGGTTGAAGATGCTGAACTTTGTTGTGGTGACAGAGTTGTTGTAGAGTCTAAACGTGGTGTAGAAGTCGGTGATGTCAAAGATGCTGCACTAACGGTAGATGAGGAAGATGTTACATTACCGTTAAAACAAATCATTCGTGTCGCAACTGACAATGATTTAGAACAATGTGCATGTAACGAAGAAGATGCAGATGCTGCAATGGATTTCTGTAAAGCATCTGTAGAAGAATTAGGTTTAGAAATGCGTTTAGTCAATTGTGAGTATACATTAGATAAATCAAAAGTGATTTTCAACTTCACTGCAGATGATCGCATCGACTTTAGAAAGTTGGTAAAGATTTTAGCCGCAAAGTTAAGAACACGTATTGAATTACGTCAAATCGGCGTGCGCGATGAGGCTAAATTACTTGGTGGTATCGGTCCTTGCGGCCGTTCGCTATGTTGTTCAACGTTCTTAGGTGACTTTGAACCTGTATCGATTAAAATGGCAAAAGATCAGAACTTATCATTAAATCCTACAAAAATTTCAGGCGCTTGCGGTCGTTTAATGTGCTGCTTAAAATATGAAAATGATCAATATGAAGCTGCCAGAGAACAATTACCTGATGTGGGAACAAAAATTGATACACCTGATGGTCAAGGTACAGTGGTAGGCTTGAATATGTTAGATATTTCAATGCAAGTCAAAGTTGAAGGTTTAGAACAACCTTTAGAATACTCAGTTGATGATTTAGAAGCAATCTATTAAGGGAGGCCACAGGCTTTTGGAACGCAGAGAAATAATGGAGAGACTATTGCGTCTTGAAACCAATGTTAAACAATTGTATCAAGACACGGCAGAATTAAAGACCATCACCATGCAGCTTATAGAAGAAAATGTTGCGTTGGAAGTTGAAAACAAACATTTGAAACAATTAATCGGCCGTTCACAAGAAACAGGAACTGAATCAACAGATGTTTCAGATAAGCCTGAGCAAAAGTCTAAAGAAAAAAAGAAACCTCGTTTAAGCAGTAAGGAGAACTTAGCGATTTTATATCAAGAAGGCTTCCATATCTGTAAAGGCGATTTATTCGGTAAACATCGTAATGGTGAAGATTGCTTATTTTGTTTACAAACATTAGAAGAACAATCCTAAAAGCGATTGTTTTAATATATCAAAAGAATGTCATATTCTATTTGAAAGCTTGAATGAGAACCTGAAGAGGTTCTCATTTATACATATTTAATCAAAAATTGGAGAAAATCATGTTGAAAGAAAATGAACGTTTAGATTGTCTATTAAAAGAACAGTTAGAAATAATTCAAAATGATGAAGTCTTTTCCTTTTCGACGGATGCTTTATTATTAGGCCATTTTACCCAGCTTAGAAAACGTGACAAAGTAATGGATTTATGTTCAGGTAACGGCGTCATTCCTTTATTACTTTCAGACAAAGGAAATCACATGATAGATGCGATTGAAATCCAACCACAATTAGTGGATATGGCTGAACGCAGTATTCGCCATAATCATTTAGAAGCGCGTATTCAAATGTATGAAATGGATTTAAGACATGTTCAACAACACTTTCAACCTTCAAGCTATAACGTTGTCACATGTAATCCGCCGTACTTCAAAACCATTCAAACGCATCAACATCAAAAAGAAGCACATAAAATTGCACGTCATGAAGTAATGTGTACACTGGCTGATTGTGTGAATGCTGCGAAACATTTATTGAAACAAGGCGGTCGTTTTGTCATGGTACATCGTGCAGAACGTTTAATGGATGTATTATTTGAATTCAGACAGCACCGTATTGAACCAAAGAAACTGACAATGGTTTATAGTAAACCTGGTAAAGCAGCGCATGCGATTCTTGTAGAAGGACGTAAAGACGGCAAACCTGGTTTGGATATTGCGCCGCCATTTTATATGTATACAACAGATGGACAATATACAAAAGAAATGAGTGCGATTTATTATGGCAATTGAACATTATATTTATATCGTACGATGTAAAGACGGCACATTATATACTGGGTATACCAATAACGTTCAAGCAAGAATTGAAAAACACAATGCGGGTAAAGGTGCCAAGTATACTAAAACTAGACGTCCCGTTGTATTAGTTTATCAAGAAGGTTATGAAACAAAGTCAGAAGCGATGAAACGTGAGTATGAAATTAAAACATTCACGAGAACACAAAAATTACAGCTTATTGAAAGGGGCAAGCAATAACATGGGAACACTTTATTTAGTCGGAACACCCATCGGAAATTTAGCAGATATCACATTTCGTGCAGTAGACACTTTAAAATCTGTCGATATGATTGCCTGTGAAGATACACGTGTCACAAAGAAATTATGTCATCATTATGAGATTGAGACACCCTTAAAATCTTATCATGAACATAATAAAGAGACGCAGACTGAACCTTTAATTGAACTTTTATTAGAAGGGAAAAGTATCGCATTAGTCTCTGATGCCGGCTTACCGTTAATCAGTGATCCGGGTTATGAATTAGTGGTGCGTGCGCGTGAAGCAGGTATTGATGTTGTACCGATTCCTGGACCGAATGCAGGGTTGACTGCGTTGATGGGAAGTGGCTTACCTTCGTTTGTATATACGTTTGTCGGATTCTTACCGAGAAAAGCAAAAGATAAAAAAGCAGTACTTGAACAACGCATGTTTGAAGACTCTACTGTAATTATTTATGAAAGCCCGTTTCGTGTGGCAGATACGCTAAAAGCTATAGTGGAAATTGATGAAACACGACCAGTCGCTTTGGGTCGAGAATTAACTAAGAAGTTTGAAGAGATTCAGACGGCACCAGTTCAAACATTGGTAGAAGCGGTCACAAATGGTGACATTCCGACTAAAGGTGAATTTGTTATCTTAATAGAGGGTGCAGCACCAAAAGAAGAGACAGAATGGTTCAGTGAGTTAGATATTCATGAACATGTTGAACATTATATCCGTCAAAATATGAAACCGAAAAAGGCGATTAAACAAGTCGCTGAAGACCGTCAGATGAAAACAGGAGAAGTTTACGATATTTACCATCAGATAAAATAAAAATGATGTAAAAGAAATATAACAAATAAGAAAATTAACACTGAGTGACACAAAAATGTGTTATTTTAAAGTAGTACAGTTAATTATTCATCTATATTATGGGAGCACGTTATTATTTTTCTTTAGTGAAGGACACCACTAGAATAGGAGCAATTCAAAATGAAGAAAAATAATCAAACACACCATCACTATGCGATAAGAAAGTTTACAGTCGGAGCTGGATCAACACTTATCGCATCCTTTATATTTATGGGTCTAAGCACATCAGCATATGCGGAAGAATCCACACAAACACACCACGAAACACAGGTAGAAGCGGAACATACACAAGAAAATGAACAACTGTTACCATCAAAAGATATAACGACAGCACAACAGGTTGAAACACAACCAGATTTTTCTACAAAACGTTCTGAAACACAAACAAATCATGTGAATACACCATCTTCAGAAAAAAATATACAGGAACAAAATACTACTAACCTTGAACAAGAAGCATCCTCATCTCAGATTCATGAAGGATCACAAACAAAACAAGAAAAACCTAATCATAGTGAACCACTAAAACCAAACCAGTACGAACAACCAGCGCCAGTAGATAATGATTCTGTGACAAACTATGAAGAACAAAAGGTTACAGAAGATGTCATCCAACAAGTAGAAGCACCTGAAAATAAAAAAGAAGAGATTAAAAATACAGAAATATTATCTAAAACGACCTCAACTTCTGAAGAAGAAACAGTACAGACGCATGTTTCGTCAGAAGTAGAACCGAAAACTGCTCCTGCGCCAGAAATCAAATCAACTCTTACATCTCAAGAGGATGATGAGAAAACTGAAGCGGCACCAAAAGAAGAAGCCAAAACAGAAGAATCACAAACAAAACCAACGCAACGTACGGTCCAACAAGCACCTGTTCCACATACAGAAAGTTTAAAAACTAATAAAGCGCAACAAGCGATTAATCAATATCCAGTTATATTTGTACATGGATTTATGGGCTTTACAGGTGAAATAAAGCCAGACTTATATCCCAATTATTGGGGTGGAGATAAGTATCGTGTGATAGATGGACTGCGTGAAAAAGGGTACGAAGCTTATGAAGCGAGTGTAGGTGCTTTTAGCAGTAATTATGATCGCGCAATAGAGTTATATTATTATATTAAAGGCGGCACAGTAGATTATGGTGCAGCGCATGCGGAGAAATATGGACATTCTCGATATGGCAGAACTTATGCAGGGGTCTTTCATGAATGGGCGCCTGGCAAAAAGGTGCATATGGTCGGCCACAGTATGGGTGGACAAACAATCCGGCTTTTAGAACATTTTTTACGCTTTGGTAATCAAGAAGAAATAGATTACCAACGTCAACATGGTGGAACAATTTCCTCTTTATTTGAAGGAGGGAAAGACCATATGATTGCCTCTATTACAACTTTAGGCACACCGCATAACGGTTCAGCCGCAGCGGATCGAATTGGTAATGAAAAAGCCTTTAAAGATATTGTTTATGCGTTAGGACGTATGGGCGGTGGTAAACTCGCAAATATCGATTTTGGTTTTGAAAAATGGGGATTCAAACAAAGGGAAAATGAATCTTATATTGAATACGCACAACGTGTTGCGCAAAGTAAACTTTGGGATACTGATGATAATGCGATGTATGATTTAACATCAGAAGGCTCAGAAAAATTAAATCAAATGACACCGATGAACCCTAACATTGTTTATACTACTTATACAGGTTTGGCGAGTCATGAAGGTTTAACGGGAAATCATATCCCTGATATTGGACAATTCTTCCTTTTTGATTCAACGAGTCGTGTCATTGGAAGTGAGGAGAACCAAGCATTGCGTCCAAATGACGGTATCGTTTCTGTAGTATCTTCACTCTATCCAACAGGGCAAGATTTCACTGAATTTACAGATGGCTTGAAAAAAGGCATCTGGCAAGTGACACCGGTTATGAAAGGTTGGGATCATTTAGATTTTGTCGGTCTAGATGCCTTAGACTTTAAACATACAGGCCAAGAATTACAAGGCTTTTATGCAGGTTTGATTAATCATATGATGCGTATAGAAGAATTAGATATCTAATCAATAACGCACCGTTATCCAAGTGATTTCGGTGCGTTATTAATGTCTATTTATTAAAATGAACATTATCAAAGTATTTATTTTGTTCTGAAAATTTATTGTTCACTATTATAAACCCCATAAGACATTTCGTTATTTCCATTCTTTGTGCCGTCATAAGTGGTGATTTCATTGCTTGTATAGGTTAATGTATATTTCACTTCGCTTTTATCAGGGCCAAGTTGATTTTTTTGAATGGCATCTGCAAGATCTAATAACTTATAGTCTTCCTTATCTTTATTATAATCTGAGTTAGTATCAAAAAATGTAGTGATAACGTGTGTTTTAGTTACACCACCAGTGGCATTGTATCTAGCTTGATGATACTTTTCGCTGAATTCTTTTTGATGCATTTGAATCAAAGGTTTGTAGTATTTATCGTATTGGGCCAAGTCAATAGGATAACCACTTATCCAGAAATATTCATTTTCATAGCCAGAGTTTCGTGTTTTGTTTATAGCTTCTTTAGTAAACCCGTAATAACCTGATTATCTTTGAAGTATTGATAAAGTTCATCGTATTCTTTCTTGTTGGCTTTGTAGTCAAAGCCGCTGACTACTTTTCCAATTTGAGTAGATAAATCATCGCTTTCTCCTTTTGCACATGCAGAGCCTTTATAGCCTAAAGAATCAGTGGAGATAACAATACTGGAATTAAACACGATGTCATGATCATTACAATGTACGAATACTTCTGCGCCTTTTCCACTGCCAACCACGTTGGTAGCTTTAACCTTCAAGCCAAAGTTATCTTTATAAAATCTTTCTCCTAGTTCTGCGAATTCCTCTCTATGTTTTTACTAATTCAATTGCCTTTTTATCAGCAGGAGGTTGAAAACCTTGGCCTTTATATTCATTAACAGGCATAGTGTCAGTAGCTTTGTTTGTGAAAGAATTATTCAAATTGTTGCATCCACTGAATATAAAAACAAAAATAATGGTAATAAAAAATAGTTTCTTCATAGGTGACCTCTTATGATATTGATGAATTAATATAATGATAGCTTTTTAAGTTCTTTATTAATCAGCTTCATATTCTTTTGAATCGTGTTAGCTGAAGTATCTAAAGCACGAATAGCAGCACCTTCATTTTCTTTTAATCCATTCACTACGACTTCTAATTGTTGTGTCATTTGATCTAATCGTGCTTGAGCTTGTTTATTAAGTATAAACATATCATCATAATGAGATGGCTCAAAAATCATCTGTACAATGAAGGGTTTCATATTAATTAAAATATCACTTAAATGATTATTGAGTATAGGTGAAATTTCTTTACCATCATTTAAAACTGTTTCTAGGCTACGCAAGTAATGCCTAGCATTTTCGGATTTTTGACGAATGTTGCCTAATGAAATATGAGAAGTTTTGCTTAAAATTTCAGTTGTTGGATTGTTTAACATGGTATCTAATATATCTAAATCAGAAGCGATGCTCGATAAATTAAAACTTAATGTTTCAAGTAAAACACTGATAATTTTACCGTGTTCGTTATATAATTTTTGAATATATTTAGCTAAATCTTTGATGCTAGTATCTATATGACTTTTAAGTATAGACATATTCTTAAGCATATAGGGGGAAGGTTCAATGAATTGAGTTACCATATGTTCACCAACATTAGGTATAGAGAAATCTCCTTCCATGACAGTCAAATCTTTTTGTAACATTGCGCTATGGCAATCATTGATTTGTTGACCAAAAATATCGTTTTGTTGTTTGATTTTTGAAATGCCTTCTTTGGTAAGTTTTAAATGCTTCATTGTTTCTTCAGGTATGCCATCTTGCATATCATGCTCAATATTTTTAAAGAGCTCACTAATCTTTCTTTCTGTTTGATCATAAATCTCTTCAATAAATTTTTCGACTTGGGATTTTAGCAATTTAGCATTTGTTAGAAAAAGCGTAACAGATTTAAATGTGGGCATAATCAAAGAGGCTAAAATTATAGAATTTATTGTGTCCATTAAATCATTTAAGCTACTTTCAACGTTACGACTACGTTCTTTATAGGATGTTGACCAGCCTTCAACTTCATTAAGCTTAATCGTTTTCTCAAAATGGTCCTTTAATTTATATTTACGTGTATCGAATTGACCATTTTCCTTTTCGGAGATATTGTAACTTTCATTTAAATAAGATACACATTCTTGTAGCATGGTACTCATTTCACCCGAAACCATTTGAGATAATTTATTTAGATTTTCAATATCCAGTTTAATCAGTCCGCTATTTCCAGAAACAGAAATCGCATCACCAGTCCATACATTCATAGGGATACGTTCGTCCATTTCAATCATAATATTGATTGTCAGAGGCACGTACATTCCATTTTTTAATACGACATCTTTTACTGATGTTACAGTATGAATTGGCATGTTTTTATAACCATTAGTCTTAGAATCGAATTTTCTTTTATAGCCTAAATGACTGTCGATTAGCCCTTTTAAAGTCGGTACCCCACTATCCACATTGACACGCTTTGATGGCACATGTTTTACAAAAGGATCTTGAATCCAAGACAAGATGTCATAATGACTATGGTATCTAATAATATTTTTATAGTAAGGTACATCTAAATAATCAAATGATGATAAGGGCAACATCGCACTATTTGTGATAGTTACTGGGATACTACGATGTTGAATACATTGATAGGCAGCTGAAGCGCCTCCTTGAGAATTGCCGCCAATACCAATTAATTGTTTATTTTCATATGTTGAAATAGGTATATAATACTTATGAAAAAATTCTTTTTCGTTTAGTAACTTAGCGTCTGCAATTTTCCTGTTATAATCTTTTATATAATCATTGGTTTGATTTAATAAAGGAGTTGTTTTGTTTTTGTTATTCGCCAGCTTGATGTTTTCTAACCAATCATCAGCTAAAAAAGCTCTTAAAGGGTTGATTGGGTTTAGTTTTTCAGTGTTATCTGTACCTTGAAAAGCAATGAATTGTTGGCCAGTTCCTTTGTCTTTATCTAATAATTCAAACGTAACCGCATCGAGGCTACCATTCTTATTTGAATAATTTTCGGAATGGTATGAATCTATGATTTTAAAATATTTTCCATTAACATTTATTCGAGTTTTATTATTCATATCTTGATATGCCCAATAGCTACTTAATTCAATTTTATCGCGTTCTGTAATTTCATTCATTATTTATACTCCATTCAACTCTATGATCATAATTTTGGTTATATCTTGCAGAGTTAGTATTGATTATTTGATCAGTAGCTAATATATTTACTTGAATTTCTTTAGGTATAGATTTCTCAATATCATTAGATATTTCTACTACTTTCTTTGACATAGATTTTCTATTATAGCTTTTATTACGAGAGAATAAGTTAGTGACGATTTCAAATTTAGGTTGATTATACAGTGATGTTTGAACGCTGTAATATTTATCTTTGAACGTTTTTCCATTCTCAGTAATCAAAGGATAAAGTTTTTCATGATACTCTTTTAATGTCATAGGATTTCCATTAATCCAAAAAAATTCGTTTTGATAACCTGAATTTTGAGTTTTATTTATAGCTTCTTTAGTAAACCCGTAATAACTGTATTTTTTTTGATTATCTTTGAAGTATTGATAAAGTTCATCGTATTCTTTCTTGTTGGCTTTGTAGTCAAAGCCGCTGACTACTTTTCCAATTTGAGTAGAAAGTTCGTCGCTTTCTCCATTAGCACGCATTGATCCTTTATGACCTAAAGAGTCTGATGTTAAAACAATACTAGAATTAAACACGATGTCATGATCATCACAATGGACAAATACTTCCACACCATCTCCGCTGCCGACCACATTAGTAGCTTTAACCTTCAAACCGAAATTATCTTGAAAGAATCTTTCTCCTAATTCTGCATATTCATTATAATGTTTCTTTGCTAATTCAATGACTTTCTTTTCAGCATGAGGTTGAAAACCTTGGCCTTTATATTCATTAACAGGCATAGTATCAGGAACTTTGTTTGTGAAAGAATTATTCAAATTGTGGCATCCTCCTAGTAATAAAGTGGAAATGATAATGGTGCTGCATATCTTTTTCATAGGTCACCTCATTAATTATTTTGGTTAAATATATTTTATTAATGTTGCTTATTATTAATGGATATAATTATAATTTCGTGCTTCTGAAGCAGAAATAGTACGTGTAGACACGATGTATGGTGCAATATAGTTCATTTCGGAAATAAACACACTACCATCCATATTGACGCGTTCTACATAAGCCACATGTCCCCAAACGCCTAGGGGTGTTTGGAAAACAGCACCTTTTTTAGGTTGATTATTAACTATAAAACCATCAGCTTGTGCTTGGCTTGCCCAGTTTTTAGCATCTCCCCAAAATGTGCTGATAGTATTACCATTTGCTGCACGTTTATAAGGTATATTGCCTCGGCGTATATAAATTATTTGCTTGTTGGTTGGTATGAATGGTACTTGGTTTAGAATGTTGTGGTTATGATAGAACATTTTGACCATAACTGTATGTAAATGAGTCATCTCAAGTATTCACTTTAAAAGCTGCATTCGAATGCTTACTTATAGCTTCTTCTAGAGTTTCAAAAGATACAACATTACTTAAAGTTAATGAATTGGAAATGATTAGTGATAAAAAAGATAATGTTAATTTTGTGTTTTTCATTATTTATAAAGTCCTTTTCAAAGATATTAAAATAAAGAGAGTGAGATAAAACAAAGTGTAAAAAAACTGTAAACGCTCTATACAAAACATGTAAAGTTTTATATGATAATTTTAAAAATACTAATTAACAAATAAAGTGTAAATAGTATTTTCTAAAACTTAAGATAGCAAATAGGGTTATGAAGTGCAATGGCTTAAATAAAATAAGTTAAGAAGAGATAAGAGCTAAATCATAATCTTGTAGTAATAATTAGATGTACTTTACCAGACTTAACCCATGACAAGGTAAATTTTCAGCAAATAGGGGATGTCAGGTTTTCAAACATTTTGAAGAAATAAATTAAAGAGAGTTTAGTTATAACAACCAATAGTTTTGTTAAGAGTTTGGTAACCTATTTTAATGAAAGATGAGTTTATGCGAGAAGATATATATAGAAAATTAAGAATGCCAGTACCCAGGTGTTAAGTGTGTTCAGTATAGCGATGTTGTTGTTTAGTTGTGATCCTTTTTTCTTAGGGAAAGATCTTAGAGATACACCAAATTATTTAGTGATTTCATCAATTGTTGAAATTATAGTTATATTATTAGGTTTTGTTCCTTTATTCTTCAAAAAACATCCTGTTGACTATTCAACGTTTTTGAAAAGTCTAAGGATTTCGACAGGTATTACTATATGTTCGTACTATAATGTAATTTTTATTATTTATAATATATTCTTTATTGTTGGGAAAT
>NZ_PPRU01000049.1 GCF_002902285.1 Staphylococcus simulans | reverse complement strand
GCGTGCCTTTTGTAGAATGAACCGGCGAGTTACGATCTGATGCAAGGTTAAGCAGCAAATGCGGAGCCGCAGCGAAAGCGAGTCTGAATAGGGCGTTGAGTATTTGGTCGTAGACCCGAAACCAGGTGATCTACCCTTGGTCAGGTTGAAATTCAGGTAACACTGAATGGAGGACCGAACCGACTTACGTTGAAAAGTGAGCGGATGAACTGAGGGTAGCGGAGAAATTCCAATCGAAC
>NZ_PPRU01000048.1 GCF_002902285.1 Staphylococcus simulans | reverse complement strand
AGACCCTCTATTGACCCTGTAATTTTAGTAAAAATCCTTCTGATTCAAAAATTATTCGGCATTAAATCTATGAGACAAACTATAAAAGAAATTCACACTAATGTAGCGTACCGATGGTACTTAGGTTATGGATTCTTTGATAAAGTTCCTCATTTTGGTACTTTTAGCAAAAACTACACCCGCCGATTTTATGATAATAAGTTATTTGAAGAAATCTTCCAACACATCTTAAAAATTGCTTTTGAAAACAACCTTATTAATACCGAACAAATTTTTATCGATTCAACTCATATTAAAGCCAATGCTAATAAAAATAAATACATTAAGAAAGTTGTTCAAATTGAAGCCAAAGCATACCAAAAAGAATTGGATGATGAAGTAAATCTTCTAAGAAAAGCCGATGGAAAAAAGCCTATAAAAAAGAAAAAGGAAGCGAAAACTAAATATATAAAAGAAAGCAAAACTGATCCAGAGTCTGGTTATTATGTAAAGAGCGAGAGAGAAAAGCAATTTGCCTATTCGCTACATGCATGTGTCGATAGACACGGCTTCATTTTAGATTCACACGTCACTCCAGGAAATATCCATGATAGTACGCAATTGAAACCTATGATAGAAAGAATGGAGAAAGCAGGTTTAAAAGCGAGATATGTAGCAGTCGATTCTGGATATAAAACTCCAGCTAATGCACACTATCTTATTGAAAAATTAATGATACCTGTGATGCCGTATACTCGACCAAAAGGAAAAGAAGGTTTCTTCAAAATTCGCGATTTCATCTACGATGAATATTATGATAGCTATATCTGTCCTAATGATGAGTTTTTAACTTACAAAAGAACAATGCCAACTGGGCACAGACTATATATGTCAAACTCTGACACATGTCGTGAATGCCCACTATTGAACAAATGCACTGAAAATAAACAGTGTCAAAAACAAATCCAAAGGCACGTATGGCAAGATGATTTAGATATAGTTGAAGATTTAAGGTTTATGGATTCAATTAAAAAAATATATAAAATGAGAAGCCAAACAATAGAAAGACGATTTGGTGACGCTAAAGAGCAACATGGTATGAGATGGACACGTTTCCGCAGTTTAGAAAAGGTGACAATGGATACGATGTTTACTTGTGCTGCGATGAATTTGAAAAAAGTATCTATGTGGCTTACATAAGAGTCCGTGAGGACTTCTATTATAAAGATTTTTATACATATTTTC
>NZ_PPRU01000047.1 GCF_002902285.1 Staphylococcus simulans | reverse complement strand
ATGAAAGACATAGTAAAGATACACTCGAAGATTACATGAAGTCTAATTATATTAATTATATAGATTTCTATAATAGTCACTTAGGTCAATCTCATAAGAAAGCAGTTAAAAGTTTAGTTCCTGAGAAAGATCAACGTTTTGTTGCGCCAGTCACACAACAGCCTGTAGATTTATTGTTCAATGATAATGATCATTTAACAGGATTTGTATTCCCGATTGTTGATAAAGACAAATTAAAAGATAAGTTTGATATTCAAGGGGATTACTGGGTCACAAAATCAGGCAATGGTTACTTTATTGCTGATTTGAAAGATAATAAATGGATTTATATAGAATTGTAGGTGAGACCGTTTGATAGATAAATTGATAAATTTTTATTATAGCTTGCCGCAAATGATGAAACATTTAATGGGGAGTTTGAAGCGGAATTGGAGATGGTTCGCGATTCCGCTTGTAGCTTCAGTGTTGTTATTACTCGTAATGTTGCTGTTTTTAAAAATTATTAACGCGACAGAAGAAACACAAGCTGTGTGGTATTACCGCTTCATCGGTTTCATCACATTATCTTGGACACTTGTTACTTTATATTTCAACACAATGCGTTATCGCAGAGATTATTATGAATATAAGAACTATGACTATCCAACCGCTTTTAAAAGTATTATCTATACACTGATTTTTTCAGTAGGATTATTACTTTCTATCGCATTAGTTGTCCTGGTCAAACCCGTCAACTTAGATAGTTCATTTTGGGCTATTGGCTTTTACTGGGTCATGTGGAATTTATTTGTGATGATTGTTTCGCAAGTATTAGGTTTAGTAAGAATGATCAGCCGTTACAATATTTTTGATATGACACTCTATATCGTATTTGCGGTTATGTTTATTATCGTACCGATCTTTTTCATTCCAGGTCCACATAAATCAATTTGGATGCATATTTTAATGTTGAATCCATTATTTTATTTAGTTTCTGGTATTGAAGAAGCTGTGATTATCGGTGTTAATAGTTTGGGCAATATACCTTATCATTTCTTCTTTATTGTATGGTTAGGGATCGCAAGTCTATTATTATATATTCTAAGACCACATATCGCATATGAGAAGTTTAGAATGACAACTAATCGTTCTATTCATTTAAAAAATACGGCTGAACCTGAAAAGGTGAAAAACTCCAATTTTGATCATTAATCAAATGAGTTTAGGTATATTAAAATAATCATAGAAAAAATAAAACGAGAACAAAGTGTAGTTGATACATTTTGTTCTCGTTCTTTTATTAATGTGTATAAAGTTTTTTCATCAATTTCTGTTCACTAAAGACCCAACCTGTGTATGAATGGGTGATATTTAAGTCTTGGTCCAAATGTACAATCGCTACGAAAGAATAGTGATCTTTGTTTAAATAACGTAAGTCGATGAAGCGGACTTCAAGAATATTATCGCTTAAACGACGAGTATCCCATCTGTATATAGAAGAGAAGTTTAAAAACGCTTTGATATTAGGGTCGTTACGTAATACCTGCATTAATTCTTCATCAGGGAATGGTTGACGTTTCACTTTATCAGCGAAAACGACGTTTGTCCCATAACTGCGTCCGACATAGTCGTGAGTTTGTGTTTGAACTGCGACACGCCATTCCATAAATTTCATAGTAGGTGCCACAAATACTTTAACTAAGTGTGCATTATCTTGACTGCTGACCATACGTAAAACACGTTTTCGAATCGTGGCTTGGAAGATAAAACGTACAATATAATAAATTACTAATACGATGAAAATTGGAATATACACCGCAAAAGCATTTAAGCCAAAAGCCCATAGCACAATGCCTAAACACCATAAAATAAAGATGTAAGGATCAAAGGTATTAATGACACTCAATTGTATCCATTTATTTGAGAAAGGCCGCAACGCTTGCGTACCGTAGGAATTGAATATATCTACAAAGACGTGTAAAAAGACTGCAAGTTGTGCCCATAACCAAATATGCAATGGATTAATATGGCTGAAAAAGGTAAAAACGAGTAAGGTTATAAGTATCGGCCATAATATAGTGAAAGGTATTGAATGTGTGATACCTCTATGATTAGATATATAAACAGCATTATTTTTTAGTTTTAATACAGTGTCGCTGTCAGGAATTAAAGAACCTGCGATTAAAGTTGTAGCCGCAGCACCAAAATGATCTGACAGGGTCGGGTCATGCATGGCTAGCGCAGTAAGCCCAATGCCCATGACGATATGTGTGCCTGTATCCATAATTGTTCACTCATTTCAATTAATCTTACATATAGTATAAAACATAATGACAAATAACTAAATCAATTCACCCTTAATTAAAGGGTGTGTTGACAAGAGAGAAGGAGAACTATTGAAGAATGAAACAGCAAAATAGTTTCAAAAGAGATTTATTAGATTGGTTTGAAACCAATCAACGTGAAATGCCTTGGCGAGAAACGACTAATCCTTATTATATCTGGATTAGTGAAGTTATGCTTCAACAGACACAAGTTAAAACAGTGATAGATTATTATCATCGTTTCACAGAACGTTTTCCGACAGTTGAAGATTTAAGTCAAGCATCACAAGATGAAGTTTTAAAATATTGGGAAGGATTAGGCTATTATAGTCGTGCGCGCAATTTTCACCATGCAGTGCAAGAAGTTGCGACGCAATATAACGGTAATGTCCCAAGCAATCCGGATTTGTTCGGACGATTAAAAGGTGTGGGACCTTATACGCAAGCAGCGGTGATGAGTATTGCGTTTGATTTACCATTGCCAACCGTTGATGGTAATGTCTTTCGTGTGTGGTCTCGCTTAAATAATGATTTCAGTGATACTACAAAACAATCTGTCCGCAAAAAATTCGAAAGTGAATTGCGTCCTTATGTCACAACACATGCAGGCCAATTTAACCAAGCTATGATGGAGCTTGGCGCATTAATTTGTACACCGAAATCACCGCTTTGTTTATTATGTCCGGTTCAATCACACTGCGAAGCATTAGAAGAGGGGACGGTTGATCAACTACCCGTCAAACCTAAAAAGATTAAAAAGAAGACAATTAAACAAAATTGTTATGTCATTTATAATCAAAATGATGAAGTGTTAATTGAACAACGTACAGAAAAGCTATTACATGGAATGTGGGAGTTCCCGATGTATGAAGCAACTTATAGTGAAGAACAGCTTCATGATTTATTACAACAAGATATATCTATTAGTGAGACACCGATATTTAAGTTAAAACATCAATTCACACATTTAACTTGGGACATTCAAGTCTATCAAGTTGACGATGTTATAGATGAGTCACAAACACAATTAAGTGATTGCTTTGTATGGATGCGTTTAGAGGATAGAGATCAATACAACTTTCCAGCATCGATGCATAAAGTATTAAACTATTTAACAACGAAGTAGTTAAGTCTGAGTTTAAAAAAGCATTATGTTATAATTGTGATTGTGAAAAATAGCCAGGAGGAGGTGTGGAACATGGTAAAAGAGTCCATACCGAAAGAAGGAGAACGTATTAAAATACAAAGTTACAAGCACGATGGCAACATTCATAGAGTTTGGTCAGAAACTACGATTTTAAAAGGGACAGACCATGTTGTGATTGGGGGCAATGACCACACGCTTGTAACCGAAAGCGATGGACGTACATGGATTACCAGAGAACCAGCAATCGTCTATTTCCACTCGGAATATTGGTTTAATGTCATCTGTATGTTCAGAGAAGACGGTGTATATTATTATTGCAACTTATCGTCACCATTTGTGTGTGATGAAGAAGCATTGAAATATATTGATTATGATTTAGATATCAAAGTTTATCCGAATGGTAAATATCATTTGTTGGATGAAGACGAGTACCAACAACATATGCAGCAAATGAATTACCCTAAAGATATAGATGCGATTTTACGCAGGAATGTTGATATCTTACAACAATGGATTGAACAAAAGAAAGGTCCGTTTGCGCCAGACTTTATTAAAGTTTGGAGAGAACGCTTTAAAAAGCTGAGACAAGGTTAGCATATCAAGCAGATTGCTTTATTACGTCTTGTGTTTTTAATTATAATAACTTTGGTATGAATAATAATCGTAATACGAGGTTGGGACATCGCAATAAAATGTCTCGCCTCGTTGATTTATTTCGCATTAGAAAAGGATAGAAAGGGAGGATTGCCTCAATGATACGCAGGTATTTAAAGTTTGTTAAGCCGTATAAATGGCGGATAGCAGCTACCATTATTATCGGTATCATTAAATTCGGCATTCCGATGTTGATTCCATTATTAATCAAATATGTAATTGATGATGTCATCAACAATCCGAGCATGGGCACGCAAGACAAATTAAGCCACTTGGGTATCGCAATCGGGATTGCCTTTTTTATATTTGCAGTCGTACGTCCACCGATAGAATATATGCGTCAGTATTTAGCGCAGTGGACTAGCAACAAAATACTTTATGATATTCGTAGACGTTTATATGATCACTTGCAAGCACTAAGTGCACGCTTCTATGCCAACAACAAAGCAGGTGAAGTGATTTCACGTGTTATCAATGACGTTGAGCAGACTAAAGACTTTATTTTAACAGGACTAATGAACATCTGGTTAGACTGTGTGACAATTATTATCGCATTATCAATCATGTTTGTACTTGATGTTAAATTGACATTAGCCGCTATGATTATATTCCCGTTCTACATTTTAACGGTTTATTACTTCTTCGGAAGATTACGTAGTCTAACACGTGAAAGATCTCAAGCTTTAGCAGAAGTACAAGGGTTCTTACACGAACGTGTACAAGGTATTTCGGTGATTAAAAGTTTCGCAATTGAACAAAATGAAGCGCAAAACTTTGATAAGAAAAACAGTAAATTCTTACATCGTGCTTTTAAACACACACGTTGGAATGCTTATTCTTTCGCAGCAATCAATACGGTAACTGATATCGGACCGATTATTGTAATTGGCGTCGGTGGTTATTTAGCAGTAACAGGTTCCATTACAGTTGGTACGTTAGCTGCGTTCGTCAGCTATTTAGAACAACTTTTCGGACCTCTACGTCGTCTTGTTTCTTCATTTACAACATTGACACAAAGTTTTGCTTCTATGGATCGTGTTTTCCATTTATTAGATGAAGA
The DNA here is from genome assembly GCF_002902285.1 of Staphylococcus simulans. Classification (GTDB taxonomy): domain Bacteria; phylum Bacillota; class Bacilli; order Staphylococcales; family Staphylococcaceae; genus Staphylococcus; species Staphylococcus simulans. The sequence continues at coordinate 5,972 of NZ_PPRU01000047.1, read as the reverse complement.
CTATGATGTAAAAGATGAACCTTATGCGAAACCGCTCAAAATCACAGAAGGTAACATCTCTTTAGATCATGTATCTTTCCGATACAATCCACATGCACCTAAAGTGTTAGATGATATTTCGTTAAATGTGAATCATGGCAAAACCGTCGCCTTTGTAGGAATGTCTGGTGGAGGTAAATCGACATTAATCAACTTGATTCCTCGATTTTATGATTCTACCGATGGAACGATTACTATAGATGGCTATAATGTAAAAGACTTCTTATTATCTAGCTTGCGTGAACAAATCGGTTTAGTTCAACAAGATAATATCTTATTCTCAGACACAATCAGAGAAAATATCTTACTAGGTAAACCAGGTGCGAGTGATGAAGATGTGATAGAAGCGGCTAAACTCGCAAACGCACACGATTTCATTATGAGTCTGCCTGAAGGTTATGAAACTGAAGTAGGGGAACGTGGTGTGAAATTATCAGGTGGTCAAAAACAACGTATTTCACTTGCACGTATATTCTTAAATAATCCGCCGATTATTATTTTAGACGAGGCAACAAGTGCGTTAGACCTAGAAAGTGAAGCAATCATTCAAGAAGCTTTAGCACATTTAAGTGAAAATAGAACAACATTAATCGTTGCCCATCGCTTATCTACAATCACTCATGCAGATAAAATTGTAGTAGTTGAAAACGGACAAATTATTGAAGTCGGTACGCATCAAGAGTTATTAGCTAAACAAGGTGCATACCATCATCTTTATACAATTCAAGACTTATAATAAAGAAAGAGCAGAAACGTCCCTCAGCGGAGGACAGTTTCTGCTCTCTTTTTATAAGTCTAAGTCTTCTTCTTCAATTTCAATGTTAGAGTCATCTGTATGGAATTGGAAATAACTCATGACCAAACGGTCTAAGTGTGCTAAATCATAACTGAATTCCTCGATTGCTGAGATAATCTGCATGACATTAGAAATTGAATACTCAGAGGTTTCAGTGTTCAGGACCATTTCATTTTTAAATGCTTCCATTAACTCAATTTTTTGCGGAATGTCCACAGGAGCTTGGAAATTCTCGAAATCGTGTCTTGCTTTTTGAGCGATGCTTAACATAATTTGGTCATATGAAGTCATTAAATCATCTAGTTCAAATTTGATTTGCAAACGAAGATCAGTACTCATATTATGCAAATCATGTTGGTAACGATGCATACGTCTCAAAACATCATAGGCACTTTTTGTAGTTGTCACAACTTGTTTGAAAATTATCTTCTTACGATTTAATTCTGGCCAATTTTTTCTAAAGAAAGGACGTTCTTCTTTATAATAATTGAATAATTGTTCCAGATTTTTCAAACGTTCTTTAATACTCTTTGTATCTTCTTTAACATGGTAAAACTCTGTTGTATCGTTAATAACCAATTTAATCCAAATGAAAATATCAGAAGCGATATTCATTGAATTATAATAAAGCTTTGTTTCGTATTTAGGTGGAAAGAAGGCGACATTGACAGTGAAAGCACTGAAAACACCAATCATCACTAACACGAAACGATAAAACGCTGATGCATAGAAGTTACCTGTTTCTCCATCTTGACCCATGATGATAAGGGCAGTAACTGTGGCTAAGGTTGCAACATGTTGAAGTTTTAATTGGAATAATAAAGCAATTAAGACTATAACTGTTGCGCCCATGATAATAATACTATCGCCAAATAAACTGACCATCGATACAGATAAAATTGCACCGATTAAGTTACCTTGAAACTGTTCTTTTATAGTTTTATAAGAACGATATACACTTGGCTGCATTGCTACAATTGCACCGATACCTGCTACGGTAGGAATGCCTGCACTCTTTGGCAGCAGTGATGCAATTAACATCGCTAGGACAATCGCAATACCTGTTTTAAATATTCTTGCACCTAGTTTCAAATGAGTGTGCTCCTTTATTCCTATTTATGCACATTTGCTTGGAAGTGGTTTCCAAAAACAAAAACGTATATTAAAGTTTATACACTGAATCAATGTGTTTTTCAAGTTTATTTCATTTGAGAGAATGCATAGTCTGCAGCACGTAATGTTTCTTCAATATCTTCATCTGTGTGTTCTGTTGTTAAGAACCAAGCTTCAAATTTAGAAGGTGCTAAGTTGATGCCTTGATGCAACATTAATTTGAAGAATTTCGCAAATGCATCGCCATCAGAATTTTCTGCTTGCTCATAATGTGTTACTTTTTCGTCAGTAAAGTAAAGTGTTAATGAACCATAAACACGGTTTACTGTAGCTGTAATACCATGTTTTTCAATTAATTCATTTAAACCATCTTCTAATTTTTTACCAAGACGATCTAATTCTTCGTAAACACCTTCTTGTTCTAAAACTTCTAATAAAGCGATGCCTGCTTTCATTGAAAGTGGATTACCAGCCATTGTTCCTGCTTGATATGCAGGGCCTAAAGGTGCAACTTGTTCCATAATGTCTTGACGTCCACCGTAACCGCCGATTGGTAAACCGCCACCGACGATTTTACCGAATGCTGTTAAGTCAGGGTATACGTTCAACAAGTCTTGAGCAGCACCGTAGTGGAAGCGGAATGCTGTGATAACTTCATCATAAATTACAAGACCGCCATATTGATGGGTGATTTCATTTACTTCTTCAAGGAAGCCAGGAAGCGGTTCAACCATACCGAAGTTACCGATAATAGGTTCAACTAATACTGCTGCGATTTGATCGCCCCAATGTTTCATTGCTTCTTTGTAAGACTCGATATCATTAAAAGGTACTGTAATTACTTCTTGAGCCACGCTCTTAGGTACGCCGGCTGAATCAGGAGAACCTAATTGAGAAGGGCCGCTACCTGCAGCAACAAGTACTAAATCTGAGTGTCCGTGGTAAGATCCAGCGAATTTAATAATTTTATCGCGATTTGTATATGCACGTGCGACACGAATTGTTGTCATGACAGCTTCAGTACCAGAGTTGACAAAACGCATTTTTTCTAAAGATGGAATTGCTTCACGCAATTTTTTAGCAAATTCGATTTCTAGCTCAGTTGGTGTACCATAAAGCACACCTTTAGCTGCTTGTTCTTGAATAGCCTTAGTAATATGTGGATGTGCATGTCCAGTAATAATTGGACCATATGCTTGAAGATAATCAATATAACGATTGCCGTCTACATCATATAAATATTGACCTTTACCTTCTTTCATTACTACCGGTGCACCGCCGCCAACTGCTTTATATGAGCGAGAAGGGGAGTTGACACCGCCAAGGATGTATTCGTCTGACAAACTTTGAAGTCGTTCGCTTTCAGTGAATTTCATTTTTTATCAACCTCTTTTAATTTAATATTTCCGTTTACTATCGTATCATATAATTAACTATAAGAAGAAAAAGGTGAGCATATGTTGAAAAAAGGAGACAAATTCCCTGAATTTGCATTAGAAAATCAAGATGGAGAAGTCATTACTAACGACACAATCAAAGGCAGAAAGGCAATTCTTTATTTCTATCCTAGAGATAATACACCTGGATGCACAACAGAGGCTTGCGATTTCCGTGATAACATGGCAATGTTTAATGATTTAGATATTGCAGTATACGGAATCAGCGGAGATTCTAAAAAGAAACATCAAAACTTTATTGCTAAACATGATTTGAATTTTGATTTGCTAGTAGATGAGGATTATAAATTATCTGAAGCAACTGGCGTGTATCAATTGAAGAAAAGTTTTGGCAAAGAATCTATGGGAATTGTCAGAACTACTTTCGTTGTAGATGAAAATGGTGTCGTAGAACATGTAATCGAAAAAGTTAAAGTAAAAGAACAAATGAATCAATTAAAAGAAATGTTGGGGTGAAGTGTGTGAAGGTTCTTTCATTAAATAGATTAAAAGACTCAGAGCAGTTATTGGAAGAAACTTTTCCAGAAGTAGAATTTGTATTTCGAAAAAATGTAGATGAAATAAATGAGCAAGATAAACGAGATGCAGATGTTGTAATTGGTTATAGTGGCAAAGCTGATCAAGCTTTTTTTGAGAGTATGCCTAATTTAAAGTTTGTAGCTTGGTATGCGGCTGGTGTTAATTCACTACCATTACAATATTTTGCTGAACGTAATATTGTATTAACGAATGTATCAGGTATTCACGCAAAACAAATGAGTCAATTTGTATTTGCCTATATTTTAGATGATTATAAACAAATGAGAGTTTCTAGACAAAATCAAGATAATAAAGTTTATGATTCTACAATTACAGGCAGACGTGTAGATGGAGATACGTTACTAATTTTGGGGACAGGTAATATTCCTAAACAAATTTCCAAACTTGCACGTGCATTTGAAATGAAAATTATTGGTATTAATACAACTGGACATGAAGTTGATGGATTTGATGAAACATATCCTTTAAAGGAACTTGATCAAGTTTTGCCTAAAGCAGACGTTGTAGTTAATGTGCTGCCCGAAACTGAAGAGACGTACCATTTATTAGAAGATAAGCAATTTGACGCAATGAAAGAGACTGCATTATTTATTAATATCGGCAGAGGTACAATTGCTTCAGAAGAAACAATTGTTAAAGCGCTTAATGAGGGCAAAATTCGTCATGCTTATTTAGATGTTTTCGAAAAGGAACCTTTATCAGAGGATAATCCGTTATATCAATTAGATAATGTAAGTATTACTGCGCATATCACAGGAAATGGTAAAGAAAACTTTAAAGAGGCATCTCAAATTTTTATTAGAAACTTCAAACATTTTCTAAGTAATGGAGATGTCATTGAGAAAAAAGTAGATTTATCAAAAGGTTATTGATAAAATAATGTGCCAACATTGACATTTCAATGGTTCTACCGTTATATTAATATTAAGTAATAATAATTATTAAGTAGAAAGACGGTGGATTAGATGAGTGCAGAAATGGAATCTATTGAGCATCAATTAGAGGACTCTATTGCATCTTTAAGAAATGCCGGAATCAGAATTACACCGCAAAGACAAGCCATTCTTAGATTTTTGATTTCAAGTGAAACTCATCCAACAGCAGATGAAATTTATCAGGCACTGTCACCAGATTTTCCAAACATAAGTGTTGCGACGATATACAATAACTTACGTGTGTTTAAGAAAACAGGAATTGTGAATGAATTGACTTATGGAGATGCATCTAGTCGCTTTGATTTTAATACACATAATCACTATCACGTCATTTGTGAGAATTGCGGTAAGATAGTAGATTTTCATTATCCGCAATTACATGAAGTTGAACAATTAGCTCAACATGTGACAGGTTTTAAAGTGTCACATCACAGAATGGAAATTTATGGATTATGTCCAGAATGCCAAAGTAAAGAACAATAAAACATTATTACCATTAATAGGAAAGCTGAATGTCATATGGCATTCAGCTTTTTATATTTGGTTTCGGATCATGTGAGTTTTAATCCTATGTAAAGTATTTAACAACGTTCCTTACAATAAGAAAGCTGATTTGAAGTGGGGGACAAAGTATTAATACACTCAAAGAGTAAGATGATTGGACGTTTAATTACACCATATACATCAAAAATCTCATATGAATGAAATCGTGCGTACTATTAGTAATTTTATACATTTTTTATTATAGAAAATTATTGACTCTTAACTAAAGGCTTGATATGATGAATAGGTCGTTGAAACGGCGCAGTAAATTAAACATTGAGAATTAAAAGTTTGAATTAAAAACTTTAACAAAGTGTAAATTTTACTATTGATTATCAACAAGAAACATTATAGAATAGTTATTGTTGAAAAAAACGAAACAAGTTACTTCGAAAAAATAAATTTTAAAAAGTGCTTGACTTCAAAATTTAAAAGCGGTATAATTGATTATTGTAACGCGAAAAAAATGAACATTGAAAACTGAATGACAATATGTCAACGTTAATTCCAAATTAACAAACGTCCTAAGGACGTTTTAAAACAATTAGT
>NZ_PPRU01000046.1 GCF_002902285.1 Staphylococcus simulans | reverse complement strand
CAACGGTAGACCGTTGAATGATGAACGTTTACACCACGTTCCCTTAATATTTCAGATATATCACGATAACTCAATGCATATCTTAGATAGTAGCCAACGGCTACAGTGATAACATCCTTGTTAAATTGTTTATATCTGAAATAGTTCATACAGAAGACTCCTTTTTGTTAAAATTATACTATAAATTCAACTTTGCAACAGAA
>NZ_PPRU01000045.1:212096-229571 GCF_002902285.1 Staphylococcus simulans | reverse complement strand
CTTTTATAGTTTGTCTCATAGATTTAATGCCGAATAATTTTTGAATCAGAAGGATTTTTACTAAAATTACAGGGTCAATAGAGGGTCTACCATTATCTAAGCAATATTTATTTTTCACTAAATCATAAACAAAGTTAAGATCTAATACTTTTTCAACTTTACGTAACAAGTGATCATCAGGAACTAATTGAGATATTGAAATCATTTCAAGTTGTTCTCTGTTATTAGAAGATTTATTTAGCATACTATCACCTCATTATCTTATTACTATCATTATACAAGAAATGGGGAAAAGGTTATTATGTAAAATGTTAAAAAATAAAAAATGCCGACAAGTCCGTAGGACTTTGTCGACAGTCTGATGTTAACCACAATTTGTGGTTAACAGTTTATCCATTATTTAGCTTCCTTGATCTCCTCAGCTAATTTATCACTATATCCAAAGAACCAAGTTAATACAAAAGCTGTCGCAAATGAAATTACTAATACTAATAAATAAAGTGGCAATTGGCCAATATCTTTTAAGAATAATAAGATACCTGGCAATACAGTAATCGCCATACCTGATGCTTTTAAGTGGAAAAGTGCTGCGAAGAATCCACCTACTGCTCCACCAATCAAACCACAAACAAAAGGTTTAAAGTAACGTAAGTTTACACCGAAAATCGCAGGTTCTGTAATACCAAGTAGTGCTGAAAATGCTGAAGGTAACGCTAACGCTTTTAATTTAGCCTTTTTCGTTTTAAGTCCTACCGCAACAGCTGCTGCGGCTTGAGCTGTCATAGCTGCTGAAATAATCGGGTTGAATTCATTATAATGGAATTTTTCCAACAACTGAATTTCCATGAAGTTAAAGATGTGATGTACACCTGTAACCACGATAATTTGTTGGAAGAACCCAATTAAAAGTCCAGCTATACCGAATGGTAAAGCAAGTACCCATTCTGTTCCTGACAATATAATTGTTTCAATTGAATGGAATACAGGACCAATCACAAATAATCCTAAAGTAATCATCACAAGTAAGACTAAGAATGGTGTCACAATTAAATCAATCGCATCTGGAATACGTTTTCTCAATGCTTTTTCAAACTTAGCACCAATCAAGCCGACAAAGAATGCAGGCAATACTGAACCTTGGTAACCGACAATCGGTATAAATCCAAAGAATTTAATAGCTTCTGCTGAACCATCACCTACTTCATACGCATTAGGCAATGCTGGGTTTACGAGCATCAATCCTAATACGATACCTAAAACAGGACTGCCACCAAAGACTTTAAAGGCACTCCAAGCAACTAATGCAGGCAGAAACGCAAAGGCAGTATCCGTCAGCACTTGTGTGAACAAAATAAAGTTTTGTGGGATATCTTTAGCTGTCATGCCCATCCAGCTTAAAATTTGGTCGTTCATTACGACACCGCGTAGTCCCATAAACAGACCTGTCGCAACTAAGACTGGAATAATCGGTACGAAAACATCACCGAACACACGAATCGCTCGTTGAAATGCATTGCCTTGTTTGGCACCCGCTTCTTTAACCTCTGATTTCGAACTGCCCTCTACACCTAATTGTGTAATTTCATTATAAATCTTGTTGACGGTACCGGTTCCAAAAATAATTTGAAATTGTCCCGAGTTATAAAAGGCACCTTTTACTTTTTCAATTTCTTCTACTTCTGCTTGATCTACTTTTTCATTATCTTTGACCATGATTCTTAAACGCGTCGCACAATGGGCAAGAGATTCAATATTTTCCTCTCCACCCACTGCTTGAATGACCGCTTCTGCTATTTTCTTATCACTCATTACTTTTCACCTCTCATAAACGTTGTCGTTTGTGTTTTTGTCGGCAGACTTTCTATCGCACCATATGCAGTAGTTGTTAGTGCGCCGACCGCATTCGCAAATTTTAAAAATTGATGACTTTCTTCAAAAAGCTTGTGCTTACCATGTGTTAATAACTGATAGTTGATGGCACCGATAAAGGCATCACCCGCACCAGTCGTATCTAAAACTTCTACATTAAAACCAGTTTCTTGTGCAATTAAGCCTTCTTTTGTATAAAGCGCAGCACCTGCTTTGCCTTCTGTATAAATAACAGCTTCTACATTGCCTTTAAAAAGCGAATCGATTGCTGCTTGTTTATCTTTAATACGCGTAATAAACTCTAATTCTTCATCTGAAATTTTGACAATATGTGCTTTAGGAATAAATTCTAATACAGTATGGTGTAATGCATCTAAATCATCCCAAAGCGGGAAACGCAAGTTCGGATCAAAAACAACAGTCCCTTTTGCTTCTAACATTTGATCAATCAACATGCGGTGTGTTGCTTTCATTGGACAATCTACTAAATCAACCGAACAAAAATGCAGAATATCTGTCTCATCAAAGGATAAATCTGTTAACTGATCCGCTTCCAACAACATATCTGCTGAAGGTTTACGATAAAACGCAAAGTCTCGTTCTCCCGCTGCGGTTAAGCTGACAAATGCAAGTGCTGTATTCGCTGTGGATGTTTGTTTCAAATACTGCGTATCGACACCAACATCCTTGAGTTTATCTTCTATTTTCTCGCCGAATGCATCATCACCGACTTGTGTAACTACTGCCGCATCGCCGCCTAATTTTGCGACACAACTTGCGACGTTTGTAGGTGCACCGCCGACTTGCGGTGAAAACTGTGTCACTTCTTTTAATTTCGCATCACGTTCACTAGGGATAAAATCGATTAATGCTTCTCCAACTGCATATAATTTATTCATGATTACCCTCTTTTCAATTCATATTGTTTCGTTTCCATTTTGACCGTTCCTGACTCTGACGATAGTTGACAATATTGATATGGTTCAACAGGAAACAGTCTAGACGTCATCACATGTGTACCTTCATTAATGAAGATTTCTATACTTGATGTATCTATAAAAATTCTCAATGATTTTAAAGCATCAAATAACTGTACACTTCTCTTTTGATTATCTTGATTGTTTGGTAATTCACCACTCTGGCTGCGATCTAGTTCAAAAACTCCTGTATTTTTATCATACGTTATTTTAACCGCTTCTTCGACTTGATTAGAAAAAACTATGCTTAATACATCCGCTTCATTTTCAACGATTGAAATGTTGATTTCTGAACGGTCTGGTTGAATCAAATCTAATACAGTGTTGTCATTAGTGATATCCATTGTTGTTTCATTACTGCGAACTCTCAGCTTTTCTACATCTGGATGTACCGTTTGTATTAATGTATTCTCTTTAACTTTCAATACCCTCGGTAAAGTCAGACAATGTGCCCAGTTATAAACATCTGTTGGATAGTTAACGTCTGGTAAACCCATCCATCCGATTAAGACACGTTCGCCATCTTTAGAAATAGTTGTTTGCGGCGCATAAAAATCAAAGCCGTGATCTAATTCAACAAATCCATCATGTTTCATTTCTAAAGTCTTTAAATCAAAATCTCCTATGATATAACCAGATTGATAGATATTACGATAGTTCATCCCATCTGCTTCTAACCCTTGTGGACAAAAAATTAACACATCTTTATTTCCTAATTTAAATAAATCTGGGCATTCCCACATATATCCGAAATCTGATAAACCTGTTTGAATTTCTCCGAGTAAATGAAACTTGAATGATGTATCACCTTGATAGATTAAAGCACGCCCTGTTTGTGCTGTAGTTTGTGCACCAATCACGAAATAATAATCTCCATTTTCCTGCCAAACTTTCGGATCTCTAAAATGGTCGGTATAACCTTGCGGTGAACCTTCAATGAGTGGCTGTTTGTCCTTCACTTGAAACGCGTCATTTAATGTCGCTACCATTTGATAAGGTACACGTTCCCAATCTTTTGTCCTATGATTACCTGTATAGAATAAATACAACTGGTCTTCAATTTGTATACTAGAGCCACTATAAGCACCGTGTGAATCATATGTGGTATCAGGATAGACGACTGGTCCTTTATTTTCAAAATGAATCAAATCATCAGAAACAACGTGATACCAATATTTCAAACCATGAACAGGACCTAACGGATACCATTGATAAAATAAATGGTATTGACCTTTAAAGTAAATGAAACCGTTCGGATCATTTAACAATCCCGAAACAGGTTGAACATGAAAGTGTTGTCGCCAAGGCGATTGATGCACTTTGTCTGACATACTTTCAAATTCTTCATTTGAAATTGAAGATAATCCTCGATACCTTGCTTCGCGTGTCCATTCCATCCTATCACTCCTTTCTATTTGGAACCGGTTCCAAAACACTGTAAAAGTAAAACGCTTTCACAAACATTTTACTCATTGCTTTTAAATAAGTCAATACTGTTATTTTTAATAAACTCAAAATCCATCACTTCTATTTGTTTAATCGCTTCACCATTGATAATACGAATTAAGTTTTGGGCAGCTTTCTCACCTGTTTGTTTATAGGGAAAGCTGATTGTCGCAAGAGATGGTGTGACAATAGAGGTTGTATCATAGCCTCCGAATCCCGCTATTGATAGTTGATTTGGAACTTGAATATGTTGATGATGGGCAGCTTTCAAAGTTCCTAACGCAATATTATCTGTCCCGCAAATTAATGCATCGTATTGAGACACTAACGGTTTTGCAGCGACTACAGCTTGTTGTAAATCAAAAGTTGTGTAATAAACATCAGGCGTTTGATTATATCGTTTTAAACCTGACAATATACCTTTTTTTCTTTCAACACCTACTGCTTTATCATATTCATCGACACCTAAATATGCGATACGTTTAAAGTTTTGTTGTCCAAATAATTCTCCAATAGTGCGCCCCGCTTCAAAATCATTTTGTATTACAGAAGGTACATGTTCATCTGACTGCCCGACTAATATAACAGGAGCCTTTATTTCTTGTATCGCTTCAATGTGTTGCTTTGTGATTTGTGTGGCGATTAATAAAATACCATCTACTTTATTTTTATTTAGTGTATATAATGCTTCTATTTCTTGTTCAATACTTTGACTCGTATTAACAATCAGGGTTTGGTACTTAATTTCACGTAAGTAAGTATCTGCACCTTCAAGAATCTGATTTGCTGCATAGGAATCAAGTCTAGGAATAATCGCACCAATCATGAATGTACGTTTGGCTTTTAAAGATTGTGCAAATTGATTAGGTGAATAGCCTGTTTCCTGCACGATTTTATCTATTTTATCCTTAGTTTTCTGGCTGACTGATCCACCATTTAAGTATCTTGATACAGTGCTTTTTGATACGTTTGCCATAGATGCGATATCTGAAATATTCATGGTCATCCTCCTTCCTTTATGATTTCAAGTCATTTAATATGTATTATAAAATATTATCCTTTTTTCTGCTTGTGCTTATTATAATCAAGAAATCATTCATTAATCAATAATTTCTGAATAAATTAATCTTTTCTTTATAAAACAAAAGGCAAAATCTCTGCTGAATACAGAAATTTTGCCTTTATTTTAAAGCTGATTAACTTGTGTAATTTTCAGTCCAGAAAGGCTGTCGTTCATCATTGAAATCAACACCGACACCTAAGTTTTTAAAGCTTGGTTGTAAAATATTTTTTCGATGTCCTTCTGAATTCATCAGACCTTCATGTGCGAAAATACTATTTTGATGGCCGTACGCTAAGTTTTCACCCGCGCTATTATAATCAATGCCATCCTTTTTCATACGATCAAATGGAGATTCTCCTTTTGGATTAGTATGATCAAAGTAATGGTTGTCAGCCATATCTTTACTGTGTTTTCGTGCAGTATTAGAGATTGCATCACTATATTTCAATACAGATAAGCCTTTTTGAACACGCTCTGCATTGACTATATCAAAGTTTTGCATCTCAAAACTCTGAGCAAGTGAAGACGATGGCGCACCGTAAGGTTTAGTTAAACGATGTTCCATTTCCTTACTAATCTGCATGACACCTGTTACTTGATTATTTTCATGCTTGTCATAAAAGACGGTCGTATAAATACCATCTTTATCAAAGACATCACATTCATCGCTCGTAATTTGGTATCTATAATTACCTTTCGTCATTTCATCAATCGGTTGGCCTAGTCTATCTCTTACAGCTGATTTCGGCGAACCATACTTGATTTTAGATTTAGAAGAGATAACATTTTGATTGCTATAGATACCATTCACTTTATTATTCATATAACTGACCATTACGAATGAATGGTAATCTTTATGGTATGTGTACCATTTTAAACCATATTCATTTGCGCTGACACGCTCAGGTTTACCTAAAGCCTGTTCGACTTCTTCTTTTGTCATATTCATTTGAATGTTATTTAAAGCAAAATCTTGCTTATCCGGCACTTTAAGTGCTGTTTCATTGGCACTTTCTTGTGCAGTGATTGCTTGTATTTTGGCTTTTGCTTGATTTTGAATGTCAATCATCCATGGTGTCTCTTTAACAGGAATGATTAAAGCAGCAAGTAACAGGATGACTACAAATGAAAATGTGCGTCTGATCGTCTACACCTCCAGAAGGTAAAGCTTAGTCTCTATCACCATTGAAGATAGAGTTTCTTACGATGACATAATCTACTTTTCTTAATTCAAGCAAGTCTTTACCGCCTGCATAAGAAATAGAGCTTTGTAAGTCCTGTTGCATTTCATTCAATGTATCTGCTAATGAACCTTTGTGTTCTACAAACATTTTCTTACCTTCAACGTTTTTGCGCTCACCTTTTTGGAATTCAGAAGCACTGCCGAAGTATTCTTTGTATAATTTACCATCAAGTTCTACTGTTTCACCTGGTGATTCTTCATGTGCCGCAAATAATGAGCCAATCATAACCATTGAAGCACCGAAACGAATTGATTTCGCGATGTCACCGTGTGTTCTGATACCGCCATCAGCAATAATTGGTTTACGCGCTGCTTTACTGCAGTGGTTTACTGCAGCTAATTGCCAACCGCCTGTACCGAATCCTGTTTTGATTTTTGTAATACATACACGGCCTGGTCCGATACCGACTTTTGTCGCATCTGCACCAGCGTTTTCTAATTCTCTTACACCTTCAGGCGTACCTACGTTACCTGCGATCACAAATGAATCTGGTAAATATTCTTTCAAGTGGCGAATCATGTTAATGACTTGTTCTGAGTGACCATGAGCAATATCAATTGTGACATATTCAGGTTTTAAACCTTGTTCTGCAATTTCTTTAACGAAATCATATTCATTATCTTTAACACCTACAGAAATAGATGCGAATAATCCTTTATCTTGCATTTTTTTGATGAATGGAATACGCGCTGCTTCATCAAAACGATGCATAATATAGAAGTAATCATTTTCTGCGAACCACTCTGCAAGTTTTTCATTCATAACCGTCTGCATATTTGCAGGAACAACCGGCATCTTAAAACGACGCGGTCCGAATTGGATTGATGTATCACATTCTGAGCGGCTTTTCACTATACATTTATTAGGAATCATTTGGATATCTTCATAATCAAAAATTTTCATATCTATCTAACACCTTACCCTTTATTTTCTCTAACTCAAAAAGTCCAATATACATCATACTACCTCATTACGACTTTTACCATAAAAAAGCGTGTATTCTCTCTAAAAATACACAAAAAAAGAACACATTTCATTCAAGAAATGTGTTTCATGATAAATTGATTGCTAAAAACTAGAAATTACCAGCTTGCTTTTCTTACGCCAGGAATTTGACCTTTATGTGCATGTTCTCTGAATGCAATACGTGACATTTCGAATTTTCTCATTACGCCACGAGGTCTTCCAGTTACTTTACATCTACGAGTTAAACGTGTTGGTGATGAATCTCTAGGTAATTTTCTTAATGCTTCATAGTCACCTTTAGCTTTTAACTCTTGACGTTTTGCGTAATATTTAGCAACGAGTTCTTCTCGTTTTTGTTCTTTAACAACTTTTGATTTTTTTGCCATTAAAGTTCCTACCTTTCTTAATAGTAAATGTTCATAATCGTAATTATTACGATTTATATCATAACACAATTTCCATCTTTATCAATACTTTTTGCTCATTTTTTAAGCAAAGTTATTTACTAATCGTATATTTTTCTATACAATAGAATACATTGAGCTTATGCTGCTTATTTTATCCATCTTGCACGATATGCATGATTGTGGTAAATTTAAGTGCGTAAGTATTGCTAATAACTTAATAGAAAGGGTGTCTACATTGCGCGTAAACGTAACATTAGCTTGCACAGAATGCGGCGATCGTAATTATATTACTACTAAAAACAAACGTAACAATCCTGAACGTATCGAAATGAAAAAATACTGCCCAAGATTGAACAAATATACATTACACCGCGAAACTAAATAATGTATTGAAACTACGATAGTGAACTTACCTATTCAAATCGGTAACGTTCACTTTTTTTATTGTTGGGTCTAAATATACACCTCTCCTTCTATTTTGTCTAATACGCTCTTACTATATCAACTAAGAATTTATGTCAATTTAACGGACACAATGAACAAAATTCTGTCATTTTTCTGAATTTTTTAAAATATTTGATTTAATGCATCAAAGGTCATTGATTAGTCGTATAAAAACAATTAGAATAGAGTACATATATTTTAATTTAAAGATTAGAGGTAACGCATATGGATGAAAACAAAATGAATAGAGGACTCAGTTCTCGCCATATATCAATGATTGCTATCGGGGGTGCAATCGGTACAGGTCTCTTTATCGCAATGGGCGGCGTCATTTCTCAAGCTGGTCCTGGCGGTGCGATTGCAGCGTATCTGATTATTGGTGTCATGTTATATTTCTTAATGTCATCAGTCGGAGAACTTGCAACCTTTTATCCTGTATCAGGTTCTTTCAGTTCTTATTCAACACGATTCGTTGACCCCTCACTTGGTTTTACAGTCGGTTGGTTATACTGGGCAATGTGGTCACTTGTGACAAGCGTTGATGTTATTATCGCATCAAATGTCTTGTACTATTGGGACACATTTAAATTCTTCTCTCCACTTACATGGAGTTTAATATTTATCACGTTCTTACTATTATTGAATATCTTTACGGTAAGAGCCTTCGGTGAAGCGGAATTTTGGTTAGCAGCTATTAAAGTTGTAACGATTATCGTTTTCATCGTTATAGGTGTTTTAACTATCTTTGGTATTCTTGGCGGTCATACGTATGGTTTTAAAAACTTCACTGTCGGTGAAGCACCATTTGTTGGCGGTATCTCTGGTTTCTTAAGCGTTCTGCTTATCGCTGGATTCTCTGTCGGTGGTACGGAAATTGTAGCGGTCACAGCTGGTGAATCAGATGATCCTAAAAAATCAATGCCAAGTGCTATTAAATCAGTATTCTGGAGAATTTTATTATTCTATGTTCTCTCAATCGCAGTCATTTCAGCGATTTTACCTTACAATGAACCGTTATTACTTAATAAAAGTGAATCTGTAACACAAAGTCCATTTACGATTGTGTTCGATAGAGTCGGTATCGCCTTTGCAGCTTCTGTCATCAATGCGGTTATTTTAACATCACTATTATCAGCTGCTAACTCAGGTATCTATTCAACAAGTCGTATGTTGTTCTCACTTAGTACAGATCGACAAGCGCCGAAATTCTTAAGTTATTTGCATGGTAAAACAAAGTTACCGATTCCAGCCATCTTAACGAACTTCGTAATTGTTGTGGCGGTCATTATTTTAGCGAACTTCCATGCGAATGCGATTTTCACATTACTTGGTATTATAGGGCAACTTGTTATCTTCGTATGGGCAGCCGCAATCTTCTCGCAAATCAGATTGCGTAAAGGATTAAAAGCACAAGGTATAGATATTAATGAACGTTTACCTTATAAAACACCGTTATATCCGCTAGGACCGATTCTTGTTTTAGCTATACTCGTGTTCTTGTTATTCGGTGGTTCATTTGAAAATATGATTCACTTGAATGTCGGTGGATTAATTAAAGACTTCGTACCGATTGTAGTGCTCTTTATTATTTTCATTGTTCATAAAATCATTAAGAAAACAAAACCTGTTAAATTGAAAGAAATGGATGTAAGAAGTTTCGAAGAATTTAATAAAGTGAAATAATTATTCACACTAACAGATTGGCTTTGGCCAATCTGTTTTTTTGTTTCTTCTTATAACTTTTAAGATTTTAACGTTTATGGATATGTAGTATAATAGGAGTAATAAGACGAGAAATCGAGGTGTTACAACATGGTAGGACAAACAAATTTATTTGACGATGTTTTGAAGGAAGATGAACGTTTTGTGATTGTCGTTCAGTCTCTTGAAGAAAAAAATGGCAGACTTATCAAAAGAACTTTAAGAGAATATCCAAGTCTAGAACATGATCAAATGGTACCTCTATTTGAACACTTAAAAGATGTTTACCTAAGTGAACCGTTTGAAACTGGACAATCATCATTTATTATCACAGTCTATACAAACTTAGACTACTCTGCTGATAATATCTATGCTCTTGTAAAACGAAACCATGGCATGCATGAATGGACACATACAGCTAAATAAGATGTATCGCATACAAAAGGAGACTCTCTTGAACAGAAAGTCTCCTTTTGTATTTAAATCTATAAAATTTTCTTTAAGGCATAGACAATACCGTCTGAATTATGATCTAACGTCACAAAATCAGCGATTTCTTTTAACGCATCACGTGCATTGCCCATTGCGACAGCATACCCTGCTTCTTCCATCATAGAATAATCATTCATACTATCACCAAATGCGATAGTCTCACTGATTTCGATGCCTACTTTTTCGCATAACGCATGTAATGCATTACCTTTAGACACACCATGCGGCACAAATTCTAAGAAGAAGGGTTTACTTGTCGTCACATCGATTTGGTCGTTAAACACACCGCCAAATGCTTGAGAGAGTTCTTGAATATGTGATTCGTAGTCTACGCCCAGCACTTTCGCAACAGGATTTTGAATGAATGCTTTCAAATCATCTGTACGATGCATAGGTAACCCTGTTAACTCAGACTCAATATTCATATACTCATGTTCACCTTCATAGATAATATGACCGTCTTGATACGTCAACACAAAGATATTATTATCGCGACAATAATCTACAATACGGTCAAAGTCTTTTTTAGAAATACTTTGTTCGGCTTCAAGCTCTCCATCTTTAACACGTGTTGTACGACTGCCGTTAAAACTGATGACATAACTATCATGCTCATGAAGATGCAAGTCTCTTGCGATTGGCAACATACCTTCTGTTGGACGTCCTGAAGCTAAGACAACATGATATCCTTTATCTTGTAATTCAATTAAATATTTTGCAGTATCTGGACTGACTTGATTCTCTGAATTCAACAAAGTATCATCCATATCCATTACTATCATTTTATAGCTGCTCATTTGATGTGCAGTGCTCCTTTCAAGCGTATTCCATCAAATTATATCGCATTTCTTCATTAATCATAAACTTTTTCAACGATAATTCCGCTTTTATTGACTGAAATTAATTCAGATTCACAATCTGGCAACTCTTTGTTCAATCTTCTGACTAATTTACCGCTTTTAGAAGGATCAATTAATGTTAAAATCGTCGGACCTGCCCCACTGATAACTGTCGCATAAGCATGATATTCACGACCTAACGCTTTAACGCGTTGAAATTCTGGGATTAAATCTTGACGATACGGTTCATGGAACCCATCCATTTCCATCAACATACCTGCTAATTGATAATCATGCTGCATCAATGCACTTAACATCGTGTTACTGATGGCACTGTATTGAACCGCTTGTTCATGTTCAAAGCTTTTCGGCAAAACTTGTCTAGAGTCATGTGTCTTCAACTCGTAGCTTGGAATAGTGATCACGAGGTTCACGTATGGAGGTTCTATTGAAGAAATGTATGTTTCTTTTGTTTCATGATTATAAAATCCAGCAATCATCCCACCATAAATCACAGGGGCAACATTATCTGGATGTCCTTCTATTTCTGTTGCGGCTTCGACCATTTCAAATTCTGATAATTGTAAGTGACCGAAGAAATCTGCTAAATAAATACCTGCAACTAAAGCAGAAGCCGAGGACCCAAGTCCTCTGGCTAAAGGAATTTCACTACGCATAGTGACATCTAACGGAGGCACTGACATATCATATTTCTGTTCAAGAAACTGTACAACTTGATAAATCAGATGGTGTTCATCTGTCGGTAAGCCATGCAAGTTGTCACCTTTATGATGGAAGTGCCATCGATCATCTGCACTCACTTCTGCTTCAACATATAGGAACTTATTTAATGCGAGTCCGATTGAATCAAAGCCTACGCCAAGATTGGCAGTAGAAGCGGGAACTTTAAGCTTTAAACTTTCTCCCATTAATGTATAGCTCCTTTGATATATTTAATAATACTTGCTTTATCATTTGGTAAAGATTTAATCGGATTGTCTAATAATGAGATGGCAGTATCAGGGTCTTTTAAGCCATTACCAGTTAACACTGCAGTAACTGTAATATCTTTTGGTAATTTACCAGCTCTATGCAATTTTATTAATCCAGCAATTGAAGCGTTACTTGCAGGTTCTGCAAACACACCTTCTTTAGAAGCAAGTAATTGATAAGCTTCTAAGATTTCTTCATCTGTCACACTATCAATCAAGCCGTTAGATTCATCTAAAGCTTTCACTGCTTTATCCCAACTTGCTGGGTTACCGATACGAATCGCAGTTGCGCATGTTTCAGGATTTTTAATGACTTTGTTCTGTACGATTGGTGATGCACCTTCCGCTTGGAATCCAAATAATTTCGGTAAGCCTGTTTGATGTTTATCATTAAACTCTTTGAAGCCTTTCCAATACGCAGTGATGTTACCTGCATTACCGACTGGGATAGCTAATACATCTGGTGCTTTGCCGCCTAATTGATCGACTACTTCAAATGCACCTGTTTTTTGGCCTTCGATACGGTATGGGTTAATTGAGTTAACAAGTTCAATTTCGCCTTCTTCTTTCGCAACTTCTTTAACAATTTCTAACGCTTCATCAAAGTTGCCTTCAATCGATACAATTTCTGCTCCGTACATAACAGCTTGTGATAATTTACCTAAAGCGATTTTACCTTCAGGAATAACTACGATTGCTTTCAAGCCTGAACGTGCCGCATATGCAGCTGCAGAAGCCGAAGTATTACCTGTTGATGCACAAATCACTACTTTTTTACCTTCTTCTTTTGCTTTAGTGACTGCCATGACCATACCACGGTCTTTAAATGAACCTGTCGGATTGGCACCTTCAAATTTTACAAACAAGTTAATACCTAACATGTCTGATAATGTATCACAATGAATCAACGGCGTTTGGCCTTCATTTAAAGTTACATTCGGTGTGTTGTCGTTAACTGGGAGATATGCTTTGTATTCTTGTACTAAACCTTGCCATCTTTTCATTTTAATTAAACCCCTTCTACTGGATAAACTTTTTCCACTGGATATTTGCCTTGTGCTAAAATCTCATCAGCTGGAACATTGATACTTTTTACAATGACAGCTGCTGTGTTGTCATCTCGTTCAATGACATTGAGTGATTTGTGAAGCGGTAATTGTGCTTTAACCTCTTCTTCCACTCGTTTAACCGGTGCACCATTTGTTTGTAAAACAACATAGTAACTACCTTTTTCTTTTAATTTTGTCGGTTCATCTGCGTCGATCATTTCTTTTGCATGACCTGTTTTCAATTCGAAATGCGGCGGTAAAGTATGCAAGTTAGATTCGAATTGTAGTGAGACGTTTAGTAAGTCGCTGACTACTGCACTACCTGTAGCTAAGCTACCTGCACCTTTACCATAGAACATCGTTTCTCCAACAGAGTCGCCGATAACATAAATCGCATTATATTCATCTTCAACTGATGCTAATTGATGTCTTTCATCGATTAAGGTTGGTGCAACAGAAGTTTCAATAACACCATTATCAAATGTACCTTTACCGATTAATTTAATTTTATAACCAAGCGCTGTTGCGGCTTTGATATCCTCTACTGTTACTTCAGAAATACCTGTTACTTTAACTTCGTCTAAGCTGATAACTCGGTTGAATGATAAGTATGTAACGATGACTACTTTACGTGCCGCATCGATACCTTCAACATCATCGGTTGGATCTGCTTCAGCAAAACCTAAACGTTGTGCCTCATCCAAAGCTTCTTTAAAGCTTGCGCCCTCTTTTGTCATCTTAGATAAAATGAAGTTGGATGTACCGTTTAAAATACCCATGAATTTACTGATGTTGTTCGCATTTAAACCATTGTTGATTGCGTTGACGATTGGAATACCGCCTGCCACACTGGCTTCGAATTTTAAAGCAACGCCATTTTCTTCTGCTAAATCTTCTAATGTGCGTAAATGAACCGCTAATAAATCTTTGTTAGCAGTAATCACATGTTTGCCCTGTTTTAATGATTTTTTCAACCACTCAACAGTAGGTTCGATACCGCCCATCACTTCAATCACAATGTCGACTTCATCATCATTTAAGATTTCATCCACATCTTCAGTCAGATGGTATTTACTGATATTTAAGGGACGTTTTTTCTTTTTATCTCTAACAAGAATATGTTTGATGTGAAGATCTTTGTGAATCGTATCTTTAATCTGTTGATGGTTCTCTTCAATAATTTTAACTACTCCTGAGCCCACTGTTCCCAGACCGAGCAAAGCGATGTTTAACTTCTTCATAATTACATTCCTCCGTTTGTTCGTTCTAAAAAAACACCTGTACTATTGAAAAATACTTGATTATGGTTTAGTATAAATTCATTCATCAAAATTGTAAAGTTCAAAAAATTTGGAATATGTTGAAATTTTAGCATTTTTCACCCAAAAAACAAAGCAGTATATTATTAAGATTGATAGAAAGGTTGATTAAATATGAAAGTAGCTAAATTTGGCGGTAGTTCCGTCGCTTCAGCAAGCCAAATTCAGAAAGTGTTAAACATCATCAATAGCGATGACGAAAGAAAAATAATCGTTGTGTCTGCTCCTGGTAAAAGACATTCTGAAGATATTAAGACAACAGATTTGTTGCTTAGGCTTTATGAAAAAAGTGTAGCAAAATTAGATTATCAAAATAAAAAGGAAGAAATTATCGAACGTTATGCAGATATCATCCGTGATTTAAACATGGACGAAAATATTTTAACAGAATTCGATGATATTCTTGAACAGCGTATCAAAGCCAACCAAAGCAATCCGCCTCGTTTAAAAGATGCATTACTTTCTTGTGGTGAAGACTTTAACGCTCGCTTAATCGCGCAATATAATAACGCTCAAGGTGTTCCAACTACATATGTGTCTCCTTTAGACGCAGGTATTACCGTAACCAACACGCCTCAATTTGCTCAAATCTTAGAAGAATCTTATGATAAAATTTACAATCTAAGAAAAATTGAAGGAAAAATTATCGTTCCAGGTTTCTTCGGTTACTCGAAACAAGGTAATGTTGTCACTTTCCCTCGCGGCGGTTCTGATATCACTGGTGCAATCCTGGCACGTGGTGTACGCGCAACGTTGTATGAAAACTTTACAGATGTTTCAGGTATCTATCGTGCAAATCCGAACTTAATCAAAAACGCTGAAATTATGGAAGAAGTAACATATAGCGAAATGCGTGAACTTTCATATGCAGGCTTTAGTGTTTTCCACGACGAAGCCCTTCAACCTGTACAAAAAGAACGTATTCCAGTCGTAATTAAAAATACAAATCGTCCTGAAGATCCAGGTACTTTCATCAGATACGACCGTGAAATTAAACCAGACCACTTGATTACAGGTATTAGCTGTGACAAAGGCTTTACAGTCATTAACGTACGTAAATACTTAATGAACAGACAAGTTGGTTTCACACGTAAAATCTTATCAGTACTTGAAGACTACAATATCTCATTTGACCATATGCCTTCTGGTATTGATAACGTCAGTATCATCATGCGAACACATCAAATTCGCGGTAAAGAAACAAAAGTGTTAAATGAAATTCGTAAACAATGTGATGTTGATGAATTAGGTATTGATAACGACTTAGCTGTGATGATGGTTGTTGGTTTAGGTATGAACCAAATGGTCGGTACTGCCAATATGATCACCTCTGCACTCGCAAAAGCGAATATCAACCTGAAAATGATCAACCAAGGTGCGTCTGAAATTTCAATGATGTTCGGTATCAGCGTTAAGGATGCTGACGATGCCGTACGTGCAGTATATGATGGAAGTTGTGCACATGCGAAAGAAAATTTACAATTAAAATAATCTGAATTTAAACAATATTTAGTTAAAAATTAAAGATATAAAAATACAAGAGTGTTGCGACTAAGCAACGCTCTTGTTCTTTTTACGATGCGTATAATGCATCATGTAGACGTTCTTCACCTACGACCACGTGTAACATAACGAATTGATAATAACTCAATGCATCAATCACAGCTTTGTTGTTAAAACTACTGCGATGTACTGAAGGTTGCAGCAACTCATACATCAGAACGATTTCTGGTTTAATATAATCAACGCCCCAAGGTAAAGAATGGAAATAAATATGTTTTTCAGGCAATCGAATGTTGTGGTTGAATCTAAACATCCACTCTTTGTTATGTACATCATAAATATAAATAGTCATAATTCTTTGCCCATGTATTTCTACTTCTAAATGTGTTAGTTGAGAGAATTTCGTATCTCTTAATTTTTCACTGACATTCCCTTCTGAATCTATGTATCGAATACGATAATTATCCGGGATATTCTTTAAAACTTTAGTAAGGTTCTTACGTTTTACGCAAATATCTACTGTATCGTTAATAATAAATTCATTTTTCAAGAATAAAAGTTTTGCAGTCTCTCCGAAAAATTTGATTTCATCATTGGTATTCTCTATTAATCTATCAACCAAGAAATTTAAATCTTCATTATTAGACTTTTGCATTCTGACACCTCCTACTAGTAAGCGCTTACAATAATGGTTATATTTTCTCTCTATTCATATTCATTTTAGCGTGTGTTTCACTACTTGTCTATCATTTAATTTACATATCCGATATGAATATAACGCTGATTTGATTCTATAAAATCAGGATAATTAACGACAAAACTGTGTCGCGCTTGTTGGATCAACGTTTTTTGCAATGCCCCTATTTCTGAATGCACTTGATATAAACTACCTTGTTCATCTATGTAACTCGCTGCGCAGAAATAGACATCTATTTGAAGAGTTTTAAATGATTCCACCATTGTATCACCAGTAATAATATGTAAGCTTGAATCCACTTTACCTGGCGCAAAAATAATATTTGAAAAAGTATTTTGACACACATACTGCATAATATCTGTGGAAAATGTGACAACAGAAACATGTCTCTCCTGTTCAGCTAAACAGTCTAACACATAATAAGAGATAGGATGATTATCTAATGCGATAACTGCATTAGGAGGAAT
>NZ_PPRU01000045.1:146344-212086 GCF_002902285.1 Staphylococcus simulans | reverse complement strand
ACAAGAAATGGGGAAAAGGTTATTATGTAAAATGTTAAAAAATAAAAAATGCCGACAAGTCCGTAGGACTTTGTCGACAGTCTGAGACTGAACGTGCTTACGCTCAGTCTTGTCATTTAATATCTTCTTGGAATATCAATATGTTTTTGTTTTGCTTTTTGTTTATCCATCTTGATTTGTTTCGCAGTAATTAATAATAAGCCTAAGGCGATACTTAAACTAATCATAGAGGAACCACCAAAACTAATAAATGGTAACGGTACCCCTGTCAACGGAATTAACGCTGAAATACCACCTAAGTTAACGAATGTTTGACTGCCGATATAACTTGCGATACCAACACAAACGAGTTTATAGAAATAAGAACTTGTTTCAGAAGCTAACTGGAAAGCTCTATAGACAATAAAGAACAATAATCCAATCACAAATAGGCCTCCGATTAAACCTAGTTCTTCACATATGACCGCAAAAATAAAGTCTGTATGCGGTTCTGGCAGATAGCCAAGTTTTAACACACTGTTGCCGATACCTTTACCGAATAATCCCCCATTCCCAATCGCCATTAAGGAGTTTGAAATATGGTAACCTGTACCAGATTCAAAATGGAATGGATCTGTCATAATTCTAAAACGGGCAACTAAGTATGCAGGTAACCAACCTGCAATGGCGAATAGTACTAATGCAATACTGCCACCTACCAATATGATACCGCCCCATTTTAATAGCGGTTTAATCCAAATACCTGCATAAAGCATAATGGACATAAAAATAATGATAATCAGCATCGTTTGCCCAACATCACGTTGGAATAGCACCATGATAATACATACAATTATAAATAATAAAGGATTCAGTATTAATTTCGGATTCGCAAGTACGCGCTCACGCTTTTTATTAATCATGAATGGCAGATAAAGTATAATGGCGATTTTCAACAACTCTGAAGCTTGTAAGTTCATAAACCCTAAGTTAATCCAACTTTTAGAACCATTGATATTTTTACCGATTAATAACGTAAAGAATAGCAAAAGGAAAATACCTGCCATCATAATTTGTTGCACACGTGTTTGCTGTAAAAATTTAACGTTCATGAAGAACGCCATAAAAAATACAATAATAAAACTCATCACAACGTACATTAACTGTCTTGTATAAAAATACGTACCAGACACAGGTGTACCCCCTGTTAACGTCCCTTTAGTAGCAGGAACCATACTGGCACTGTAAACCATAATCAACCCAATCAAACACAGCATTATATATGTAATCACTAACGGATAATCGATATATTTTGCATACTTTCCGACATACCGAAAGAAAGATTTTATGTTATTCATTTAAAAATCATCCAATTCTCATATTTGAAGTGTTTTCAAATATATTTAGAGTTTGTATAAGACTTTAATGTCTTAATTCTGTTTTCACTTTGACGATATCTTTATAAAACCACATTTTTAAGTCGTGTTGCAAGCATTTCTGTATGCTGAAAAGGAATAAAAAAAGTGACTGTACATTCTATCAACTTCTGACAGAACTGCAGCCACTTTGTGCGGTTTAATCTGATGCTGTGAAATTAAACGTTTGTGAATGCTTCATGAAGTTTAGACAACTCTTTTTCAAGACGCAACATGATTTCTTTACCTTGTTCGATATCAATCAAGCCTAAGTTTGCTGCAAAGTCTACTTCTTTTTGTAAGCCAAACATTTGTGTATCTAAAACTTCTTCATACAAAGGACATTGCGGCAATGTTAAATTGTCCATTTGTACTTTAATTAATTGCAGAATGCGATCTGCATCTTTATTTAATTGGTCATATGCCGCGTTATTGATTGTATTCGATTTCGTCATGACATACTCCCCCTATCATTTGTTTGTCATATTAAAAATTTTAGCCTACTCAAAACTAAATTGCAAGTAAATTTCGAATCAGTAACTCTATTCTATGTTATCATAGACTCAGATATTATAAAGGGGAGCGCATAACATGATACAAATTAAGGGTAAAGTTAAATTTCCAATTACTTTAGACAGTACAACTTGGATTTTTGACGATCGTAAAGTAAAAATCGAAGATTTAGAAGCAGGCGTCTTTGAAGGAACAAAACCTGTCGAATTCCAAAATAACCGTGAATGGAATCGCGCAATTTTGGAAGGACAAACGAATCCTCCAACCCTGAATTCTGAAATCAAGTATAAAAAGCGTGCCATGATTGAGGACACATTTGTGATTAACATGACACCTTTCTTCAAGAATGCTGAACCAAATGACGATGCCACAGCAATTCGTCTATCTAACGATGAAGATTCAATCGAAGTACCGTTAAGCTTATTACCTTACCTGTTCTTTAAATTCGCAGATAAAGGGAAACGTTTATATGATGACAACGGTGTAGACAGCTTCGTGTACATACCTGAAGAAGGGTATTCACATGAATTCAAACATGTGACGTATATCGAGGTGGTATAATTTGATAAAAGTACAGTGTATCATCTGTGATACAGAAGTACTCATGGATGAAAATACATTGGAAGCCAAACAGCTGCGCAATCATCCTATGCGCACATTTATGTGTGAAGATTGCAGAAGTCGTTTAGATGTTCCTAAACAACGTAATAACTTTTATAAAGCACAAGAAAAATTCAATATATTAACAGAAGACCATGACGATTGATTCATGGTCTTTTTTTCTTCCTAAATACTAAAAAAGAAGCCCGAATCTTTATGATTCAGACTTCTTCATTATCTTAAAGCTGTAACGATTACTCGTCTTCAGCCATTAATTGTTTAATACGTTTTGCTTCTTTTTCACGTTGAGATTTATTTAAAATTTTCTTTCTCATACGGATACTTTCAGGTGTTACCTCTAACAATTCATCGTCATCGATAAATTCTAACGCTTCTTCAAGTGTTAAGATACGTGGACGTTTCATTGTTTCAGTTTGGTCTTTCGTAGCTGAACGTACGTTGGTTTGGTTTTTAGTTTTAGTGATATTTACTGTTAAGTCATTATCACGGTTATTTTCACCAACAATCATACCTTCGTATACTTCAGTACCTGGTTCCATGAAGTTAGTACCACGGTCTTCTAAACCAATAATTGCATATTGGCTTGCTTTACCTTGGTCCATAGAAACTAATACACCATTACGACGTCCGCCGATACGACCTTTAATACGTGGACGGAATTCTTCGAATGTGTGGTTGATGATACCATAACCACTTGTCATTGACATGAACTCAGTTGTGTAACCGATCATACCACGTGCAGGCACCATGAATACTAAACGTGTTAAACCATTATCTGTAGTCACCATGTCTAACATTTCACCTTTACGTTGTCCAAGTGACTCGATAACTGAACCTGCATTTTCTTGAGGTACTTCACATTGTACGCGTTCAAATGGTTCACATAAAACGCCATCGATTTCTTTAAGGATTACTTGTGGTTTAGATACCTGTAATTCAAAACCTTCACGACGCATATTTTCAATTAAGATAGATAAGTGTAATTCACCACGACCTGCGATAACCCAAGCATCTGGTTGGTCAGTTGGTGTTACTTTTAATGATACGTCTGTTTCAAGTTGTTGATCTAAACGGTCTTGAATTTGACGTGCAGTCACATACGTACCCTCGCGCCCAGCAAATGGTGAGTTATTTACACGGAAAGTCATTTCAAGTGTTGGTTCATCAATACGTAAAACAGGTAATGCTTCTTGATGGTCATGTGGTGTTACTGTTTCACCTACGTTGATATCTTCCATACCTGAAACCGCAATTAAATCCCCTGCATGTGCTTCTTCAATTTCTTCACGTTTTAAACCGAAGAAACCGAATAATTTGCTGACACGGAAGTTTTTAACACTGCCGTCTAATTTTAATAATGAAACTTGATCTCCGACTTTGATTGTACCGCGGAATACACGACCGATACCGATACGACCTACATAGTCGTTGTAATCAAGTAACGCGATTTGGAATTGTAAAGGTTCATCGCGGTTATCTACTGGTGCTGGTACATAGTCTAAGATTGTTTCATACAATGATTGCATGTTTTCATCTTGTTTATCTGGTTCTAAGCTTGCTGTACCGTTTACAGCTGATGCATATACAACTGGGAATTCTAATTGGTCATCATTTGCATCTAATTCGATAAATAAGTCTAAGACTTCATCTACAACCGCTTCTGGGCGTGCTGCAGGTTTATCGATTTTATTTACAACCACTACAGGTTTTAAATTTTGTTCTAACGCTTTTTTCAACACGAAACGTGTTTGAGGCATTGTACCTTCGTAGGCATCAACAACTAATACAACACCGTCTACCATTTTCATGATACGTTCCACTTCACCGCCGAAGTCAGCGTGACCTGGTGTGTCTAAAATATTAATTCTAGTGCCTTTATAATTAACTGCAGTATTTTTCGCTAAGATTGTAATACCACGTTCTCTTTCAATATCATTAGAATCCATTGCACGTTCATCAACATGCTCATTCTCACGGAAAATACCAGATTGTTTTAATAATTCGTCAACTAATGTTGTTTTACCATGGTCAACGTGAGCAATAATAGCAATGTTACGTACGTCTTCTCTTAAATTTGTCATACTAAATTTCCTTTCTTGAGTAAATTCCCACTTCAATTTGCAACTTTTTTATTATATCATATTATTGAGCAAAGAATAATAAGGTGGGGTTTGAATGCAGAAAAAAAAATCAAAAGCTATATTTTGGCTTTATTCTGTTCTTGCAGTCATTTTCTTAGTACTGTTCAGTTTTAGCTTAGGTGCTCAAAATTATTGGTTTATGGCGATTACAGCCATTATCCTAATTGCGATTTTCGGTGCCGGCTTTACAACTAAGAAAAAATATCGCGAAAACGATTGGTTCTGACCAATCATTACATGAATTTTTAACATAAAGGGTTCCACTCCTTGCAGTACCCTGCAGGAGAAAGAATACACATATATTTCAGTCAAAAGAAAAAGGTTGGGTACCTAGATGCTTTTTGAACAATTGCTTGTTTAAACAGCTTCGATGGTCCCGACCTTTTATTTTTTATCGATATCTTTTGTGTAATGTCTCAAAAGTTTCTTTTTCCGGCAACATGTGTTTCGTTAAAATTTCCTCATGTATGGATTGATTGCCGACCAATACAGAGTGCGGCTGATTTAGTGAAAGTGGATTACCTAATAAATCCGTACCTTTACCGCCTACTTCATTTAAAATAATTAAAGCACCGGCATAATCCCAAGGTTGTAATCTCGGTGTTAAATATGCACCTAATTTTCCTTGCGCAACATGAATCATTTCTAAGGCTGCAGAACCATAAGCGCGACAACTTCTCGCTTCATCTACTACCTTTCTGAATATAACACCAATCACCGGCTTTGTTAACCAATTTGGATTAATTCCAATTAAACTTTTATTTAAATCCGAATTCTCAAGCGGCTTCATTGGATGTTCGTTTACAAACGCACCCTCTCCTGCTTTTGCATGATAGAGCAAATCATTCATGACATCATAAACAAATCCTGCATAAGGCTCTCCATCATTATAAATACCGATAGAAATCGCAAAATTTTCTTTTTGATGCACAAAGTTCAATGTGCCGTCAATCGGATCTATAACCCAGACAATGCCTTTTTGTTCAACTTCAGACATAGGTCTGCCATGTCCTTCTTCACCAATAAATTGATGGTCTGGATAATTCTCCATAATGTTATTGTAAATAAAATCTTCCGTTGCTTTATCAACATTTGTCACCAAATCATTTGGATTGGATTTTGTTTTAATATTGATATCTTGCTGCATCATTTTACGGATATTATTACCCGCTTCAATTACAAGTCCTTTTGCAAAATTATATACTGCCATTTACGAACACCCCTTCTATCATATTATAACTAAATCATTTCAGAATTTCATTTACTCTAAATCAAGCCAAAATTATGCTACAATGTTTTCAATCATAACAACAGGAGGCTTTGTCATGTCTAACTATACTTTTTCTTCTAAAGACTTTAAAGTCTTTGAAGTGCCTGGATTAGAAGCACGTATGGCTGAAATCGAACAACACATCAGACCAAAACTACATCAGTTGGGTGAACACTTCGCTGACTTCTTATCTACCCATACAGCAGATGAATTCTTTATGCATATCGCAAAACATGCACGTCGTACAGTAAATCCGCCGAAAGATACTTGGGTCGCTTTCTCTACGAATAAACGCGGTTATAAAATGCTGCCGCATTTCCAAATCGGTTTATACGAATCACAAGTCTTTATCATGTTCGGCGTTATGCATGAAGCTAAAAATAAAACGCATTACATTGAAGTCTTTGAAAATCACTTCAAAGATATTGAAAACTTGCCTGCAGACTACCGTATTTGTGTAGATCATGTCAAAATGGATAAACCATTGATCCAAGACCTATCGACTGAAGACTTAGAACAAGCATTGTCACGTGCAAAACAGCTTAAAAAAGGTGAATTCTTTGTTGCACGTACACTCTCACCTGATGCACCTGAGTTAAAGTCAGATCAAGCATTCCTCGATTATTTAGAAGATACGTTTGAGCAACTGTTAAAGTTTTATCCATAATAGCATAATACCGAGCATTTAACTATTCATTCAAAATTATCGTGCTGATTTAGACAAAGTTTGCCTTATACTACTTTGTTTAAATCAGCTTTTCTTTTTCACCTACATCTCGTTGCTTACAATTTTAAACGTAAAAAACAGTTTTATTAGGTTGACCTAATTTTATTTTTACTGTATTATTAAACCATTGTTAGAACATAGAGAAGTGGGGGTGACCTTCTTGACTAAAAGACAGGTCAATTATAATAACGACAGCTTAGACGAAATCAACAATACTGTCAGTTTCAATTCAAACAGCAGTATCAAGCAGAAATTCCTTTCATTCTTAGGACCGGGCTTACTGGTTGCAGTAGGTTATATGGATCCTGGTAACTGGATTACCTCCATGCAAGGCGGAGCCAAATACGGTTATATTCTGCTTTTTGTAATATTAATTTCAAGTTTGTCTGCCATGTTGCTTCAAAGTATGACAGTCAGACTCGGTATCGCATCAGGCCATGACTTAGCACAAGTCACAAAACGTTTTTTAAATAAACCTTTAGCATTTATATTCTGGATCATAGCTGAACTCGCAATTATTGCGACAGATATCGCAGAAGTTATCGGCAGTGCCATTGCGCTTGATCTATTATTCGGAATTCCATTGCTTGTCGGTGCGATCATCACAGTACTTGATGTCTTTATCTTATTATTTATTATGAAATTCGGTTTCAGAAAAATTGAAGCCATCGTCGGTACGTTAATCTTTACTGTACTCGCAATCTTCATCTTTGAAGTTTATATTGCTTCACCTGACGTTGTCAGTGTATTAAATGGTTTTATACCTAGCAGTCATATCGTTACACAACAAGGTGCCTTATATATTGCCTTAGGTATTGTTGGTGCAACGATTATGCCGCATAATCTTTATTTACACTCATCTATCGTCCAATCAAGAACATATAATCGTAAAGATGAAGCTTCTAAAGCACAAGCCATTAAATATGCGACAATTGATTCAAACATTCAATTGACTATCGCATTTGTGATTAACTGTTTATTACTTGTTCTAGGTGCTGGTTTATTCTTCGGTACAGGCAATGCAGATAATCTTGGCGGTTTCTATGACTTATATCAAGCCTTAGAACAACAACCGTTGCTTGGCGCATCTCTTGGCGGTTTAATGAGTACTTTATTCGCAGTCGCTTTACTTGCGTCAGGTCAAAACTCAACGATTACAGGTACCCTAGCCGGTCAAATCGTTATGGAAGGTTTCATCAACTTAAAATTACCAAACTGGGTAACACGATTAATCACACGTTCTATCGCAATTATTCCAGTTATCATTTGTTTAATTATCTTCCATGGTAATGAAAGTATGATGGAACAACTCTTAGTCTTTTCACAAGTATTCTTAAGTATTGCTTTGCCATTTACTTTAATTCCGCTTCAACTTGCGACAAACAACAAAGACTTGATGGGAAGATTTAAAAACAAATTATGGATTAACATAATTTCATGGTCATTAATTGTTATCTTAAGCGGATTAAACATCCATTTAATCATCCAAACATTCCAAGAACTGTAAACAAAAGCTATACAATAAAAATAAAGCAGCTGCAATCCAGTAAGTTTCCCCTTTACGGATTGCAGCTGCTTTTTAATTTTATTATTTGAAATCGTCTAAATCATGTCTGCGTGGACGTTCATGATCGTCTCTTCTACGTTGTTTAGCCAATTCACTTTCATTCGCATTTTCTTCATAATGTGCTTCGTGATTAGCTTCTGAATCAAATTTGTCATGCTCTGCTTTGTCTCTTACCTGTTTGCCTTCAGGTTTGATTTTTTCATGATTGTTTGTGTTTTCATTATCACGTGTAATGTCTTCGAAATAGCCATGATTTCTGTCGTACTCTTTGTTGGCTTCACGTTTAGCTTGGCTTCTTCTAACAAACAACATAATCGCTACAATAAAGAATAAAATAGATGCGATAAAGTTTGAGAAGTATAAACCAACTAGTGCCGCGACAATTAAAATAATACCTGCAGCAATGCGGTTTTTCTTACTTAATACAAGACCCACTGCTGCGATAATTGCGACAACAATCAAACCAATCGTTGTGAAGACCATTGTTTGATGCAAGAATTCAGGTGACATACTGGAATCCCCTTGTTTTAACAGAATGTCAGCCAACATGCCATCCTTCATGAATGTACCGATTAAGAACAGCAACATGTAGAGTACTGTCAGACCTACACCGATCCATCCAATGATTCTTTCTACTTTTCTATTCATTGTAATACCCTCCTGATTAAGCGAAATTGAAGCGTCGCATTATATTCTTCGCTGACTTCATCCGCTTTTTTAAGGCCGCTTAACGGGTCTTATAAACGTAACTACCCTTAAAGCACTCAATTTATGCATAAATCAATTTAAATTTCATTTATTTCAACTATGCAATAGAAAATTTTTTGGTTTTTTACCAAGATAAAAACCGAAAGCAACGATAGTCATTGCTTTCGGTTTATCAAAATTATGATTTTTTATCTGAATCTTGTGCTTGTGTATCTTCAGTTGACTGTACGTCATCTTCTTTTGTTTCTTGCGTTGTCGGTGATTTACCTTGGTTGAATGAACGACGTTCTTCAAAGTTCATGCGTCGTTGATTCACAGCACTCGGACGATTTTTACGTGCTTCTTTCGCACGACGTTTTCTTTCTTTTTTCTCACGTTTACGTGCTGCTTTCTCTTCAGCTGTTTCACCTTTACGCGGTTCAACATCACGATATTTTACTTCTTCAGGCTCATCAGAAGGTTCTTGCATACGCGCTTGTTCACGCTCATATGCATCTTGTTCTTGTTGTTCTCTGACTTCTTCTTCTGATTTTTGTTTATATTTCGCCTGACGTGATAAGAATTCAGGTTCACTTTCATCTTCACGTCTTGTGATTGGTTCTTCAGACTGTACAGGTTCTTCTGTATCTTCTGTTTGATGTGTCTCTTGTACTCTGTCTTTTTTCGGTACATATGGTTTCACATCATCTTCTTCGTCATCATACTCATCACGTTTTTCATAAGAAGGTTCATAACGTGGTGTTCTCTCGTCTTCTGGATAGCCATGTGGACGTCTTACAGGTTCACGGTCATATCTATCATAATCATCATAACCGCCCTCATATGGTACATAACCACCGCCATAACGTGGTACAGTTTCTATTCTATCTTTACGCGCAAACATCATAATTGCGACAATGAAGAATAGTACTGGTATGACGATTGTTGCGAGTAGTAACACTAAAGGCAATGTAATGATAGATGCAACTAAGAAGAGAATTCCAGATAACACTCGGATATTCATAGAAATGAGTGCTAAGAATGAAATTAATAAACAGACAATTAAATAAACAATGACAGCCCAAATACCGTTTTGAAGCCAAATCACAAATTGTGTTGTATTTAAACTGT
This sequence comes from Staphylococcus simulans, assembly GCF_002902285.1. Lineage (GTDB taxonomy): Bacteria > Bacillota > Bacilli > Staphylococcales > Staphylococcaceae > Staphylococcus > Staphylococcus simulans. The sequence continues at coordinate 202,035 of NZ_PPRU01000045.1, read as the reverse complement.
TATTTGCGAGCACTTGTTGTGCTAAATCATTATTGTTGATTGACTGTTCAAGATTTTGAATTGATGTATTGTTGCTGAATGACACAAGCGCAATAAACATAGTAATTACTGTTAATAACAATAATCCAATCCAGTTCAGCCAACCTAAGACTTTTTCTGCCACTCTGCTGACTGGACGTTTTATTTGTGTATATTGTGGTTCTTCAGACATCATTAACACTCCCTACTCTACTTACTAATCAAAATATTATTGTAATGACATTTTGAAATTCAAAAAATGCTCATTATAATCATTTAAAATATCTTTACCCAAATCTTTATAGACTTCAAGCCTACTTTGTGTTTCTTTTGAAGGATAAAACCTTTGATCATTTTTAATTTCTTTCGGTAAACGCTTTTTAGCCGCTTCATTCGGCGTCGCATAACCGACCCATTCAGTATTTTGCTTACTGTTTTTTGGGTCTAACAAGAAATTAATAAACTGATACGCACCTGCTTGGTTTTGTGCTGTTTTTGGGATTACCATCGTATCGAACCACAAGTTAGAGCCTTCTTTTGGGACGACATAGTCAAATTCAGGATTCTCTTGTACAATCGGTGCTGCAGTGCCGCTCCATACGACTGCAATATTCGCTTCGTGTTGTTCTAACATCATCGTTACTTCATCACCGACAATCCCTTTGACTTGAGGGGCTAAATGCGCTAAATCCGCTTCCGCTTCATCTAAACGTTTCGGATTCGTTTCATTTAAGCTGTAGCCGAGTTTATTCAAACTTAAGCCCATCACTTCCCTCGCACCATCCACTAATATGATATCATTTTTAAACTTCGGATTATATAAACTTCTCCAACTTGAAAAATCATCATGTGGATAGGCGTCTTTATTATAAAGTATACCCACTGTACCGAAGAAGTAAGGTATAGAATAACGATTATGTTTATCATAATCCATATTCATGTAATTTTTATCTAAATATTTCATGTTTGGCAGCTTACTATGATCTAGAGGAACTAATAAATCATCCTTTTTCATCTTTTGAACCGTATATTCACTTGGAAATGCGACATCATAATGCGTACCGCCATTACGAATTTTTGCTTCCATCGCTTCGTTTGAATCAAACGTTTCATAAATCACTTGTATGCCAGTTTCTTTCTCAAACTTATCGATTAACTCCGGGTCGATATATTCTCCCCAGTTATACACATAAAGTTTCTTGCCTGATGCTTGATGTGCTTCACTGCCATACCATTTACTGATCCCTAAACAAATGACTCCTATCACCAGTGCACCGATAATCAATTGTAAAAATCGCTTCATCGCAGTACACCTCGTTTCAAGGACAAGCGGCGTTTTGTATAACGCTGAATCATATAGTATCCGATAATACCAATGATGATAACGCCAAAGATTAACGTTGAAATCGCATTGATTTCCATACTAATACCTTTACGTGCCATCGCATAAATTTCTACTGATAACACACTAAAACCGTTACCTGTCACAAAGAAGCTGACAGTAAAGTCGTCTAATGAGTAAGTCAATGCCATAAAGAAACCAGCCATAATCGCAGGCATCAAATTCGGAATCATGACACGATTTAAAATCTGCCATTCTGTTGCGCCTAAATCTCTCGCAGCCACAAACATATTTTGATTCATATCACAAAGTTGCGGCAACACAATAATGACTACAATCGGAATACAAAACGCAATATGCGAAATTAAGACCGTCCAAAAGCCGAGCCCCATTCCTGTAAAATGACCGATAGCAGTAAACATAATTAAGAATGACGCTCCGATTACTACATCAGAAGAGACCAATAACACATTATTTAACGTCATAAATGTCAATTTCAAACGTTTCTGACGTAAATGATACAGCGCAATAGCACCAAACGTACCAATTACAGTAGACACAGCCGCTGCTAATAATGCCACCGCAATCGTATTGAATAAGATAGCCATTAAACGATCATCTTGAAATAAACTTTGATAATGTTCTAACGTGAAGCCTTCAAAATGAATCATATTGCCGCCTGAATTAAAGGAATATACCATTAAGAAGATAATCGGTATATATAAGCCGATGACTAATAACCAAAGATAGACTTTGCCATACCATGTCATGATCTACGTCCTCCTTCGTTGCCCGATTTCGTGATGACTAACACGAACGCCATAAATAAGATTAAAACAATCGCAATAGTTGAACCCATGCCATAGTTTTGAATCACTAAGAATTGTTCTTCAATAGATGTCCCGATATTAATCACTTTGTTACCCGCGATTAAACGCGTAATCATAAACAGTGACAAAGCTGGGATAAACGTGACTTGTATTCCAGAGAGTACGCCTTCTTTCGTCAAAGGTAAAATGACTTTTAAAAACGTCGTCCAACGATTGGCACCAAGGTCTGTAGACGCTTGAATTAAATTCTCAGGAATCGTCTTCATGCTATTGAAAATCAGTAAAATCATAAATGGGATATAAATATAACTCGCAACGATAATAAACGCAGACGCAGTAAATAATAGTTCCATATGAGGAAGATGCATCACATTTAATATTTGATTGATAATACCATCATGACTCAAAATCCCGATAAATGCATACGTCTTGAGAAGTAAATTAATCCACGTCGGAATAATTAATATTAAAATCCACATGTTTTGATGTACAGATTGACGAATAAAATAGGCTGCTGGATAACTGATAATCAATGTGACGAGCGTAATGATGGCCGCATATAGAATAGAAATCCCCATCATTTTGACATAACGCATACTTAAAATCTGTTGATAGTTCGTCAAACTGAAATGGCCTTGGTTATCTAAAAATGAGAAATATACTAATAAAATTACTGGAATGATAATAAAACCTACCATCCAAATCATATAAGGAACCATTAAGTATTTATTTAATTTTGTCATCGTTTAGTCCTCATAACTTTCAATACGTTTATCAAATTCCGCTTCTGTTTCACCTGGCACCATGATATGAATCGCATCTGGTTCAAAATACAAACCGACTGTATCTCCAACCTTCGCTTTCTTTGTCGTTTGAATCATCCATTCATAACCTTCTTGGTCCTGACATGTGACTTCATAATGCACACCTCTAAACAAGGTAGACTTCACAACTGCTTTAAATAAACCTTGAGTTTGATTTGTAATTAAAATATCTTCAGGACGAATGACTACTTCGATTTTAGTCCCTTCAGGGATTCCCATATCCACACATTCAATTTCTTTATCATAAATATTTACTAAACGATCTCGCACCATCGTGCCTTCGATAATATTAGATTCACCGATAAAGTCAGCCACAAAGCGATTGACCGGTTCATCATAAATATTAATCGGTGTATCAAATTGTTGGATTTTACCTGCTTTGATAACCGCAATATAATCACTTAAGGCTAGTGCTTCTTCTTGATCATGTGTGACAAAGATAAATGTGATGCCTAAACGTTTTTGAAGTGCACGTAATTCATACTGCATTTCTGTACGCAACTTTAAATCTAAGGCAGATAGAGATTCATCTAACAATAAGATCTTAGGTTCATTCACAATGGCACGCGCAATGGCCACACGTTGTTTTTGTCCGCCACTCATTTCATCAATCGTACGTTGTTCATAACCTTCTAATTTTACGAGCTTCAACGCTTCAGCCACTTTCGCTTTAATCGATTTGTTTGATAGTTTCTTCAATTTCAAACCAAAAGCAATGTTTTCATACACATTTAAATGTGGAAATAACGCATAATCTTGAAAGACTGTGTTTACTTGACGTTTATTAGCTGGAATCCCATTGATATTACGGTTTCCGTATAATACGTCTCCTGAATCTGCTTGTTCAAAACCTGCAATAATTTTTAAAATGGTTGTTTTACCACATCCCGAAGGACCTAGTAAGGTATAAAATTTTCCTTCTTCGAAATCAATAGAGATATCGTCTAAGATGGTTTTGCCATCGTATTGTTTACTCACTCCTAATAACGTTAATAGCGACATATGTTCTTTCCTCCTATAAGTACGATGCAGTAACCACCATCATGGCTTTCGTTTCTGTATCAGTTTGATTAGACAACTGATGTTTATCATGTGCTTTAAAATAAAGCGCATCTCCTGCTTTGGCATGATAGACATGTTCTCCAAGTGTTAAAGTCAGCTCTCCTTCTAAACAATATATGAATGTATCTGAATCAGAAGGTTTAAAATTTTTATATGCAGTATGCGGATGTAATTGAATAAATAACGGTTCCATTTCAAATTCATTCGAACGGGCAATCGGCCACGTTAAAATATAACCTTCATCATATTCGTCATAGACCGTTTGTTCATCCTTTGGATACAACACCTTCTCTGCTTCTTTTTCTTTAAAAAAAGTCTCTGGTGATGTTCCGAGCACTTCTAATAATTGTAGAAAGGTTTCCATACTTGGTGAGGATTGTCCGCTTTCTATTTGTGAAATATAGCCTTTAGATAAATCTGTCCGCTCTGCTAATTCTTCTTGTGTCAGCTGTTTGATTTTACGTAAATTACGTAATTTCAATCCAATATTCATGAATGACCTCACTCTCTTGCTTAAAAAATGACATAAAAAAAGCACAGTTCTGTTTAGTATTAGTAAACTTTAAGATTAACGCTTACTAAAAATAACAGAACTGCACCTGATTTACAATATAATTTTAATCATTTGCACTAAATTTTTTAGTTTCAGTTTCGTTTTTGATACGTTTGATCGCACGATAGCTATTATAGCCGCTGCCTTTTTCAAAATCATCTAAGATATTCTTCTCATCTGCTTTACCTGGAACGACTTTTTTAAAGTTGCGATAAGCGTTCATAAAGTCATCTCTGTCGACTTGACGTTCATAATAATCTTCAACACGATTAAAGAAATGAATCACATCTATCATTTCTTCTTGAGACCAATCGACATCAATAGGATATTGATATTCCATATATATATTCCTCCTATCTATTTGATTTCAGCCATATTATAACATGTATGATAAAAAAACCGCCGAGCTTAAAAGCCCGACGGTTTCAGTTTATATGCTTATTCTAATGTTGGGTGTTATTACATAGTGTGGATTGGTAATCCAAGTGCTTTTTCAGCTGCTTCCATGCTCATTTCACCTAATGTTGGGTGAGCATGTACTGTTAATGCGATATCTTCAGCATTCATACCAGCTTCAATTGCTAGACCTAATTCAGAGATGATGTCAGAAGCACCTGCACCAACAATTTGTGCACCTACTAATGTGTCATCTTCTTTAAGTGTGATCAATTTAACGAAACCAGTAGTATCGTTTAATGATAACGCACGGCCGTTTGCTGCGTAAGGGAATTTAGAAGCTTTATATTCTAAACCTTCTTCTTTCGCTTGCGCTTCAGAAAGACCTACTGTTGCGATTTCTGGTTCAGTGAAGCACACTGCAGGCATACCGATGTAATCTACTGCTGATTTTTCACCAGAGATTGCTTCAGCTGCTACTTTACCTTCATAGCTTGCTTTATGAGCAAGTGGTAAACCAGGAACGATATCACCGATAGCATAGATGTTATCAAGTGAAGTACGGCTTTGTTCGTCAACTTCTAATAAACCGCGGTCTGCGAATTTAAGACCTAATTCTTCAAGACCCATTTCATCAGTGTTTGGACGACGACCTACTGTAACTAATACGTAATCAGCGTCGATTGTTTTTTCTTCGCCTTTAGCTTCGTAAGTTACTTTAACGCCGTTTTCTGTTTCTTCAGCAGATTTAGCCATTGCTTCAGTAACAATTTCCATACCTTTTTCTTTCATTTTTTTCTTAACAGGTTGTGTTAATTGTTTTTCGAAACCGCCTAAGATATCTTTAGCGCCTTCTAAGATAGTAACTTCTGTACCGAAGTTCGCAAATGCTGTACCTAATTCAGAACCGATGTAACCGCCACCTACAACAACTAATTTCTTAGGTGCTTCTTGTAAGTTTAACGCACCAGTTGAATCGATTACGCGTTCGCCGAATTTGAAATTAGGAATTTCAATCGGTCTAGAACCTGTTGCGATAATCGCATGTTTGAAGTTGTAAGTTTGAGCGCTTTTTTCGTCCATTACACGTAAGCTGTTTTTGTCGTGGAAGTAAGCTTCACCTTTGACAATTTCAATTTTGTTTCCTTTTAATAGACCTTCAACACCGCCTGTTAATTTGTTAACTACAGACTTTTTGAACTCTTGAACTTTTTCGAATTTAAGTTCAACGTCTTTAGCGATGATACCTAGATCTTCAGAGTTTTTAGACTCTTGGAATACGTGTGATACGTGTAATAACGCTTTAGATGGGATACATCCTACGTTAAGACATACACCGCCTAATTCGCCTTTCTCAACGATTGTCACTTTTTGACCTAATTGTGCTGCGCGGATTGCGGCAACATAACCGCCAGGACCTGCTCCGATTACAATAGTATCTGTTTCAATTGGAAAATCACCAACTACCATGTTTTACCCCTCCATTAATAATAATTCTGGATTATTTAATAAACGTTTGATGTGGTTCATTGCGTTTTGACCAGTAGCTCCGTCAATTTGTCTGTGGTCAAAGCTTAATGATAATGCTAATACAGGTGCTGCAACAATTTCCCCATCCTTAACAATAGGTTTTTGTGCAATACGACCAATACCCAAGATAGCAACTTCTGGGTGATTGATTACTGGTGTGAACCATTGGCCGCCTGCTGAACCGATGTTACTGATTGTGCATGATGCACCTTTCATTTCGTCAGAAGTCAATTTACCGTCACGTGCTTTAACAGCAAGTTCGTTAATTTCATCTGAGATTTCGAACATTGATTTACGATCAGCATGTTTAACAACCGGTACTAATAAACCGCGGTCTGTATCTGCAGCGATACCAATGTTCCAGTAGTGTTTGTGTACTACTTCACCGTTTGCATCATCAAATTCAGTGTTTAATGCTGGGTATTTCTTAAGTGCTGATACTAATGCTTTAACAACATATGGTAAGAATGTTAATTTAGTACCTTGTTCCGCAGCAATTTCTTTGAATTTCTTACGGTGATCCCATAATGCTTGAACTTCCACTTCGTCCATTAATGTTACGTGAGGCGCAGTGTGTTTAGAGTTAACCATTGCTTTCGCAATTGCTTTACGCATTGCAGGGATTTTTTCACGAGTTTCTGGGTATTCGCCTTCAGCTGATACTGGTGCTGCAGCTGTTTCTTGTGATGCTGCTTCAGTTGCTGGAGCTTCGCTAGTTTCTGCACTTGGTGCATCTCCGCTTAAGTAAGCTTCAACGTCAGCTTTAGTGATACGGCCGTTTTTACCAGAACCTTGAACTGCTTTGATATTTACATTGTTTTCACGTGCAAATTTACGTACAGAAGGCATTGCTTTAACTCTTCTGTTTTCATCTACTTCTTCGTCAGCAGCTGGTGCTACGTTTGAAGTATCTTGTTCTGAAACTGATTGTGCTTGATCTTTAGTTTCTTCTTGGCCTGCATCTTCTTCTTGAGCAGAATCGTTACTGTGTCCGCCTTTGAATGACATTTCTTCAGCGTCTGGAGAATCAATTTTGATAATTGTGTCGCCAACGACTGCTACAGTTCCTTCTTCTACAACAACTTCTTCGATTGTACCGTTAACTGGAGAAGGGATTTCTACAACAGATTTGTCGTTTTGTACTTCACATAGAATATCGTCTTCTTGGATTTCGTCTCCAGCTTTTACAAACCACTTAACAATTTCACCTTCGTGGATACCTTCACCAATATCGGGTAATTTAAATTCAAATGCCACGTTCTTGTCCTCCTAAAAGTCAATTTAAGTCACATAAACCAGCACAAAACAATTGATTAAAACAAAAGTGTCTTCAAGTCTGTACATAAGCCTTGATTAAACTACTGATAATATAATCAATTTGATGTTCTAGTTTATAGTTTGACATAAAACTTGATTTCGTTTCAATGAAATCTATCTTCAATTTATTTTTACTACTTCTTAACAAACCATTTGCCCTTGCAAAGTACATGAGATCGCAAGAGCAAATTTGGTTGTCTGACTTATGGAAAGCTGAAGTGTTGCTTCAACTATACCCATAAGTTCATTTAAATATGCCGACTCACGCTCTATTAAACAATTAGAAGTTTAAAGTAGCTTTTGCAGATTCGACGATATCGTTTTTGTTTGGTAACCAAACATTTTCCGCTTCAGTAAACGGATAAACAGTATCTGCTGCTGCAACACGTGCAATCGGAGCTTCTAATGAAAGGATTGTGCGCTCAGATAGTTCAGCTGCTACTTGTGCACCTACGCCAGCTTGACGTTGTGCTTCTTGAACTACTACTGCACGGCCAGTTTTTTCAACTGAAGCTACTAATGTATCGAAATCGATTGGTTGTACTGTACGTAAGTCGATAACTTCCGCTGATACACCATCTTTTTCAAGTTCTTCCGCTGCTTTTAATGATTCTTGAACCATTGCACCGTAAGCGATAATTGTGATGTCATCGCCTTCTTTTTTAACGTTCGCTTTACCAAGTTCAATTGTGTATTCCTCTTCAGGAACTTCTTCACGGAATGAACGGTATAATTTCATGTGTTCTAAATATACAACTGGGTCATTGCTTCTGATTGCAGAAATCAATAAACCTTTTGCATCATATGGGTTAGATGGGATAACTACTGTTAATCCTGGTGATTGTGCCAAGATACCTTCTAAGTTATCTGCGTGTAATTCTGGTGTGTGTACACCACCACCGAATGGCGCACGAATTGTAACAGGTGCAGTTTTTGTGTTACCTGAACGGAATCTTGTACGTGCAATTTGACCTGCAACAGAGTCAAATACTTCGAATACGAAACCTAAGAATTGGATTTCCATTACTGGACGGTAACCTTCTACCGTTAATCCAAGTGCTAAACCGCCGATACCTGATTCAGCAAGCGGAGTATCGAATACACGATCTTCACCGAATTCTTTTTGCAGACCTTCCGTTACACGGAATACGCCACCGTTAACACCAACGTCTTCACCAAAAAGCAAAACATTTTCATCGTTTTGAAGTTCAGTTTTAAGTGCGTTGTTAATCGCTTGTACCATTGTCATTTGTGCCATGGCTTACTTCGACTCCTTCTCTTTGTAAATTTCATACTGTTCTTTTAAGTTTTGAGGCATATCTTCGTACATGATTTCCATCAAGTCAGTAACAGTTTGTTTTTCAACTTTATCAGCTGCTTTAATTGCAGTTTTGATTTCGTCTTTTGCACGTTCGATTACTTCGTTTTCTTTTTCTTCATTCCATAAGCCTTTAGCTTCTAAGAATGCTCTGAAACGAACTAATGGGTCTTTTTTCTCCCAATCAGAATCTTCATCTGAAGTTCTGTAACGTGTTGGGTCATCCCCAGCCATTGTATGTGGACCATAACGGTAAGTCATAGTTTCAATTAATGTTGGGCCTTCACCGTTAACTGCACGATCACGTGCTTCTTTAGTTGCTTGATATACAGCTAATGGGTCCATACCGTCAACTTGAATACCAGGGATACCTACTGCGATTGCTTTTTGAGCTAATGTGATTGCAGCTGTTTGCTTGCTTCTTGGTGTCGAAATCGCGTAGTTGTTGTTTTGAATTACAAAGATTGCCGGCACTTTATAAGCCGAAGCAAAGTTGATACCTTCGTAGAAGTCACCTTGTGATGAACCGCCGTCACCTGTATAAGTGATAGCTACTGCTTTTTTACCGCGTTTTTTAAGACCTAATGCAACACCGGCAGTTTGAATATATTGTGCACCGATGATGATTTGAGGACTGAATGCGTTTACACCTTCAGGGAATTGGTTTCCTTTAAAGTGTCCTCTTGAGAATAAGAATGCTTCTGTAAGTGGTAAACCGTGCCAAATGATTTGTGGAACATCACGGTAACCTGGAAGAATCCAGTCTTCTTTCTCTAATGCATATTGTGAAGCTAGTTGTGAAGCTTCTTGACCAGCTGTTGGTGCGTAGAAGCCTAAACGTCCTTGTCTGTTTAAAGAAACAGAACGTTGGTCTAGGACACGAGTCCATACCATTCTTTCCATTAATTCAACTAATTGCTCATCAGTTAAATCAGGTACTAAGTCTTCATTCACTACTTTACCATTTTCGTCCAATACTTGGACCATCTTAAATTGTGCTTCAGTATCTTTCAATACTTGCTCAGCGTCGAATTGGGCTTGTAACTTCGGAGCCATTCAATTCACCATACCTTTCCCGTATAATAGAAAATTCATTTCATCCATAAATTAGTATAGCATAGTTTTGTATAACTGTTAAATGAATTGTAAAACTTCTGTATCACTTGTGTTAAGTACAGTTATAAGACCTGTACCAGTCATTATACTAAAACTGTATCAGTGTTGTTTATTTGATTTGTTGAGCCGCTTCCATTTGTTTTCCGCGCTCGTCACGAGTTTTGCTATATTTTTTAATTTTGTCATTTACCTCTTTATAAGAGTCGTCAATTGCTTTTGTTTTTTCATCAATCTGTGATTGTTCTGCTTGACCGTTAGTTTTTACAATGTATTCAAATAAATCTTTTTCTTTGTCTAAACTATTGTTGTAAGCTTTCGCATATTCATCATGTGCTTTATAGTTTTTCTCAAATGCTTTGTTTGTTTTTTCTATGCCGGATCTTCTTTTATCGTTTCTAATATCCTTTGTCCGCTTTTTAGCCTCTTCAAACTTTTTCTCAGATGCATCAAAAGCTTTTTCTTCTTTTTTAAATTCATCTTTACGTTCATTTACATTACTTACAATATCTTTAGAAGTTTTAACAACCTTCTGTGTATCTTTACCGTTGATTTTCTTAGCTAAATCATTTTTCTCGTTTGTAAGTTTATTTAGTTTTTCACCGACTTTTACGGCTTCGTCTTCTTTTTGTACGGCTTCTTTCAGTGTCTTGTTGTACTCTTTAATCTGATGGCTGTCTGTTGAACAAGCACCTAATAATAGAGAGGATGCAATCACTAAACCAAATGTGCTTTTAATTTTCATGCTTCAAATTACCTCCTTGGGGATTTCAATAATGATGTTAATTAATTTTAAGCGATTTCGCAAATACTTTTCTGTTCTATCCGGAAGTTTTTTGTTATATTTTATAATAAGGACGGTGTATGACATGATTACTATGAAAGATATAATCAGAGACGGACATCCGACACTTCGTGAAAAAGCTGAAGAAGTTAAATTTCCTTTATCAGATGAAGATCGTAATAAAATCAAAGAAATGCATGAATTCTTAGTCAATAGTCAAGATGATGAAATTGCACGTAAATACAATTTACGTGCAGGTGTAGGTATTGCTGCACCACAACTTAACATTTCAAAGCGTATGCTTGCTGTGCACTTGCCAGATGATGGTAACGGCAAATCATACGAGTTAATGTTAATCAATCCGAAAATCGTCAGCTACAGTGTACAAGAAGCATACTTGCCTACAGGTGAAGGCTGCTTAAGTGTAGATGAAGATATTCCAGGACTTGTGCATCGCCATCATCGTATTACAGTTAAAGCTAAAGATATTGATGGCAATGATATCAACTTACGACTTAAAGGCTATATTGCTATTGTTGTACAACATGAAATCGATCATTTAGACGGTATTATGTTCTATGACCACATTGATAAAGAAAATCCACTTCAACCTCACGAAGATGCTATCCGTCTGTTTGATGAATAAACATAAATTGAGAGGTCGCATAAAGCGGCCTCTTTTTTTATATACACTGCTATTTCCTTATTATATGAAGATATCTTTACGACAATGATACGTAACATTTAAACGTTCTAAACCTTCTTTATGTTCAGGCAACATACTTTTATCCACCCACTCTGGATCATGGTTATGTCGTATAAAATGATGATTATCTGAGACATTATCTACAACTTCTTCGTATTCAAAGAACATCACAATTTCTTTCCCACGTTTTTCAAACAAAATACCTTGAAACAATTTATCTCGTCTTTCCTTTTCTCTTTTTACATCTTCAATAATTCTTTTAGCCTTACTCATTTTCCTCACCTGCTTTTAGTCTCTAAATCATTGGACCCGCTTCGTTTTCTCTTTTATATATTTTACCACACTTATTTTGACTTTCTCTTTTTGATAAACATTCCCCTAGCTTTCCTTGTCGCTAAGTAAAACCGCTTTATTTATTGAATTACATCATGTAAAATAAATAATAACTGTATATGTATGGAGAAATCTTCATGCATGACTAACTAGAACGTCATTTATAACAAACCTAGCAAACATACTGGGCAGTTAAGCTGGTATGTTGTATTTATTTTAAGAAAGAACACAATGATGAAACAAACCACAAAGAATAAACTAGGCTTGTATGAACAATAAATTAAAACAACTGAACATATTTTTAGGAGGAAACAATATATTATGGCAATTTACAAAGTATTTTATCAAGACGACAGAGCAGAAGTAATCGTGCGTGAGAACACACAAACGATTTACGTAGAAGGAAATTCAGAAGAAGAAGTAAGAAAATATCTGAAAGACCGTAATTACAATATCGAGTTCATTACTAAATTAGAGGGCGCACATTTAGAATATGAACAAAAATCTCCAGACTATCAAGTGGAGCATATCCAATAATGAAACAACTCAAAAATAATGAGGTCGGTGTATACGCAATCGGCGGTCTCGGCGAGATCGGTAAGAATACGTATGCAGTGGAGTATAAGGATGAAATCGTCCTAATCGATGCGGGTATCAAATTCCCAGACGACAATCTACTAGGTATCGATTATGTCATCCCGGATTACTCATATCTTGTTCAAAACAAAGATAAAATTATCGGCCTATTTATTACCCACGGACACGAAGACCATATCGGCGGTGTGCCCTTCTTATTAAAAGAACTTAACGTACCGATTTATGGCGGTCCTTTAGCACTTGGGTTAATCAGAAACAAATTAGAAGAACATCATTTATTAAGAACAGCTGAATTGAATGAAATTACAGAAGACAGCGTCATCAAGTCAAAACACTTCAATGTTTCATTCTATTTAACAACACACAGTATTCCAGAAGCATACGGTGTTATCGTTGGAACACCTGAAGGTAATATTGTACACACGGGTGACTTCAAATTTGATTTCACACCTGTCGGTACACCAGCTAATATTGCGAAAATGGCGAAACTCGGTGAAGAAGGCGTTTTAGCCCTTTTATCTGATTCAACGAACTCACTCGTTCCAAACTTTACTTTAAGTGAACGTGAAGTCGGCCAAAACGTCGATAAAATCTTCCGTAAATGTACAGGAAGAATTATCTTTGCGACATTCGCATCTAATATTTACCGTGTTCAACAAGCTGTAGAAGCTGCGATTAAATATAACCGTAAAATTTTAGTATTCGGCCGTTCAATGGAAAACAACATTAAAATTGGTATGGAGCTCGGTTATATCAAAGCGCCACCTGAAACATTTATCGAACCAAGCAAAATCAACTCTGTTCCTAAACACGAACTCTTGATTTTATGTACAGGTTCTCAAGGTGAACCGATGGCTGCGTTATCACGTATCGCAAACGGTACACACAAACAAATTAAAATTATTCCTGAAGATACAGTCGTCTTCAGTTCATCACCTATCCCAGGTAATACGAAAAGTATCAACCGCACAATTAATGCTTTATATCGTGCAGGCGCTGATGTTATTCACAGCAAGATTTCAAACATCCATACTTCAGGTCACGGTTCTCAAGGCGATCAACAATTAATGTTACGCTTAATCCGTCCGAAGTATTTCATGCCGATTCATGGTGAATACCGTATGTTGAAAGCACATGCGCAAACTGGCGTTGAGTGCGGTGTAAATGAAGACAACATCTTTATTTTCGATAATGGTGATGTCTTAGCCCTAACAAGAGATTCAGCACGTAAAGCTGGACGTATTCCTTCTGGCGATGTATTGGTAGATGGAAGCGGTATCGGTGATATCGGTAATGTAGTCATCCGTGACCGTAAATTACTATCTGAAGAAGGTTTAGTAATTGTCGTTGTAAGTATCGACTTCAACACAAACACATTACTTTCAGGTCCAGATATCATCTCACGTGGTTTCGTTTATATGCGCGAATCTGGTCACTTGATTTACGATGCACAACGTAAGATCAAAACTGAAGTCATTTCTAAGTTGAACCAAAACAAAGACATTCAGTGGCATCAAATCAAATCATCAATCATTGAGACATTACAACCTTACCTGTTTGAAAAAACAGCACGTAAACCAATGATTTTACCAGTGATTATGAAGGTCAATGAGAACGGTGAACAAATCACACCGACGAAAAAACCTAAATCATCTAGACCTAAACGTACAAATAAAAAACAAAACCCAAAACAAAATCAAGAACCAAAACAACACAATAGTAAAGAAAATCATAAGCATGCGACAAACAAACGTCCTTCAAATAATGGTCAGAAAAACCGTAAACCAAGAAATCATAAACCACACCATAAAAAAGAAGGCAACGCTAAACCAAAACAACACGAAGAAAAGTCTAAACAAGACTAAGCTCCTATAAATTAAAGATAAATATAGGAAAAGCACATTCCACGCGGAATGTGCTTTTTGTTTGTATAAGGTTGTGTTAGTGGACAAGTTTTTTCTCGAAGCGATTTAAGTCGTTGTCGTGTCCAATCATAATTAAGATATCGCCAAGTTCAATATTCATATTCGGATCTGGAGAAATAATAACATCTTTATCACGTTTAATCGCGATAATATTGATACCGAAGTTTGCACGGATATCTAAATCTACAATCGTTTGACCCGCAATACGTTCATTCGCTTTGGCTTCAACAATTGAATATTCATCCGCAAGTTCCAAGTAATCCAAGACACTGGCACTCGCAATATTATGCGCAATTCGACGTCCCATATCTCGTTCAGGATGGACAACTAAGTCAGCACCGATTTTATTTAAAATTTTCGCATGGTAATCGTTTTGGGCTTTCGCAATAACCTTCTTAACCCCTAATTCCTTAAGTATCAGAGTTGTCAAAGTACTTGTTTGAATGTTTTCACCAATCGCCACAATGACTTGATCAAAGTTACGAATCCCTAAACTTTTCATTACCGCTTCATCTGTTGTATCTGCGACTACCGCATGTGTCGCGATTTCACTATACTCATTTACGCGGGCTTCACTTAAGTCGATAGCCATCACGTCCATGCCTAACGCATTTAATTCTCGGACTATACTGCCGCCGAAACGACCTAATCCTATCACAACGAATTCTTTTTCCATTTCTCTTACAACCTCCGCAAAAATAAAGATGAGACAAGGCTCTGTTCAATCATAGACAACCTATGATTGTGCCTCGCCTCACCTTAGACTTAATATTAATAATAACCTTCATCATTCTTACCTTCAACATAATCTTTATTGAAGATGAATAATCTCATTAAGAAAATCAGTGATGGAACAAGCATCAATAATCCAACGACTGCCGCAATGGTTAAGGCCCATGCCATCGGGTCATCTGTTTTGTGAATGTCTCCATTGATATATGGATACAAGATGTATGGCCATTTACTTAAACCATAACCTGTCACGGCTGTAGCCATTTGAATCACAACTAACATAAATGCTGTTCCCGGTGATTTTTTCATTATAGATAAAATCCAAGCTGCTAACAAGCATAATATACTGATTAAGAATAACCACCAGTATTGATTAACCGCAACATCAAAGTGTTGCTTGTTTTGACTGCGTAATGTGATGAAAGTAAATAATGATACTAAAGCCATCGGAGGACCCCAGAAAACAAACCACATACGAATAATATTATAGGCCTTCATGTTTTCTGCTTTGCGTGCATAATACGCAAGGAATCCTGATGAAATATACATTACTGAAACTAAAGCTAAGAATACAACTGCCCACGCAAATGGACTAAAGAATAAATCTAACCAATTTAAATCGACACCTGTACCTGAGCTTGTTTTATGAATATAGCCGCCTTCTGAGATAACAAGTCCCATACTTAATGCAGCCGGGATGAATAACCCAGATACACTATGCAAGACGAGCCAAGAGAATTTTGAATCTGGTCCATAGTTTTGGAATGCATAGAAACTACCGCGAATCGTAAGTAAGATTAAAGCGATAGATCCTGGCACTAACAGAACCGAACCATAATAGTACGCGAAATCTGGGAAGAAACCGACAATTCCTACGGTAAAGAATACTAAGAATACGTTTGTGACTTCCCAAATCGGGTTCAGATAACGACCGATAATCGGTACTAATGTGCTTTCAGTACCTCTTAATTTCGATTGTAAAATGAAGATACCTGCACCAAAGTCAATTGAAGCAATAACGATATACAAGAATAAGAACAGATACAAAACGATCATTCCAAATGCTGTAATACTCATGATGCTTCACCTCGGCTCTCTTCTAATTTTTCCACATCTTTATATGGCGGGTTATTCTTGAACATACGGATTAATACATATGCTGCAGTGAATAAGATGATGAAGTATACGACACCAAATGCGATGGTAACACCTGGTAAACCGCCTGCATGTGTAGCTGCTTCAGACACTCTCATGTAACCTCTTAAAATCCAAGGTTGACGGCCCATTTCTGTTAAGAACCAGCCGAACTCAATCGCAAGCATAGCTGCAGGACCTGTTAATAATATGCCATACAGCAATATTTTGTGTGTTGAGAACTTACGCCATTTCTTAACTAGTCGTGTTAAGACGTAAATACCTGAAACAACGAAACAAAAGATACCGCTTGTCACCATTAAGTCAAAGAAGTAATGGACAATTAACGGCGGCTGTTCATTTTTAGGGAATTCATTTAATCCTTCAACTTCTGTATTGATATTGTTGTCAGATAAGAAGCTGAGTAATGCTGGAATTTTAATTGCACCATGCACTTCTTGATTTTTCTCATCTAGTACACCAAACAGAACTAAGTCTGCACGTTTTTCAGTATCATAATGCCATTCATATGCTGCTAGTTTTTCAGGTTGTTCATTGTGTAAGAACTTCGCTGATAAGTCCCCAGCAAGCATAGAACCTAGTGTAAAGACTAAACCGACAATCATAGTCAGTTTCAATGCTTTCTTATGATATTCTCTGTCTTTTTCAAATTTATTTTTCAATAATTTAAATGCTGCAATCGCCGCTAAAATAAAGGCCATTGTCATAATTGCTGTAGTAATTACGTGGAAGGCTCTGACACCAAATGATGAGTTGAACATTGCTGCTACTGGATCAACATGAATCATTTTGCCGTTTTTCAATTGGAAACCTTCAGGCGTATTCATAAATGAGTTCACTGATGTGATGAAGAAGGCAGATAATGTACCGCCTAATACCACTGGAATACTCATAATCAAATGTGTCCATTTGTTTTTGAATCGTTCCCAAGTGTAGAAATAAATACTAAGGAAAATTGCTTCAAAGAAGAATGCGAAGACTTCCATGAATAATGGCAAGGCAATCACGTGTCCTGCAATCTTCATAAATTGTGGCCAAAGCAATGACAGCTGCAACTCGATAATCGTACCTGTTACAACCCCTACCGCAACAGTTACCGCATAGCCTTTGGCCCATCTCTTAGCTAATGTAATATATTTTGCGTCATTTCTTTTAACACCAAGAAATTCAGCAATTGCGAACATAAGCGGCATCCCCACACCGATAGTCGCGAAGATAATATGCACAGCTAAGGTCATGGCAGTTAAAAATCTGCTCAGTTCTACTGCTTCCATAATATCACCCTGTTTTTCTCTATATTTTTGTTACTGTCTAATGCCCGCAACGTCTCAGATGAAATGTGGAGGAAATTGTTTACACAAGATCCAAAAAAACTTGAAACATTCAAATATAGGCGATTTGCTTGATTTTTAATCGTTCCTTTAATACAGTAAACACATCAATAAAATGTAAAGGAAGATAAAACATGCCGAATGTAGTCATTTATACACAAAACGACTGTCCACCTTGTCAGTTTGTGAAAAATTATCTCGATCATCATCACATTGCATACACTGAGAAAAATATTTCAAACTCACAATATCGCAATGAAATGATAGATTTCGATGCATTTTCAACGCCATTTATCTTAATCGATGACACACCTATGTATCAAGTGGACATAGATAAAATCAACACATTACTCGATATCGATAAAGACTGACTTAAAAATGAATGCATTCTATTTTAAATTACCTTTAAGGTAAATGATTCAAACAATTATGCTGTAATCTGCGTTCATAGACACAGTACCTTATATGTTACGCTCTCATATGCTAGTTTACAATTATTCTAATCAAGATTTTCATTATATTTATACAGAATTTAAATCTTTGTCACAAATTTGTAAAACACACAGTATATACCACGTAATTAAATTCTTTGTATGTTGATTACATTACTCAAATAATAAGTAAATGTTTGTACACTAATAAAACCGCGATGAAAATGAATTGGACATTCATTTCATCACGGTTTTTATTAATATTTTATCAATGATTATGCATGTTTCGTATAGTCTTCTACTAAAGCAACAACTTCTTCTGATGTTGCACAGTTCACTGCTTTCGCTGCTAAGTCTTTCATTTGCGCTTCGCTTAAGTTTCTGATTAAACGACGTGCTTTAAGGATTGAAGTTGCACTCATAGAGAACTCATCTAATCCAAGACCTAACAATAATGGAATTGCAGTTTGGTCTCCGGCCATTTCGCCACACATACCTGTCCATTTACCTTCAGCATGAGACGCTTCGATAACACGTTGTACCAAGCGTAAAATAGCTGGGTTATATGGTTGGTATAAATAAGACACACGTTCTGACATACGGTCAGCTGCCATTGTATATTGGATTAAGTCATTTGTTCCGATACTGAAGAAGTCTACTTCTTTCGCAAAGACATCAGCAAGTGCTGCTGTCGATGGAATTTCAACCATGATACCGACTTCGATATCATCTGAAACTTCAACACCTTCATTTTTAAGGTTTTGACGTTCTTCTTCTAATAATGCTTTCGCATCACGGAATTCTTGAATTGTCGCAACCATTGGGAACATAATGTTTAATTTTCCGTATACTGAAGCACGTAATAACGCGCGTAATTGCGGACGGAAAATTTCTGGTTGTGCTAAGCACAAGCGGATTGCACGATAACCTAAGAATGGGTTCATTTCTTCAGGTAAGTCTAAATAAGGTAATTCTTTGTCTCCACCGATATCTAATGTACGAACAACCACACGTTTGCCTTTCATTGCTTCAAGAACTGCTTTGTATGCCTCAAATTGTTCGTCTTCAGTCGGCATTTGATCTCTACCCATATATAGGAACTCAGTACGGTATAATCCGATACCTTCTGCACCATTTTCAACTACACCAGGTAAATCGTTTGGTGTACCGATGTTTGCAGCTAATTCTACATGATGACCATCTTCTGTTACAGATTCAGCATCACGTAATTTTTGTAATTCTTGTTTATCTTTGAAGAAGTTATCACGTTTTTCTTGATATTGTGCTACAACTTCGTCACTTGGGTTAACAATAACATCACCTGTCATACCATCAACAATAATGATGTCGCCCGCTTCAACTTCCTCAGTAATCGTTTTAGTACCAACGACTGCTGGGATTTCTAAAGAACGGCTCATAATTGCAGAGTGAGATGTTCTGCCTCCAATGTTTGTCACAAATCCTTGCACATATTGTTTGTTCAACTGTGCAGTATCTGAAGGTGTCAAGTCATTCCCGATAATAACGACACTTTCATCAATGATACTTGGGTTTGGTAAATCCACACCTAAGATGTGTGCTAATACACGTTTAGAAACGTCGCGAATATCCGCTGCACGTTCTGCCATGTATTCGTTGTCCATTGATTCAAATATTGTGATAAATTGATTTGAAACATCTGTTAACGCTTGAGCAGCATTAACGTTTTCATTTTTAATTTTTTCTTCAATAGGTTGGATAAGTTCTGGATCTTCAAGCACTAATAAATGTGCATCGAAGATAGCCGCTTTATCTGCGCCTAATTGTTGTTCGGCATTGTTTCTGATTTTAGTCAATTCAACTTTTGATGTGTTAAGTGCGCCGTTAAATTTAGCAACTTCAGCCTCTGTATCAGTCACTGTTCCGTTATCAAACGATAGGTCAGGTTCTACTAATAGATAGGCTTTTGCGATTGCGACACCATCAGATGCCGCAATCCCTCTAATATTTTTAGTCATATTAGTTAGTTAAACCTTCTTTAGATAAAACGTCAGTGATAGCTTGAATTGCATCAGCTTCATCGCTTCCGTCAGCATAGATAGTAATGTCAGCATCTTTACCTACGCCTAAGCTCATAACACCCATAATTGATTTTAAGTTGACTTTTTTACCGTTATATTCAAGTTGAATATCTGAATCAAATTTTGAAGCTGTTTGTACAAGCATTGTAGCTGGACGAGCATGAATACCTGTTTCGTCGATGATAGTGTATGATTGTTGTTCCATAATAATCTTTCTCCTTCGCATCCATTAATTGGTGAGTGACTCACCTGAACATTATTACACCTTAACATTACCAAAATATGACGCTAAATTCAATTTCTTTAATCCATACAGGGCAATGAATTTAGCGTTTTTGTGAAAATATGCACAATTTAATTGACAACTCGGTTTTAAATTAATTTTTTGGCAACGTTTTCACATTTATCGATGTGCTCGTCACCTAATTTTTTCATGAAATAATAACTGATTGATGCTGCGATCGCTTGACCGACAACCGGGAACCATCTTGTTTGTTTCGCAGCTGTACGTTTAGCAACATCTTTAACGACCATTTTCAAGATACCTTTTGAAACCGTACGTCCGATGAATTGACTGCCTTGGATTGATGCTGCGACTAATACACGTTCTTTTAAATCATCACTCATACGGTTCACTTCTTTATGATCTAAACCGTAAATTTTATTAATATCTTCTATAATATCTTTCATCAGCTTTAAATCGACCCCAAAATCTAATCCTGGAATCGGAATGACACTTGCTGAAGATGACAATAATGCTTTCTTTCTTACTAATTCTTCAGCGCGTTCACGTCTTTTTGCTAAATCCTTTTTATTCTTCGGTAAACGCCCTTTACCTACGACCGGATCAATTTTCAACATTTTATTTCCAATTTTGTCTGTAGATTTTTTAATGAATTTATCTTTAATCCCCATAATAGTCCTCCTCGATTATTACTTCTTCCACTTTTTCTGATACCCGAACAAAGACTACTTTTAAATATTTTGATGGTTTATAGTGCGGATGTGTTTTAAAATCTTTCGGAAGTCCCATTGCTTCTAAAATTTCAAAATCTACATCTTGTGCATCAAGCGTTCTCTTAATCATGTTTTTAAACGCTTTTGAAGTTAACGCACTTGAGTTTGTACTTAAAATTAAAGTACCTCCATCATTTAAAACAGGTAAAGCTTCTTCAATCAACTTATGATAGTCTTTTTGAACCGTAAAGACTTTCTTTTTATTACGCGCAAAACTTGGCGGATCAATAACAATCGTGTCATAAGCCTTATTGTGTCTTGCCGCATAATGATAGAAGTCAAAAGTATCCATGACATAAATATATTGTGTTTTCGGGTCAATACCATTTACCCCAAAATTCTCCTCTGTCAAACCTCTAGAACGATTTGCAAGGTCGACACTAGTTGTTTCTGCTGCTGTTTGTGCTGCAATGACAGAGAATGCCCCTGTATAACTAAATAAATTCAAAACACTGCGGTCAGGTGCATAAACATCACGTAATTTTTTACGCACTTCTTTTTGGTCTAAGAAAATTCCTGTCATCGGTCCATCATCTAAATCAACATTATAGAACGTAAAGTTTTCTTCAATAACAATTGGGAATTCCGGTGCTTCCCCTGTTACGAAACCACTAGATACTTCACTGTCTTTAAAACGTGTCTTCTCAAAAATTGAAGTATAAGGAAAGACAGCTTGAACAGCTTCTAAAATATCAGTTCTGAACGTATAAATCCCTTTTGAATACCATTGGATTAATAAATGACGATCGTAGTAATCAATTGTTAAACCGCCGACACCGTCTCCTTCTGCATTAAACAATCTGAATGCATTTGTACCATCGATATCAAAGTAGTATTGACGATAATCTAAAGCTTCTTCAAATAGTGCTTCAAAAAATTCTTGATTAATTTCTTCTTCAGCATCATAGCTTAAGACCCAACCTAATCCTTTATGTTGGCGCCCAACGTATGCTGTCGCAATGTATCGGCCATCATCAGTCACAATATGAAAAATATCACCATCTTCTAAATGACTATGTTCATAAATATCTTCTTCATCCACTAATGGATACTGATTTAAATACTTTTGTTCTTTACCTTTATTTAATACTGCTGTCTTCATATTATTATTCCGCCTTCTATGTGTAGTTACTTTTATCTTAACGTATCAGACGCTTCCTTTCTAAAAAGAACGTCTCAAATCCATTAAAAAAGCCGAGGAAACTTAAGTCCCTCAGCTTTTGTGTGATTCTACTTTAGCTGGCGTACGTAATTGGATAATAAACGCAATCGTAATCGCCACAAGCATAATAAATAAAATCGGTGTAATAAAAATGGATAATAATAATCCATGAATCATAATATTGACAAATTCTGTCAACAATTTAAAGAATAAAATACTCACCATAAACAACTGCGCATAATACAATTTACCGCGTAAGAAATGCGTCAATGTTGTAATGATATAAGCGATAATCACAAGCAACAATAAGAAGAGTGTGATCCACTCGATTACATATGATGTTTGTGATAATTCCCAATCACCTGACATAAACAGGCCATTACGGTTGTTTAATTCTAGTAAGGTAAATAGGAATAAGATCGCACCGCAAATCAATTCAACGATACCCGGTTTAATCCATTTTGGACGACGCATCCAAGTTGGGAAATCGTCTTCTTGCAGATTGACTTTATCTTTAACTGCTTTTTTGAAACTATCTCGTTTTCTTCTGATTTTCTCTAAATCAATACTTCTGCGTGTTCTGTATGTCAATTCTTGTGTACGTTCTTGAATTTCACGCAGCTGTTCTTTCGTTTGGCTAATTGTGCCGTTCTTGTCTGTACGTGAATACAACATTTCTTCGCCTAATTCTGCTTTAGTTAGCGGCAATGATCTTCTAAGGAATAAGAAATTCCAAATAGACATTTGACCTAAACACCACATGACAACGAAGAATGCGTTGACACTTAAAATATCAATCAACGCAATTTCATGACTTTCGATTCTGCCATATAACGAAATTTGAGAAATTAAATAACTGATTCCGTACGTACAAATAATCCATAGATAGTGCTCTTTTTGGTGCGCACTGTTCAACTCATCCTTGTACACAATGTATCCGATATGCACAATAAACGGAACCACGAATACAATCGCAAAGAAGCCGTAAACTTGTGTCATAAAGACGATTGTGATGAGGAAGAAAAAGATTCCTATTATAAGGAAGAAAATTGAGATATCATAATCATATTTTGTAGTCATAAATAATAAATAGCCAATCCATAGTAATGCAACACCGAACAAGATAATCAAGATGGCGCTGACCACTGGGAAATGACCAATAAATTGACTCATAATCCGTATTATTTCAACAAAGAAAGCATTGATGAAATCCCACACATTATTAATATGTATGTCAACCTTGCTCCCCTTCGCAAGTTTATGGATAAATGATAGATTGAGTAATACAATGATTCCAATGAAAAGTGAAACAATGCCAATAATCAAACTATAAATGATTTCAGCGTGCTTCTTTATATACGACATGTTTTTCACCTCATAGTTATTATATATGAACAATTCCATTGTGTCTTTAAAAATTAAAGTAAATCATTCTATGGTAGTATATTAGACTCAGACGCTATGCTCAATCCTAAATACACAATTTAACGTAATCTTAATGTGAACTTGCCTTTTTCATACCCGTTCTCTCTGGCTTAAATCTAAAATCACCTTGACAGAACCTATGAAAAAGCATACATTTAGTATAAATCTAATAAAGAAATACACTAGGGGTGTTTCGAACTGAGATGAAGCACAAAGCTTCAAACCCTTCGAACCTGATCTAGCTGAGACTAGCGTAGGAAAGTGTAAAGAATGAACTGGTTTAGGATTTCAGGGTAGAACCAGGGTATTCTGATGCTTATTTTCACGCTGCTTGCTAGACAAGTTTGCGTGTTTTTTTGTTTATATAGGAGGAATTGACATTATGTCTAAAGGACTTAAGCTTTCAGATATCTTAGTTACTGTGTTAATCGCAGTTATCTTTGCTATCATTTACAACATTTGGAACTTAGTGTATAAAGCCATGCAAGTGACTGGCTTACACTTAGAAGAATTATCTTACGGTATGTGGTTTGCAGCTGCTGTTGTGGCTTACTTAATCATTCCGAAAGCCGGTATTGCACTGTTAGCTGAATTCGCTGCTGGTGCTGGGGAAACAATTGTTATGGGACGCTTTGATATTGCGACAATTGTTTACGGCTTACTACAAGGTTTAGCGTGTGAAATTATTTTTGCGATTTTCCGTTATAAATCACGCAAATTAATGGTAGCAGTGCTCGCTGGTTTAGCAGCCGCATTAGTTACTTTCCCTATCGACTTCTACTATGGTTATTTAGGTGAAGTTGCTGGATGGAACTTATTCTTATATGTATTCTTCCGTTGTATCAGCGGGATTGTACTTGCTGGGATTTTCCCATATTATCTTGTCAAAGCTCTGGATCAGACTGGGGTTACAAAATTATTCCGCCCTGCTTCCAAAAAGGATTATGACAATTTGTAAGGAGACATAAACGTGTTACTTGCTCAAAATTTACGACTTAAATATCCAAATGCACCAGATAAAATATTTGATGGTTTAGATATAGAAATACCTGATAAACAAAAGGTCTTATTACTCGGCCCTTCAGGCTGCGGTAAAAGTACCTTACTCAATGTATTAAGCGGCATTGTGCCGAACCTAATCGAGCTTCCAATGAAATATGACGCATTGGAAGTCGATTTAAATAGCGGCGTCATCTTCCAAGACCCAGACACACAATTTTGTATGCCGAAGGTTTATGAAGAACTCGCATTTGTGTTAGAAAATAAACAAGTGCCGAGAAAAGAGATGGACGCTTTAATTCAACAAGCATTAACATCAGTCGACTTAGACGTTGGTCCTAAACAAACGGTTCAACAATTAAGCGGCGGTATGAAACAAAAATTAGCAATTGCTGAAACAGTGCTTCAAGAAGCAGATACATTATTCTTGGATGAACCGACTGCCATGTTAGATGTGGATGCGACAGAAGATTTATGGAATCAAATTAAAGACATGTGGCAAGAACAAACTGTCTTGATTGTAGAACATAAAGTGGAACACATTTGGGAACATGTGGATCGTGTTATTTTAATGAATCATCATGGGGAAATCATCGCAGATGATACGCCTCAAGTGATTTTACATCAACACGAAGATTTGCTGACTGAATATGGAGTATGGCATCCAAAGGCTTGGGACCATGCACCTAAAGCTGAATTATTACCGAATAAAGACATAACATCACGCTTCAAATATGAAAATGGCGAAGTCATACGTGGTAAGAAAACACTCATTCAAGTACCTGAACTCACAATCGGCGATGGTGAGTGGATTACCATCACAGGTAAAAATGGTGCAGGTAAAACCACTTTACTTGAGTCTATGATGCAATTGATTAAATATCGCGGAGAGATGTCTTATGATGGGCAACCGCTTCATAAAATTAAAGAAGCAGCACAGCATATGTATCTGGTTTATCAAAATTCAGAACTGCAATTCATTACGAATTCTGTCTATGAGGAAATCTTCATCAACTTCAGCGGCGAAAGCGCAAAAGCTGAAACTGAAAAATTGATTGAATTATTGAATTTAGAAGCAGTTCGTGATCAACATCCCTTCGAATTATCAATGGGTCAAAAACGACGTTTAAGTGTTGCGACTGCTTTAAGTTCACGTGCTGATATTATTTTACTTGATGAACCAACATTCGGTTTAGACAGTCACAACACGTTTAATTTATTAGATCTTTTCCAACAACGTGTTGCACAAGGTCAAACGATTATTATGGTTACGCATGACCCACATATCATTGAACGTTATCCGACAAGACGTATTGAATTACGTGACCACATGTTATGTGAAGATGTGCTATTTGAAATGGAAGGTGAAACAAATGTATGAAGCATGGAAAAAGTATTTCACCTTCGTAGATGAAGTTAATATTATCACGAAACTTGGTTTAGGTATTTTCTTATTCTTCTTTGTGATTTTCATTCACAACTTTGATGTGATGATTTACCTAACCGCTTTGATGTTTTTATTCTTACTGATTTTCGGCGGTATGAAATTGAAGGTCACTGCCCTATTCGTACTTTACACTGTGATATTCAGTATTATCTCAGCACTCTTTATGATTTTCTACGGAGATGGTACACATACCCTATTTAAATTAGGCTTTATTCATATCACAACTGAAAGTTTAGTGAGAGGACTGCATTTATCTATGCGTACGGATACCGTCACATTCTTCGGTATTGTGATGGCCTTTACGTCTCAAATTGTGATGATCTTCTACAGCCTGATGCAGCACTTGCGTGTAAAACCAAAAGTAGCCTATGCGTTTATGGCTGCCATCCGTATGGTACCGTTGATTATCAGTTCATTCATTCAACTACGTAAATCATTGAAGATGCGTTATCGTATGGTGGATAAATCAAATTATCGCGGTTTCAAGCGTGTGAAACATTTAATTATTCCGTTGTTAAGTCAAAATATACGAAAAGCACATCAACTTTCGGTTGCTATGGAGAAAAAAGGATTTAAAGATGGTAAAAGAACGTATTATTACTACGCACCATTTAGTTATCGCGACATCTTATTTATCTTATTATTCGCGGCGATATTAATTATTTCTGTAATGTTAGCTCATTATTTACCAATTACAGGAATTACTGACGTACGTGGTTGACACAAGCATTTATAGTTCTTAAAATTTTTATCGAGCTGTGGTTGTCGAGCTGCAGCCCAACCAATATTTACATTTTCATTCATCCATATTTTTCCCAGCAGTGAACGGTCACCGATTCAACCGTTTACTGCTTATTTTTTATTTAACAAATATTATCGTTTAATTAAGTCAAAAGTCATATACATGTTATAATTGAAATAATCAGATTCACACAGAAAGATTGGGGGCAAAATTTCATGAAAAAACGTAATGATGCATACGAAAAAGGCTATCAACAAGCCGTCAAAGAAATTGAAACCATGTCAAAACTAAAAAATAAAAAGCGCCGTTTAAAACGTTACATTAAGAGCCGTAAACGTTCTTGGCGTTTCCATCAATTATTCAAGAGACGCAGCTCTCGCTACGTTTCTGGATATAAACAAGCTTATATTGATATGGCGAAATCATTGCCTGAAGAGTAAGGAAGTTCTGCTTCCTTGCTTTTTTATTTTGTCCCTACAATTTCATAATTAGAAGATACACGGCTTAACAATAATTTTTCTGCATACCAAAAAACAGCCGATACACAATGTACGGCTGTTTTTAGTATAAATCTATTCTTTTAAATTATGCTTCGTGTTTAATTGCTTTATCACTGATGTCACGACGATAGAATAAACCTTCACTGTCAATGGCATCTGCTTTTTTATAAGCATTCGCTTTGGCTTCTTTAACTGTTTTGCCTTCACCGATCACTAAGATAACACGGCCGCCAGAAGTAACGTAATCGTCTCCTTCTTTTTTCAAACCGCTAACAAATGTTTGACCATCTAATTCAAAGCCGCTGACTTTCACACCTTTTTCATATGAGCCAGGATAGCCTTTAGACGCTAACATCACGCCTACAACAGCTTCGTCTTTCCATTTGTATTCAATCGGTTTACGTGCTTCTAGGTCTAAAATGTGCTGCATTAAGTCGCTTTCCATACGTGTTAAAAGCACTTGTGCTTCAGGATCTCCGAAACGTGCATTAAACTCGATAACTTTCGGACCTTCTTCAGTTAAGATTGCGCCAATATAAAGCACGCCAAAGAATGGATAGCCTTCTTCTTGCATTGCTTTCGCAATCGGTTGCGCAATTTCATCATTTGTACGTTTTAGTACATCTTCTGAAATATGAGGCACTGGGCAATACGCACCCATACCGCCTGTATTTGGTCCTTTATCGCCATCATACGCACGTTTATGGTCTTGTGCAATCGTATCGAAAGGTACAGCATAATCGCCATTCACAAAGGTCATGACAGAGTATTCTTCGCCTTCTAAGAATTCTTCGAATACAATTTTGCCTTGTTCTTCAGGATACAGTGTTTCGACTGCTTCTTTCGCTTCATCACGTGTCATCGCGATAATAACACCTTTACCTGCGGCAAGACCGTCTTTTTTCAAGACAACAGGAATCTTGCAATCTTCTACATATTTTAATGCATCAGATTTAGAATCCACTTCTACATATTCTGCAGTTGGGATGTCATATTTTTCCATAATACGTTTCGCAAATGATTTTGAACCTTCAATTTGTGCTGCTTTCGCACCAGGACCGAAGACTTTCACACCCGCGTCACGTAATTTGTCGCCTAACCCTTCAGTTAAAGGTTGTTCTGGACCGATGACTGCCCATTCAACTTCATGATCTACCGCAAATTTTACAATGTCATCATGTGCAGTTTCAGCAATTTCACCGTGCACTTCAGCGACAGTTTCCATTGCTGCATTTCCAGGAATTGCATACACTTGGTCAACAAGTTCAGATTGATTTAATTTGTGCGCAAGGACATGTTCACGTCCTCCGCCTCCGATTACTAATACTTTCATCTTTAGCATTTTCCTCCTGAATGATTAATGTTTGAAGTGACGTACGCCAGTCATTACCATCGCAATGCCGTGTTTGTCTGCCATATCAATAGAATCTTGGTCTTTAATAGAACCACCTGGTTGGATGATCGCTTTGATACCTGCTTTTGCTGCTAATTCTACTGTGTCATCCATTGGGAAGAAACCATCTGAAACTAATGCTACATTGTCATTAATTTCAATTGCACGTTCAATCGCAATTTCTGCAGAACCGACACGGTTCATTTGACCTGCACCGATACCTACAGTTTGATGGTCATTACTTAAGATGACAGCGTTACTTTTAACAGCTGCTACAACTTTCCAACCTAATTCCATTGCTTGCCATTGTTCTTCTGTCGGTTCAACTTTAGTCACAACTTTCATGTCATCACGTGAAATTGTTTTTGTATCTTTATCTTGAACTAAATAGCCACCTGATACAGATACAAATTCTTGTTCATCGTGATCCACTGCCATATCTACTTCTAATAAGCGAATGTTTTTCTTTTGAGTTAAGACTTCAAGCGCTTCATCTGTAAATGAAGGCGCAATGACAACTTCTAAGAAGATTGAATGTAATTTTTCAGCAAGTTCTTTTGAAACTGGACGGTTAACCGCAACAATACCGCCGAAGATAGATTGGCTATCTGCTTCATACGCATTTTGATATGCTTCTTCAATTGATTCGCCAACACCAACACCACATGGGTTCATATGTTTAACCGCTACTGCAGCTGGTTCTTCGAATTTTTTAACTAATGCTAATGTCGCATCAGCATCTTTAATGTTGTTAAAGCTTAATTGTTTCCCATGTAATTGTTTAGCGCCTGCAATCGTATTATTCGCATCTGATGTACGTACAAAGTAAGCAGTTTGTTGAGGGTTTTCACCATAACGTAATTGTTCTTTATTTTCTTTGAAGAAATTCACAATCGCATTATCGTAATCATTTGTATGTTCAAATACTTTAATCATTAATGATTTACGGAACGCTTCGTCTAATGTATTATTTTTAAGGTGTTCAATGACTGCGTCATAGTCAGCAGGATCTACCACAGTTGTCACATGCTTGAAGTTTTTCGCAGCTGCACGTAACATTGTCGGACCACCGATATCAATGTTTTCAATCGCATCCATTTCAGTTACGTCAGGGTTTGCGACAGTTTCTTTAAATGGATAAAGGTTCACGACAACCATGTCGATAAGATCGATGCCTTTTTCTTTTAATTGTTGTAAATGTTCAGGTTTATCGCGATCAGCTAAAATACCGCCATGTACTGCTGGGTGTAATGTTTTTACACGGCCATCCATGATTTCATCAAATTTCGTTAAATCAGAAACTGATTTTACAGGAACACCCGCTTCATCTAATGCACGCTTTGTGCCGCCTGTAGAATACAACTCATAGTCTAATTCAACTAATGACTTCGCGAAGTCTACAATGCCAGTTTTGTCTGATACACTTAAAATTACTTTTTTCATGTTAGAAATTGCCCCTCTTATCGAATAATTTTTGCGATGACTCTAGGATAAAGTTCATATTCTAAATTTTTAATACGTTCTTCTAGTTGTGCTTTTGTATCATCTGGATAGATGTCGCATTGACTTTGTTCAATGATTTCACCTGTATCCATGCCACTGTCTACATAATGAACAGTAGAACCTGTCACTTTATCTCCACTTTCAAAGGCTTGACCAATTGCATCAATGCCTTTGTATTTCGGTAATAAAGCCGGATGAATGTTTAAAATACGGCCTTCATACGCATTCAATAAATCTGGACCGATTAAACGCATATAGCCTGCAAGTATAATCCATTCCACTTCTTCTTCTTTTAACAATTCTAATAAACGTTGTTCATAATCACTTTTAGAATCAAAAGTTTTAGGAAGTGTCACATGGACAGGAATGTTTAATTTCTCTGCACGTTCAATCGCGAATGCATCGTCGTGATCAACATAAAGCGCTGTGATTTCAATATTATCTAATCTGCCGTCTTGAACTCGTTGTGCAATATTTTCAAAGTTGCTGCCAGAACCTGACGCAAAGATGGCTACTTTAGTCACGCTTTAACCCCCGTTAACTCGATAGGTTCTTCTTTACCTTCAACGATTTTACCGATTTTGAACGCTTCAACATTTTGACCTTTTAAGATATCTAATGTTTTATCTGCGTCCGCTTCATCTACAACTAATGTGAAACCAATACCCATGTTGAAGATATTGTACATCTCTTCAGTTGCGATTTTGCCTGCTTCTTGTAACCAATCAAACACTTTAGGTGTATTGAATGATTGAACGTCAATTTCAGCAGTGACACCTTCAGGTAAAGCACGTGGAATATTCTCATAGAAACCGCCGCCTGTGATATGTGTCATCGCATGCAATTTCACTTGTTCTTTCACAGCTAATACAGGTTTAACATATAAACGAGTCGGTTCTAAGAAAGTGTCTAAATACGTACGACCATTTTCGAATTCAGCATTTAAATCAACGCCTGATTCTTTAATTAAATGACGTACTAAGCTATAACCGTTAGAGTGGATACCACTTGAAGCTAAACCGATAATTACTTGTCCTGGTTTAACTGTTGAACCATCGATGTATTCATCTTTTTCAACTGCGCCCACTGCGAAACCAGCTAAATCGTATTCACCTTCATGGTACATTTCGCCCATTTCAGCAGTTTCACCGCCGATTAAAGCTGTATTTGTTTCTTCACAACCATCGCTGACACCTTTAACAATTTGTTCGATGACTTCAGGTACAACTTTGTTTGTTGCGATATAGTCAAGGAAATAAAGCGGCTCTGCACCTGTTGTTAAAATATCGTTGACACACATAGCCACTGCATCGATACCGATTGTGTCATGTTTGTTGTGATCAATCGCAAGTTTCAACTTAGTACCTACACCGTCTGTACCAGAAACTAAGACAGGTTTTTGCATGTTTAATTGTGATAAATCAAACGCTGCACCGAATCCTCCTAGTCCACCTAGTACTTCTTTACGCATTGTACGTTGCACATGGCTCTTCATTCGCTCAACTGCTTCATATCCAGCATGAATATCCACACCGGCATTTTTATAAGAATTTGCTGCCACAGCTTTACACTCCTCTTCTTTTCAGTTCTTTAACTTCTGGTAATTGATGATCTACAATTTCAATTGGATAATTGCCTGTAAAGCAAGCGTCACACTCGCCTTTTGAGTCAAATTCTTTAAACACTTCATGCATGCCTTCTACAGATAAATACGTAAGTGAGTCTGCACCAATCATGTCTTTGATTTCATCGACACTATGTTGTGCTGCCATTAATTCTGCATGTGTAGACACATCGATACCGTAATAACATGGATCGACTAATGGTGGTGATGAAATACCCATATGCACTTCTTTCGCACCAGCAGATTTTAATGCTTTCACAATGTATTTACTTGTCGTACCACGCACAATAGAGTCATCAATGACAACGACACGTTTGCCTTCAATGACGTCTCTGATCGGCGCATGTTTCATACGTACTTGTTTTTCACGGACGCTTTGGTCTGGTGTGATAAATGTACGGCCGATATAACGGTTTTTCAATAAACCTTGTTCGTTTGGAATACCTGAGTATTCAGAGAAGCCTTTTGCTGCTTGTAAAGACGAGTCTGGTACACCGATAACAATATCAGCGTCAATACCCATCTCACTTGCTAACTTCTTACCTAAAGCTTTACGCACATTATAGATAGAGTGTTTATGGAACTCTGAATCTGGACGTGCAAAGTATACATATTCCATTGAACACATATTATGGTGAATTTGGTTCGTGTACGTATCATAATCTATGTCATGGTCACCGCTGAATGTAATTAATTCACCTGGTTCGATGTCACGAATATATGTTGCACCGATTGCTTGGAACGCACATGTTTCACTTGCGACACAATACGCACCATCTACTTCACCTAACATGAGTGGACGTACACCATTGTTATCTCTAACCGCTGCAAGTTGATTAGTATTCAGCATGACACAGCTGAATGCCCCTTTAACTTGATTCAATGCTGCTTTTTGGTTTGATTTAATGCTTGGAGATTTGCCTCTGATTAATAAATGCGCTAATACTTCTGAATCACTTGTTGTTTGGAAGACGCTGCCTTCAGATTCTAAAGCCTTACGAATTTGGACAGCATTCGTTAAGTTACCATTATGCGCAAGTCCTAAATCACCTTTTGAATGCTTGAACAAGAAAGGTTGAACATTGGCGATTTCACTGGCACCTGTTGTCGCATAGCGTACATGTCCAATCGCATGTTGGAATCCTTGTAAAGATTCTAATTGCGCGTCTGAAATAGCTTCAGTTAATAAACCCATGCCGCGTGCCCCAAACAGCGATTCGCCGTTTGAGCACACGATCCCAGCACCTTCTTGACCACGGTGTTGCAGACTATGCAACGCCATATAAGTTAAAGTTGCTGCATGGGGGTGATTCCAAATTCCAAAGACTCCACATTCTTCGTTTAATCCGCGGATGTCATACATTGAGGAATTGCTCCTTCCCAAATTTCGTTTAACGTCGACACGTTTTCTTCTACAGTTGTTTGACCGTTTGTAACTTTGAACTTGTCATCCTCAGTGATAGTTCCGATTTCTTGTGCATTAGGAATATCTAATGATTGTCCTGCTTTAACTGCAACAATGTAACGACCTTGTGATTCACTGAATAATTGTGCATCAGTCACGTCTAATGTTGCATCTACACCTAAACCGTAGTGTGCACTGATTCGTGCTAACGAAATCAATAAGCCGCCTTTACCGACAGTTTGTACATGAGACGCTTTGCCGCTTCTGATTGCTTCTTTGATTTGTTCGCCTTTTTCAACTTCATTTGATAAGTCAAGTGCTTCTGATTCATGGTTGACTTTACCGTATAATAATTTTTCGATTTGGCTGCCGCCGAAGTCATCGCGTGTTTCACCAACAACATACAATTTATCGCCTGCATGTGGGTGGAAATCATTTAAGTAATCGATGTCTTCAATTAAGCCGACCATACCTACTACAGGTGTTGGGAAGATAGAAGTTCCTTTTGTTTCGTTATAAAGTGAAACGTTACCTGAAACAACTGGTGTTTTCAGAACTTCACATGCTTCTGCCATACCTTTTGTAGAATCAGTTAATTGTTGATAGATTTCTTTTTTCTCTGGTGAACCGTAGTTTAAGCAGTCTGTCATTGCTAATGGTGTTGCACCTACAGCAATTAAGTTGCGGTATGCTTCAGCAACGACCATTTTACCGCCTTCGTATGGTTGGTTGAATACATAACGTGCTTCGCCATCGATTGTAGAAGCGATTGCTTTGTTTGTACCTTCAACACGTACTACAGACGCTTGTAAACCAGATTTAACAACTGTGTTTGCACCAACTTGTTGGTCATATTGTTCGTATAAATAACGTTTTGACGCAATTGTCGGATGTGCTAATAATTTATGGAATACATCTTTAACATCTACATTGCTGTAGTCGTTTTTAGATGTGTTATATTCTTTTGCTTCACCTTCTAAAATATATACAGGTGATTCATCTGCTAATGGTTGTACTGGGATGTCTGCATAAACTTCATCATCATAAGTTAATACGAAACGATCTGTATCCGTAACTTCACCGATAACAGCACTATCTAATTCACGTCTGTCAAATAAGTCTAAGAATTTTTGTTCCGTACCTTTTTCAACAACAAGCAACATACGTTCTTGTGTTTCAGAAAGCATCATTTCGTATGGAGAGATTCCTTCTTCACGTACAGGTACTTTTTCTAACTGCATGTGTAAACCACTGCCGCCTTTAGCTGCCATTTCTGAAGAAGATGATGTTAAACCAGCTGCACCCATATCTTGGATACCGACTAATTCTGGGTAAGTGATTGCTTCAAGTGTTGCTTCCATCAATTTTTTACCTACAAATGGGTCACCGATTTGTACTGATGGACGTTTGCTTTCACTTTCTTCACTTAATTCTTCAGATGCGAAAGTTGCACCATGGATACCGTCACGGCCTGTTTTTAAACCAACGTAGATGACTGAGTTGCCGACACCTTTAGCTGTACCTTTTTGGATTTTATCGTGATCAATGATACCTACGCACATTGCGTTAACTAATGGGTTACCATCATAGCGTTCATCGAATTCGATTTCACCTGCTGTAGTTGGGATACCGATACAGTTACCGTATCCGCCGATACCTGCTACAACACCACGTAATAATGTACGGTTTGGGATTTCATCTAATTCACCGAAACGTAAGCTGTTTAATAAGTTGATTGGACGTGCACCGATTGATACGATGTCACGAATAATACCGCCGACACCTGTTGCTGCACCTTGGTAAGGTTCAATCGCAGATGGGTGGTTATGTGATTCAACTTTGAATACAACCGCTTGGTTATCACCGATATCTACAACACCAGCACCTTCACCAGGTCCCATTAAGACATGTTCGCCTGTTGTAGGGAATTGTTTCAAGAATGGTTTTGAGTGTTTGTATGAGCAGTGTTCACTCCACATTACAGAGAAAATACCAATTTCAGTAAAGTTTGGTTGACGACCTAAAATTTCGACAACTTTATCATATTCAGCGTCTGTTAATCCCATATCACGGTATAAATGTTCTGATTTAATTTCTTCGATACTTGGTTCAATAAACTTAGGCATTTTGTTCCCTCCAACTATTTACCATTGACTCAAATAATTTCACGCCATCATCTGTTCCTAAAATTGATTCTAATGCACGTTCTGGGTGAGGCATCATGCCGCACACATTACCTTTTTCGTTAACAATACCAGCAATATCGTGGTAAGAACCATTTGGATTATCTTTATATTTCAAGATAATTTGATTATTATCTTCTAATTCTTTGTACATCTCTTTTGTGCAGTAGTAGCTGCCTTCACCATGTGCAACTGGGTATACTACTGTTTCACCTTCAGCATATGCTTTTGTGAATGGTGTGTTGTTATTTACAACTTCTAATGATTCGTTACGGCTCACAAATAAATGTGAACTGTTGTGTAATAACGCACCTGGTAATAAACCGATTTCTGTTAAAATTTGGAATCCATTACATACACCTAATACTGGTTTGCCTTCATCTGCAAAACGTTTCACTTCTTTGATAACTGGTGCAACACTCGCCATCGCACCTGAACGTAAGTAGTCACCAAATGAGAAACCGCCAGGGATTAACACCCCATCAAATCCTTCTAATGATGTCTCACGATAATCAACATACTCTGCGTCTACGCCTGTTTTCAAAGCTGCGTTCAACATATCTCTGTCACAGTTTGATCCAGGGAATACAAGTACTGCGAATTTCATTATGCATTCTCCTTTTCGTCAACTACTTTATAGTTGTACTCTTCAATGACTGTGTTCGCAAATAATTTTTCACTTAAAGTTGTAACGATATTATGAACCGCTTCATCTGTTGCTTCGTCCACTGTCATGTAAAGTAATTTACCTACACGGATATCATTCACTTGGTTATAGCCTAAGTCATGTACGGCACGGTTAAGTGCTTGTCCTTGTGTATCTAATACCTGTGGTTGTAATGTGATGTGCAATTCGATAGTTTTCATTATTTAAGATCCTCCAGTTTATTTAAGAAAGTTTGATAAGTCTCGATAATTGAACCGCGGTCTTCACGGTATACGTCTTTGTCAAAATTAGTGTCACTGTCTTTTTCCCAAATACGACAAGTATCTGGTGAAATTTCATCTGCTAAAAGAATTTGACCATCTTTTGTACGGCCGAATTCTACTTTAAAGTCAATCAAACGTAAGTTGATACTATCAAGCAATTCAACTAACGCTTTATTAACGCCTAATACCTTTTCTTTCAATTGTGCAATTTCTTCAGTTGTTGCGATGTTTAATAATCTGACATGGTCATCTGTCACTAAAGGGTCATTTAAAGCATCATTTTTATAGAAGAATTCTACAAGTGGTGTTTCAAATTTTTGTCCTTTTTCAAAACCTAAGCGTCTTGTGATAGAACCTGCCGCAATATTACGTACGACCACTTCTAACGGAATGATTTCTACAGATTGAACAAGTTGTTCAGTCTCAGACGTTTGTTTGATAAAGTGGCTTTTGATGCCTTTTTCTTTAAGGTGTTCAAACAAGATTGAAGTGATTTTATTATTTAAGCGGCCTTTACCGTCAATATGGTCTTTTTTCGCACCATTGCCGGCAGTCACTTCATCTTTGTATTCCACGCGTAATACGCCGTCTTCATCTGTTGAGAAAATTCGTTTTGCTTTACCTTCGTATAATAATGACATTATTTTGCTCCTCCTCTAAAGGTTGCCAACATGTCTTGTTCAGTTTTATCAATGTCATCAGTTAAAACTGTTATGTGACCCATTTTTCGTGCTGGTTTTCTAGATGCTTTGCCATAAATATGAACATGCCATTCAGGATGATCGCCGAATTCATCTTCAAGTAAATCTAAATCCTTACCAAGCAAATTCATCATGACAGCTGGTTTTAAAATTTCAATGCGTTCTGGTAATTTTTGACCCGTAACCGCTAAGATGTGTGTATCAAATTGTGAGAAGTCACAAGCTTCAATAGAATAATGACCAGAATTGTGAGGTCTTGGTGCAATTTCGTTTACATATAAGTTGTTATCTTTATCAATAAAGAACTCTACTGTAAATGTACCCACAAAATGCACTTTTTCTTTAATTTTATCCACTTCTGCACGTGCTTCTGCTTCTTTATCAGAACGTGCGGGTACGATTGTTTTAAATAAAATTTGGTGACGATGTTCGTTTTCTTGTAATGGGAAATAAACGATTTGACCGCCATTTCCAATTGTCACAGTTAATGACACTTCTTTATAAAGGTCTAAGAATTTTTCTGCTACACATTCTTGTACTTTGATTAATGATTCAGCCTCTGCTAAATCTTCTTCTGAACGTACTAGCACTTGACCTTTACCGTCATAACCGCCGAAACGTGTTTTCACCATAAATGGATAATCTAATTTTTCAACAGCATGCTCTAAATCTTCAGCATTTGTGATTTGTGCATACGGAACGATTTTCGTACCTGCTGATTCTAATGTTTGTTTTTCAGTTAAACGGTCTTGTAATAAATGGATGGCTTGATAGCCTTGAGGAACATTAAATTCTTTTGTGAGTGTTTCTAATTGATCTGCAGCAATGTTTTCAAATTCATATGTTACAACATCAGAAGCTTCACCAAGTTGTCTTAATGCATCTAGGTCATCATAAGCTGCATTAATAAATTCATGTGCTACATATTGACACGGTGCTTCTTTGTCTGGATCTAAGACGATGACTCTAAAGCCCATTTTTTGAGCAGATTGTGCCATCATTTTGCCAAGTTGTCCGCCGCCAATAATACCGACAGTTGATCCAAACTTTAATTTACTGAAGTTCACTTTGCATCTCTCCTACTTTATCTACTAGTGATTGCTGATAAGCTTCTAATTTCTCTTTCACTTCATCGCTTTGAATACTTAAGATTCTCACTGCAAGGATTCCAGCATTTTTCGCACCTGCTTTACCAATTGCAGTAGTTGCAACTGGAATTCCGCCAGGCATTTGGACGATTGAAAGTAATGAATCTAAACCTTTCAAACTCTTAGATTCAATCGGAACGCCGATAACTGGTAATGTCGTCATTGAAGCAACCATACCAGGCAAGTGTGCTGCACCGCCTGCGCCTGCAATAATAACGTCATAACCGTTCAATCTTGCTTCTGTCGCAAAATCAAACATCAGTTTTGGTGTACGATGTGCTGAAACGACTTTCTTATCGTACGGGATTCCAAATTGATCTAACATCTGACAACTTTCTGACATCATATCCCAGTCAGATGAGCTGCCCATAATAACTGCCACTTTCAAATTGAACACCCTTTCAATTATTTGAAATTTTAATCTAGTAAGTTGTATATTACAGATATAGCATAACAAATCAAGTCATGCTTTTTCAATCAAAAATCGAACTTTCTCATGAAAATTCAATTAAAATTCCGGATTTTCATGTAAAATAGTTGTATTACACTTCAAAACACTAATGAAAGTTCGAAAAATTATTAGGAGGAATTTACACATGGTTGCAAAAATTTTAGATGGCAAACAAATTGCTAAAGATTATCGTCAAGGATTGCAAGATCAAGTTGAAGCGTTGAAAAAAGAGGGCTATACGCCGAAACTATCAGTTATTCTTGTAGGTAACGATGGCGCAAGCATGAGCTATGTAAGATCAAAAAAGAAAGCTGCTGAAAAAATCGGCATGATTTCTGAAATTGTTCATTTAGAAGAAACAGCTTCAGAAGAAGAAGTATTAAATGAATTAGAACGTTTAAACAACGATGACTCTGTCAGCGGTATCTTGGTTCAAGTACCTCTTCCAAAACAAGTCAGCGAACAAAAAGTTCTAGAAACTATCAACCCAGCAAAAGACGTTGACGGTTTCAACCCAGCAAACATCGGTAAATTGTATATTGATGAACAAACATTCGTACCTTGTACACCACTAGGTATTATGGAATTATTGAAAAATGCGGATATTGATTTAGAAGGTAAAGAAGCAGTTGTTATTGGACGTTCTCATATCGTTGGACAACCTGTTTCAAAACTATTATTACAACAAAATGCGACAGTGACTATCTTACACTCTCGTTCAAAAGACATGAGCAAACATCTTAAAAATGCAGACGTTATTGTCAGCGCTGTAGGTCGTCCAGGTTTAGTCACAAAAGACGACGTTAAAGAAGGCGCAGTTGTCATTGATGTGGGTAACACACCAGATGAAAATGGCAAACTAAAAGGTGACGTTGAATATGATGAAGTAAAAGAAATTGCTGGCGCAATCACACCAGTTCCAGGCGGCGTTGGCCCAATGACAATTGCAATGGTGTTAAACAATACGTTATTAGCTGAAAAAATGCGTAGAGGTTTAGATAAATAAAATCTTAACTTTTCAGTAAAGGTACATTGAGGGGTATCTAAAGAAAAGAGCGGTCGGCTTGCTTTCATGTTGAAGCAAGTACCGACCGCTCTTTTTTATTTATAATCATTTGCGCGAAATAGACGATTGAAAAATGGTTTACCAAATAATTTGTTCGATTGTTTCGTCGTCTAGTGATTTAGCGATTTCTGTCACTAATTGTACAGCGTTCAAGTAGTCTTGTTTATGCATAACAGAAACATTTGAATGCATGTAACGAAGCGGAACACCCACAACGATTGAAGGAATACCTTCATGTGCTAAATGGATACTGCCTGCATCTGTGCCGCCGCCTGGCGTTGTATCCCATTGGATTTCAATACCTTTGTCTTGTGCTACTTTTTTCACGTGCTTTCTAAATCCAGAATGACCGATTGCTGTCGCGTCCATAAGTACGACTAATGGTCCTTTGCCAAGTTCAGCTTCATGATCACCGCCGCCCATTCCTGGTGTATCATAAGCAATGCCGACATCCACCGCAATAGCTAAATCTGGTTTGATTTTATTCGCCGCAACTTTCGCACCACGTAAACCAACTTCTTCTTGAACAGTTGCACCTGATACTAAGTTAACATTGATTGCGTCGTCTTTTAGATTGTTTAAAGTATCTACAGCAAGTGCACAGCCGAAGCGATTATCAAATGCTTTTGCTGTTAAGTAGTTCTCATCACCTAATACTTCGAACTCAGAGTATGGTGTTACCATGTCACCGATATCAATACCAAGTTTTTCAGCTTCTTCTTTTGAAGCTACACCTACATCAATAAACATATCCTTGATATCAATTGGTGTTTTACGTTGTTCAGGTGTTAAGACATGCGGAGGTTTAGAACCGATGATCCCTCTGATCTCTTTGTCATCATCTGTTGTTACAGTTACTTTTTGAGATAACATTACTTGGTTCCACCAACCACCGACAGGTGTGAATTTCAAATAACCTTTGTCGTCGATTTTAGTCACCATAAATCCAACTTCATCTAAATGACCGGCAAGCATTAAAGTTTTTGAACCTTCCTCTGCTTTTTTCTTTCCGAAGATGCCACCTAAATTATCTTCAACCAGTTCATCTGAAACAGGTTTCAAATAATCTTTCATCAGTTGTTTTACTTTGTATTCGTGACCGGCAATTCCGTTCACGTCTGTTAAGTCCTTTAATAATTTAACTGTTTTATCCATGAATATGTCCCCCTTCTTTTCTTATCATCATATCAATATTAAATGCGTGTGAACACTTTTTATGCTCGATTCATGAACCAAACAAAAAGGAGCTGTCCCTTCCGAAAATTCGGAATGAACAGCTCCTTCTCTATAATTCAGATTATTATTTCAGTAAAAATTAAACGTCTACGCTTAAACGTGGAATGAATGTTTCGAAATGAATTTGTGATTTGTCTAAACCTAATTCATATAATTCATTGACGATTGATTTCAAGAATGAAATACCGCCACATACATAAACTTCTGTATCTTCTGTAACATATTGTTTTAAATCTTCTTGAGTGATGTAGCCATTTGATTTGCGATCATGGATTTCATAAGTCACATTATCATTTTCTGCTGCATCGTTAGATAAACGTTGTGAGAATGGTACATCATTAACATCAGTTGTATTGTGAATGAATTGAATGTTCGGTACACCGACTTCAATTGCTTTTTCATACATTGACACTAATGGTGTTACACCAATACCTGATGCTAAGAATAATTGGTTTTTGTCAGTGTTATGCAATCTGAATGTACCTACTGGCGCAGTTAAGTTGATATCATCTCCAACTTTCACTTCGTCATGCAAGATAGTTGAAACTTCACCTTCACTGTATTCAGAAACATCACGTTTAACTGCGAATGTTAACGTATCTTCGTCTCCGCCAACGATTGAATAGTGACGTTTTGCTCTGTATGGTAATTTATCACTTGAAACATCAACTGTAATATATTGACCTGCTTCAAAGTTGCGTAAATCATATTTATCTGATGAAACTGTAAATGCTTTAATATCTGAAGCGACATTTTCAATGTTTGTAACTGTGAATGGTTGGAAACCATCCCATAACATTTCAGCATACATGTCTTTCTCTACTTGAATGAATACATCTGCAATTTCCCAGTATGCGTTAATCCAAGCTTGAATCACTGGATCTTCTTCTTTTAAATCTAAAACGTGCATAATTGCTGCGATTAAATTTTCACCAACAATTTTGTAACCTGATTCAGGTACTTGTAATGCAACGTGTTTGTAAGCAATCTCTTTAACTACAGGCATAATTGCACCTAACTGTTCAATGTTTGCTGCTGCAGCTAAGACTGTTTGAGCTAAGGCTGTGGATTGCAAACCTTTTTTCTGGTTAGTTTGGTTGAACATGTTGCGTAACTCTGGGTGTTCATTGAACATTCTATTGTAGAAGAATGACGTAATTTCCACACCTTTTTCTTGAAGAACTGGTACTGTTTGTTTAATAATATCCATATCTTTTTCAGATAACATTTAACTTCACTCCCTCTTCGACTCAATTTCATCATAATACGAATATGACGAAATTAAAACAATTAAGAACCTAGTTCACATAATAGACAATTTTATTTCATATTTCTTCATATTCTTTTCACAATTAAGTATAAACAATATGACAAACTTAAAACGTATTATAATGATTTTTATTTAAAGCATTATTCTTACATGTGCGGGACTCAAAATCCCGTGTTAGTAATGAAATAAAGTACGACCCCCATTATTATTTAGCATAAATCCCTCCTTTAACTTCTTTCCTATATATTGTTTCTAAATATTCCCGCTTTTTTCTCAGTAAATATTTGACAACTGAGAAAACTTAACGTTATTTTAATCTGATTTTCATAATTATTCTGTAAAATTAGTCTTGTGATAAAGATTAGGTCCGTAGTAGGATGTAATAAAGAAACAAACACGGTATATTGAACCTAATACAAAGTTCAATCGCAAATATTCGTGATTGAACTGATTAATATGACGCTTTAATGATTAGCCATTGAATACGGAGGTCTAAACAATGAACAAACTATTACAGTCACTTTCAGCACTTGGTGTGTCTGCTACATTAGTAACACCCAATTTAAACGCTGAAGCTACAGATAACTCTGTACCAAAGCTTAAAGGTGTTGAAGATGCGATTATTCAAAAAGGCGAAAATTACAACTTACTGAATGGAATCAGCGCTTATGATAAAGAAGACGGAGATTTGACTGATCAGATTATCGTCAATGGTCATGTCGATACAAATAAAATTGGTAAATACAAAGTCGAATATCAAGTCATTGATTCAGATGGAGCGAAAGATATTTCTGAACGCTACATAGAAGTCAAGTAACTTGTCGATAAAATCTATTTAAAAATAATTATTTTGTTTTTTGGCGCTAGCGCTTTCAACCCCTTAATTGATAAGCATTCTCAACTACAGTGCCCTTTTTTGTGCTTTCTGTCATTTTTGTCAGTATTCACAAAATGGACACATAAATTTAACAAATCTGTGAAAGCCCGTCAGGCCTAGTGTCTGTAAGGCTTTCTTTATTTTTATGTAAAAAAGTTGCGGATACCCACTTGTAAATATTGCATAATAAACTAAAATTATTGTTAAGCCCTACAATTGTAGTATTAGGAGGTCAATAAAGTGTCAAAAATTAAGTCTTTGCTTCTATTGTTCGGCTCACTGATTTTACTCAGTGGTTGTGAACATATGGAAGTACTTAACCCAAAAGGGCCAATGGCAAGCAGTTTAAAATGGCTGATCATTTATTCAATCATCTTTATGCTTGTTATTGTTGCGGTTGTATTTA
The DNA here is from genome assembly GCF_002902285.1 of Staphylococcus simulans. GTDB lineage: Bacteria > Bacillota > Bacilli > Staphylococcales > Staphylococcaceae > Staphylococcus > Staphylococcus simulans. Next base: position 158,193 of record NZ_PPRU01000045.1, on the reverse strand, counting down.
TTCTATTCGCTGTATTTGCTTACAAATACCGATACACAAATACAACACAATCAGGTAAAGTACATCACAGTGCTTTATTAGAAACTATTTGGTTCACCGTACCATTTATCATCTTACTTGCTTTGGCTATTCCAACAGTCAAAACACTTTATGAGTACGATGCACCGCCTGCAAAAGACAAAGACCCTGTCGTCGTTTATGCAACAAGCGCAGGTTTCAAATGGTTCTTTGCTTATCCAGAGCAAAAAATTGAAACAGTGAATCACATTACGATTCCAAAAGATCGTCCGATTGTATTCAAGTTGCAATCTATGGATACAATGACAAGTTTCTGGATTCCACAACTTGGCGGTCAAAAATATGCAATGACTGCAATGACAATGGAATGGACATTAGAAGCTGACCAAGAAGGTACGTTCCGTGGACGTAACTCAAACTTCAATGGTGAAGGTTTCGCTCGTCAAACATTCCCAGTACATGCAGTAAGCAACTCAGAATTCAACAAATGGGTAGAAAAAGCTAAGAAAGAACCTAAACTTTCTCAAGATACTTTCGATAAACAATTACTACCTACAACTAAGAATGAAGAGTTGACATTCAGTGGTACTCACATGGACTTCGTAGATCCAGCTGCTGACCCTGAATACATCTTCTACGCTTATAAACGTTTCCATTACACTCCAAAAGATCCAAACTTCTATGATGTAACTGAAGGCGTATTAAGCAAACCAGATTCAAAATATCCTGCTCGTAAATCTCAAATTACAAACGCTATGTATAAGAGACACGGTATGGATGCTATGATCTTACCTAACGACAAACCATATAATAATGAATTCAAGAAAGAAGAATCTCATAATATGGACGAAATGGAAAAAGCTCAAAAAGGCGCTAAAGATGAAAAAGCTGAAGAGCTTAACAAGAAAAATCATGGAGGTGAACATTAATGAATTTCCCATGGCATGAATTACTCGTTCAAGGTAACTGGATGATCACAATGGCACAAATTGGTGCGCCATTCCTAGTTATCGGGGTAATCGCAGTAATCACGTACTTTAAGTTATGGAAATATCTTTACAGAGAGTGGTTTACAACAATTGACCACAAGAAAATCGGATTAATGTATCTGATTTGTGCTGTATTAATGTTCGTCCGTGGTGGTATTGATGCAATTTTAATTCGTACGCAATTAACAATTCCGAACAATCCGTTCTTGGAATCAAACCACTATAACGAAATCTTTACAACACACGGTGTTATCATGATCATCTTCATGGCAATGCCATTCATTTTCGGTTTATGGAACGTAGTTGTACCTTTACAAATTGGTGCACGCGACGTTGCATTCCCTGTAATGAACAACATTAGCTTCTGGTTATTCTTCGGAGCAATGTTACTATTCAACATGTCATTCATCATTGGTGGTTCACCTGCTGCAGGTTGGACAAACTATGCACCACTTGCTGGTGAGTTCAGTCCAGGTCCTGGTGTTAACTACTACCTATTAGCTATTCAGCTTTCAGGTATCGGTACATTAATGACAGGTATTAACTTCTTCGTAACAATTTTACGAATGAAAACACCAACTATGAAATTTATGGAAATGCCAATGTTCACAGTAACAACTTTCGTTACAGCATTGATCATTATCCTAGTATTCCCTGTATTCACAGTTACATTAGCATTGATGACAATTGACCGTATCTTCGGTACTCAATTCTTCACAGTTGCTAATGGTGGTATGCCAATGCTTTGGGCTAACTTCTTCTGGGTTTGGGGGCACCCTGAGGTTTACATCGTTGTCCTTCCAGCATTCGGTATTTTCTCAGACGTTATTTCAACGTTCGCACGTAAACACTTATTCGGTCATAAGAGTATGATCTGGGCAACATCAGCAATCGCATTCTTGAGTTTCTTAGTATGGGTTCACCATTTCTTCACTATGGGTAATGGTCCTTTAATCAACTCATTCTTCTCAATCTCAACAATGTTAATCGCTGTGCCTACCGGTGTTAAAATATTCAACTGGTTAGCTACGCTATACCAAGGTCGAATTTCTTTCGAATCGCCAATGCTATTCTCATTAGCGTTCATCCCAACGTTCACAATCGGTGGGGTAACAGGGGTAATGTTAGCAATGGCTTCAACAGACTATCAGTACCATAATACGTACTTCTTAGTAGCCCACTTCCACTACACATTAGTTTGTGGTGTTGTGTTCGCTTGTTTAGCAGCACTTATCTTCTGGTATCCTAAGATGATGGGTTACAAATTGAATGAACGCTTGAACATTCCGTTCTTCTGGTTATTCGTAATCGGATTCAACGTATGTTTCATGCCACAATTCATTCTTGGTTTAGACGGTATGCCACGTCGTTTATACACTTACATGCCATCAGATGGTTGGTTCATGTTAAACGTAATTTCTACAATCGGTGCACTATTAATGTCAATCGGCTTCTTATTCTTAGTAGCTAACATTGTTTACAGTCACCTTAAATCACCACGTATCGCTTCAGGCGACTCATGGGGTATCGGACGTTCACTTGAGTGGAGTACAGCTTCATCAATTCCACCAGTGTACAACTTCGCAATCACTCCAGACTGGGATGATTTAGACACATTTGTAGATATGAAAAAACAAGGTCGTCATTACTTAGACAACCATAATTATAAAGATATCCACATGCCGAACAACACACCAGTTGGTTTCTTCATGGCTATCTTCTTAACTGTTGGTTGCTTCTTCTTAACATTCGAAACTATCGTACCAGCGATTATCTGCTTAATCGGTACATTAGGTACAATGATTTACAGAAGTTTCCAAGTCGACCATGGTTACTATATCCCAGCTTCTGAAGTAGCTGCTACTGAAGCAAAACTTCGTGAAGCTCGTGAAAAAGAACGGGAGGCTGAAAGTCATGCATGATACAAAAACAATTGATGCGCAATCGCATGAAGGTAATTTGAACAAGTTTGGCTTCTGGATCTTCCTAACAGCTGAATTCTCTTTATTCGGTACACTATTTGCGACGTTGCTTATCATGCAACACGGCGGTGATTACGCTGGTAAGTTAACAACTGATTTATTCGAAATGCCTTTAGTATTATTAATGACATTTGCGTTATTAATCAGTTCATATACATGTGGTATTTCAATTTATTACATGAGAAAAGAAAAGCAAAAACTAATGATGATCTGGATGATTATCACATTATTGCTTGGTATCTTATTCGTAGGTTTAGAAATTTACGAGTTCGCACACTATGCACACCAAGGTGTAACACCACAAATCGGTTCTTACTGGTCAAGTTTCTTCATCTTGTTAGGAACACACGGTGTCCACGTTTCGTTGGGTATCGGTTGGGTGATTTGTCTATTAATCCAAGTAGCAATGCGTGGACTTAATAAAGACAATGCGCCAAAATTATTTATCGTAAGTTTATACTGGCACTTCTTAGATGTTGTTTGGGTCTTCATCTTTACTGCAGTATACTTGATAGGGATGGTGTATAGCGGATGAATACAATAGCAAAACATACAGTTGGCTTTATTGCCTCAATTGTCTTGACACTATTAGCAGTATACGTGACGATTTACACATCTTTAGCACTTAACGCTAAGATTACAATTATCTTTGGATTTGCTTTCATCCAAGCTGCCCTTCAATTATTAATGTTCATGCATTTAACTGAAGGTAAAGATGGACGCACACAATTATTCAAAGTTATCTTCGCCATTATCATTACCCTAATTACTATTATCGGTTCTTATTGGGTTATGGTCGGCGGACACAGTGCTCATATGTAATATCATTATTTATATGATGCACAAAAAACTGGCTGGGGTTTCTCCCCTGCCAGTTTTTTTATACATAATTTTAGACTATTTTGCAGAAGGATTATAAAATATATAAGTAGCTTATTTTATTTTTAAAAGGAGGAAGAAAGAGATATGACAACCCCTATTATCATAGATACTGATCCAGGTATTGATGACGCAGCAGCTATTAGTATTGCGCTGAATCATCCTGAGATTGATGTGAAGATGATTACTACCGTACATGGTAATGTCAATATAGATAAAACTACACGAAACGCCCTACAACTCAAAGCATTCTTTGAAAGCGATGTTCCAGTACATCGTGGTGCAGTCGCACCTTTAATCAATGCACCGATTGATGCTTCTCACGTACATGGTGAAACAGGTATGGGTGGTTATGAACTTCCAGAACCCTCACCAGAATTACTTGCCTCTAATCGAGCTATAGAAGCTATGCGAGAAACTATTCTAGAATCTGATGAGCCCATTACACTTGTGCCAATTGGTCCTCTAACAAATATCGCTTTGCTTTTTAAAACGTATCCAGAAGTTAAATCTAATATCAAAGCGATTGTTTTAATGGGTGGCAGTGCTGGACGCGGTAATGTTACACCTGCTGCTGAATTTAATATCTACTGTGATCCTGAAGCTGCAGATATTGTCTTTAAAGCAGGTCTCCCTATCACAATGGTTGGACTTGATGTAGCAAGAGGTGCTAGTTTATCAAGTACTGCAATCAACGAGTTGAAATCTATTAATCAAACTACCCATATGTTGTATCATATGTTTAATCATTACCACGGCGATGAATTCGATACAGGCATTGCTGTATATGATGCTTATACCATGCTTTACCTACTGCATCCAGAACACTTTAAAACTGCAGATGCAGCAGTTGCGATTGAATTAAACGGCACTTACACACGCGGTGCTACTGTTGTGAATTACAATGCTCAAGAAAAGTCAGTAAACGTTGTTTTAGCAGTAGACAAAACTCGCTTTAAACAGCTGTTCTTTGAGGCACTCTCATATGCAAAATAAAACCAAATATGGTACATTCCCAATAAATTATTATGCTATAATAATGACGAAATCGAAAAAATATACAGGTTGTGAAATATAATGAATTTAAAAGAAGCGCGACATCAAAAAATACTATCCATCTTAAAAGAAAACGGAAGCGTCAGCGTCAGTTATTTATCTAATGATATGGACGTGGCTGCAATGACTATCCGACGTGATTTAAAAGAGCTTGAACATAAAGCCTTACTTGTACGTGTTCACGGTGGAGCTGTCTTACCTCATACCTTTTATAACGAGCTTGTAAATGAAGAAAAACAACAGCTGAATAGTGATAAAAAACGTATGATTGCTGAAAAAGCCAGCCGACTGATTCAAAATGAAGATACGGTATTTATTGGCTCAGGTACAACAAATGAAGCCATCTTCCCTTTCATTAAAGATATGCGTTTACATATCATTACCAATTCACTGTATATTTTCGAACAATATGAAGGCTTAGAACATATGGATATTGTTTTAATCGGTGGTCGTTATCGAAAGAAAACAGGTTCATTTATCGGACGTCTCGCAAATACAATGCTGGAGTCATTACATATTGATAAAGCATTTATTGGCGTCAATGGTATTAGCGATAATGATGCGACAACTGCGAATGAAGAAGAAGGAAAAGCCAATGAAATTATTTTGAACCAATCTTCGAAGAAATATCTTGTTTCGGACAGTTCAAAATTCAATACACGTGCTTTTTCAGTTTTCTATCAAATCGATCATTTAGATGCGATTATTACTGATAACGATATTTCGCAAACAATCAGAGAGAATTATCAAAACTATACTGATATCTTATAATTTAATACGAACATTAACGCACACGAAACGTGTGCGTTTTCTTTTTGTCTAATTATTGAAATATCCCCTCTTATCTTCTTATAAATTCCCTTTTATCAATAGATTTACTTATTTTTTACAATCTATCAAATTGACAAATTACCCCTTGAAGTGTATATTCTAGATAAGAACAAAATCAAACATTTTCGAACAGGAGGATTTATTATGTCTATTGTTATTCATAGTGATTCACAGTCAAAAGAATTAAAAGATTTCATTTTAGAATCTTTAGCAGATGCTGAGTACGAAATCGAGGACTTATCAGTAAACAGTAAAGCAACTAACATTGCTGAAATTACACTTGAGGTTACTAAATATGTCCAAGAACACGAAGGTACTAAAGCCATTGTCATCGACAAATACGGTATTGCACCTTTCAACTTTGCGAACAAACAAAAAAATATTATTGCAGCAACGGTTTCAGATGAGCAATCAGCAAAAATGACTCATAGACACAATAATACAAACGTTATCGTATTAGGTAGCGAAGTTGTAGGTAAATTAAACGCATTAAACTGCGTAAAAGCATTCTTAAAAGCAGGCTACGACGCTGGACGACACCAAATCAGAGTAGATATGTTGAATTCTTTATGTTAATAGGAGGATATTAAATTATGAAAATTGCTATTGGTTGTGACCATATTGTTACAAATATTAAAGCAGAAGTTGCTACTTATTTAAAAAATAACGGACATGAAGTTATTGATGTCGGTACTTATGACTATGTACGTACACACTACCCTATCTACGGTACACGTATCGGTCATTTAGTTGCTACAGGTGAAGTAGACTTTGGTGTTGCATTATGTGGTACTGGTGTAGGTATCAGTGCAAGTGCAACTAAAGTACCTGGAACTCGTGTTGCATTAGTTCGTGATGCAACAAGTGCACGTTTAGCAAGAAGCGAATACAACTGTAATGTCATCGCAGCTGGCGGTATGGTTACAGGTGTTGACTTAATCAAAAACATCGTTGATACATTTGCAGAAACAGAATATGAACCAACTCCAGAAAAAGAAGCGATCATCAAAGCAATGGATGAAACTTTAAAACCTGAAGATGTTCATTACACTCCAGATATGTTCGATGATTTCTTAACTAAATGGAATAACGGAGAATATCACGACTAATGACATTCAAACTATTAACCGTTACATTAAATCCTGCAATTGATATCAATTACCCATTAGAACACTTCGAAATCAATTCAGTTCAACGTGCAACCGAAGATTACAAATCAGCTGGCGGTAAAGGCATCAACGTAGCACGTGTTGCGAGTGAACTAGGAATTGATGTTACATGTACAGGAATTATCGGCGGTAAATTCGGCGAGTGGTTAACTAACAACTTAGATGAAACAAAAATCCAACATGATTTCACTGTTTCTCCAGCTTCAACTCGTTTATGTATCGCCGTTACAAGCGAAAATAGTCAAACTGAAATTCTAGAAAGCGGTGCATTGCAACCAGAAGAAATTCAAATCCGTTTCTTAGAACACTTCAATTCGATTATCTCTAACTTTGACTTAATTACGATTTCAGGCAGCTTACCTAAAGGCTTCCCTGAAGACTATTACGTCAAATTGTTAGAAGTCGCAAATGAACAGAATGTACCAGTTTGTTTAGATACTTCAGGACAAGTATTAAACTATACTGTTAATCATTCAAAACATTGCCCTCCTCTCTTAATCAAACCAAATGGTGAAGAGATCAAAGCAATTACTAATTCAGACAACATCGACTTAGCCAATCAATTATTAGACGAAAGCTTGGCGCATATTCCATATATCTTATTATCTTTAGGTAAAAATGGTGCATTACTACGTCATGAAGCACAAGTCTATAACGTTGATATTCCTAAAGTCGTTGCGATCAACCCAGTAGGTTCTGGAGATAGCAGTTTAGCTGGTTTCAGCTATGGCATCTCTAAAGACGCTTCTATCCAAGAATCAGCAACATACGCTATGGCTGCTGGTATTTCCAATGCATTAGAAGCACGAACTGGCCACATTGACTTAAATAACTTTGAGAAATTCAGTAATCAAATAACTATTGAAAAGGTGGAGCATTCATCATGACAAAATCAATTAAACCTTTATTAAATGACAAAAACTACATCGCTGCATTAGCAATCGACCAACGTGGCGCTTTAAAACGCTTATTAGGTGAAGATGCTAAAACAGAAGATTTAGAACAATTCAAAGTACATGTATCTGAAGAGTTAACACCATACGCTTCAAGTATCTTATTAGACCCTGAATATGGTCTTCCAGCAACTAAAGTTCGTGCTAAAAATGCTGGTTTATTATTAGCTTATGAAAAAACTGGTTACGATGCTTCAGAACCAGGACGTTTACCTGACTTATTAAATGTATGGTCTGTTAAACGTTTAAAAGAAGCTGGCGCAGATGCTGTTAAATTATTAGTTTATGTTGACATCGACGAAGACAAAGCAATCAACGATCAAAAAGAAGCTTTCGTTGAACGTGTTGGTGCTGAATGTGTAGCTGAAGGTTTACCATTATTCTTAGAAATCGTTTCTTATGACGCTAACAACGCAGACAGCGGTTCTGAAGAATATGCGAAAGTAAAAGCACACAAAGTAAACGAAGCAATGAAAAAAATACTCTGAACCTCGTTTCAACGTAGACGTATTAAAAGTAGAAGTTCCTGTAAACATGAACTATGTTGAAGGTTTCGGTGAAAAAGCATTATTCACTAAAGAAGAAGCTGCTCAAGCATTCAAAGAACAAGCTGCTTCAACTAACTTACCTTACATCTACTTAAGCGCAGGTGTATCTGCAGACCTATTCCAAAAAACTTTATACTTCGCTAAAGAATCTGGTTCTACATTCAATGGTGTATTATGTGGCCGTGCTACATGGAGAGGTGCTACTGACCACTTCTCAGAAGGCGAAGACGCTGTTGTAGAATGGTTCCGTACTGAAGGTAAAGCAAACATCGAAAGCTTAAACAAAGTATTAGATGAAACTGCTAACCCAGTTAAATAATAAATCGAATCACTATCTTGCCTAGCAACCAAAAGTTGCTAGGTTTTTTTATGTTTTCTATATAGACAGGTATCTATATAGTTGATACTCTATTAAAGAAAGGATGATTTAATGAACTATCAAACATTATCTACATACTTAAAAGCAATATCGAGCCCTATTCGCTTAGAAATACTCAATTTACTGTCTTGTGGTGAATTATGTGCTAATGATTTATTGACCTACTTTCAAGTGACACAACCTACCCTAAGTCATCATATGAAAGCTTTAATGGATAATCATTTAGTTAATAAACGCCAAGATGGTAATAAACATTACTATCATTTGAATACAGAAACCTATACTTCTCTCTTAGATCAACTCCATGATATAGGTACATCTCAACCTAGTTGTGCATGTCACAACATTCATAAAGGAGTAGAACGACTTTGACTTTTCTAGCCATTACGATTTTTATACTTACCTTAATCTTTGTGATATGGCAGCCTAAAGGGCTGGATATTGGCATTACAGCGCTTATAGGTGCTGTGCTTGCCTTGATCACTGGTGTTGTCACATTAAGCGATGTCGGTGAAGTGACACAGATTGTATGGAATGCGACACTCACATTCATCGCATTAATCATCATTTCTTTAATCTTAGATGAGATTGGTTTCTTTGAATGGGCAGCTTTACACATGGTAAAAGCATCACAAGGTAACGGGATTAAGATGTTTGTTTATATCATGTTATTAGGTGCTGTGGTTGCGGCACTTTTTGCCAATGATGGTGCAGCATTAATATTAACACCTATCGTTCTTGCGATGGTGCGACATTTGAACTTTAATCAACGTGTAATTTTTCCGTTCATTATCGCAAGTGGTTTTATTGCGGATGCGACTTCCCTACCGTTGGTCGTTAGCAACCTAGTCAATATTGTCTCTGCTGACTACTTTAATATTGGTTTTGTTGAGTATATGAAACATATGATGCTCCCTAACCTTTTTGCGCTTGTAGCCAGTATTATCGTGCTTTATCTATATTTTAAGAAAGCCATCCCAACACATTTCGATGATACAACACTCAAGTCACCCCGTAGTGCGATTAAAGATGATAAGTTATTTAAAATAGCTTGGATTGTGCTTTCAGTATTACTCATAGGTTATGTCATCAGCGAGTCATTAAATATTCCTGTATCATTCATCGCAGGCGTAGTTGCGTTAGCTTTCTTAGTACTCGCAAAAGGCTCTAAAGCTGTACACACAAAACAAGTTATTAAAGGCGCACCTTGGAACATTGTCTTATTTTCACTTGGTATGTATTTAGTTGTCTTCGGACTTAAAAATGTAGACATTACTGCGTTGTTAGGAAACATCATAGACAACTTCTCACAACATGGTTTATTGAGCGGTATTATGGGCATGGGCTTCTTATCAGCTGTCTTATCCGCAATTATGAACAATATGCCAACTGTCATGATTGATGCGATTGCGATTAATCAAGCACATGCCTCAGGTATCATCAAAGAAGGTTTAATTTATGCGAATGTGATCGGTTCTGATTTAGGGCCGAAAATGACCCCTATCGGTTCGCTCGCAACATTACTTTGGTTACATGTTCTAGCCCAAAAAGGCGTCAAAATCTCATGGGGTGTTTACTTTAAAACAGGTGTGATTGTGACATTACCTGTCCTATTCATCACACTTATCGGTCTATATCTCTCACTACTACTTAATTAGAAAAGAGGAACACATATGGATAAACCTATTATTTACTTTATTTGTACAGGCAATGCATGTCGCAGCCAAATGGCAGAAGGTTTCGGAAAAGTGATACTTGGAGACGACTGGACTGTTATGTCTGGGGGGATTGAAGCACATGGTGTGAATCCTCTTGCGGTTAAAGCGATGCAAGAAGTTAACATTGATATCAGCGATCAAACCTCTGATAAAATCGATATTGATTTATTAAACAAAGCCAAACTTGTTGTTACTTTATGCAATCATGCGGAGGCACATTGCCCTGTCGTCCCTAAGCATGTTAAAAAAGTACATTGGGGTTTTGAAGATCCTGCAGGCAAAGATTGGTCTGTTTTCCAACAAGTCAGAGACCAAATTGGTCAACGTATTCTGCAGTTTAAAGATACGAAGCAATAACTTTCAAACATATATTCTATACCAACTTATATAACAAAACCCCTCAGAATTTTCTGAGGGGTTTTGCCTTACTTATTTACTTTCCATAAATGTCGTCTGATAATTGTTTATACCATTTCGCACTGTCTTTAACATAACGTTTTTGAGTTTCGAAATCGATATAGAATAAACCATAACGTTTATTGTAGCCGTTTGACCAGCTGAACATATCTTGTAGTGACCAGATGAAGTAACCTTTAACGTTGATACCGTCTGCGTATGCACGTTCGATTGCTTCAATATGTTGTCTTACATAGTCAATACGTTCGTCATCATGTACTTCACCGTTATCTTCAAGTACATCTTTGTAGCCTAGGCCGTTTTCAGTAACATAGATTTTTTTGTAGTTAGGATAGTCGTTTTTAATACGTTCCATCATGTCATATAGACCTTCTGGATAAATGTACCAATCCCAGTCATTTGTAGGGATTGCTTCATTTTTAACAACTTCTCCGATACCTTTAACACGGAAGACAGAAGTTCCTTTATCGCCTGTACCATTATGGTGAATATAGCTTTCTTCATTATGGTATTTGATCCAGTTACTTTGGTAATAGTTAATACCTAAGAAGTCAAGTTGTGGTGCAGCTTTACGGATTTCTTCTAGTTCTTCTTCGCGAATATCTAATTGTTCGAATTCTTCACCTAAGATTTCTCTTACTACAGTTAATTTAGCTGGAGTATAGTAACCTAGGAATGTTCCGTCTAACATGAAACCATTCATAAAGATATCATGTTTGTAAGCAGCGATTTGGTTTAATGGTTGATCATCGATGCTGTAGAATTGTGTTAATGCGTGAACTAAACCAATTTCACCTTCATAACCTTTTGATTTAAATAAGTTTACAATGCGGCTATGTGCAGCGATTTGGTTATGTTGTGCTTGTAAACATTTTAAAGTGTTGTACTGTTCACCAGGAGGGAAAGCACC
>NZ_PPRU01000045.1:140441-146334 GCF_002902285.1 Staphylococcus simulans | reverse complement strand
AATAAAATATTGTCTTGCACGCTTGCCTGGTTCACTGCGTTGTATCATTGCGATTTCTTTTGCAGTGTCTAGTGTGAGTGCGTGGTCAACGTAGTGAGTCATATTGCCTTGAGCTGTTGCTCTTTTTTGAGCGATAGCTGTATAGTCCGTATTTTCTTCAAAACCATATTTCAGCATTCTAGGGAACCAATCTTTATACGCTGTCTTTACTTCTAGCGCTTGATGAAGTTCTCGACCACTGATTGCGATTTCTCCATTTTCTTTTTCTTGAATGTTGAACATCTTTCCGATGTCAGGTTTAGTTTGTAAATCTTGCATGTGGTTTCCTCCTGTTAAGTTGTTTGACGTTGTTTTGTTGTGTTTTCACGACTTGAATTTAAAAAATATATATCTGCACTGATATCTAAGTACAGACAAATCTTTCTAACTTCAGTCATGGAGAAATCGTTACCGTTTGTTCTATTGAGTTTTTTATTCACTGTAGTCCTATTTACATCAAGCAACTCAGCTAAATCTTTGTTTTTAATCCCTCTTTCTATTAACAAACCTTTTAATTTGTTGTAAGCGTTCATTGTTTCACCTCTTTCTTTGTCGTGTTTTCACGACTCATCTATTATATTACACGTTAGTGTTACTTATTGCAACACCTTTTGTAGTATTTTTAAAACTTTTTTTATCTTTACCTATATATGTGTTGTAAATAAGCAACACTTAGTGTATATTAAAATTACACAGAAAAGAAAAGTAAGGAGTGAAAACAAATGACTTTCGGAGATAGAATAAGAAAATTAAGAAAACAAAAAGGTTTAACATTACAACAACTTAGTGATGATTTACATGACCAGTTTCCTGCCAAAGATAAAAAGAATAGTTTTACAAAAGGTAAATTATCCAACTGGGAAAATAATAAATCCGAACCAATAGCTAAAACCGTATCACAATTAGCTACTTATTTTGGTGTCAGCATGGATTACTTAATCGGCTTAGAAGATGATATTGTACCTTTAGAAAATATTAATAATTATTATAAAGTTCCCTATTACGGTAAAGTATCGGCAGGAAATTTCGAAACTGTAGAATTAGAACATAAGGATTTTGAAATTCCAGATATTGCATTCAAAGGACGTAAACCAAGCGAATGTATCGCCTTACAAATCAATGGAGACAGTATGAATAAAATCCTTGCAAATGGTTCATACATAGTCGTACACGATTATAGAATCAATCAAGATTACAAATTAAATAGTAATGATATTTTAGTATTGCGCATTGGCGGAGAATACACTGTAAAACGCGTTAGGCGTACTGAAACAAAGTTGCATTTAGATCCAGTAAGTTATTCAGATGAATTTAAAACAAATTCATTCGATTTAGAATCTATCGATGAAATAGAAGTAATTGGAAAAGTTATTTATAACTATCAAACATTTGAGTAAAAAGGAGATATTAAATTGAACGAGAAATGGTATCAAAAAAGTTGGTTCGTTATACTTATGCTAATTTTCCTGTTTCCTGTAGGACTTTTCTTGATGTGGTATTTCAAAAAATGGAACAAGCCTACAAGATGGATATTGACTGTGATTATTGTATTCATAAGTATATTCAGTATATTTGATAATTCCGACGAAAAAGAAAAAAATATAAAACCTAAAGATGAAAAAAGCACTCAAGACAAAAGAACAGTTAGTAAAGATAATAGCAAAGGTAAGAAGCATAAAAAAGAAAATGTTTCAGATACTGATATAAAACATACTAAACAAAACGGATATGATGTTTACACGCGTGACGCTGGTATGCCTTTGTCGCTAAACTCTGATTTTAATTCAATGAGTGTAGAAATGATAAATCTACTGGAAAAAGATAAAGAACACATTAACAAAGGTGCTATTATACTAAATTATTCTGAAATGAGTGATAAGAAGGGACACGACTCTAAAATAATTACTAGTGTAACCTACTTCTCTAAAGAAAATTTAGATGATATTAATTTTGACAATATCCTTGTTAAAGATTTTTATGATATAGCAGATGGCTTTGTAGTACATTTTAGTATTCAAAATGATGTAAAGGTAAAAAAACATAATATCGAAGAAATACCACAAGAGTTTTACGATAAGTTAGGTGAAGAAAAATAACAGGGCATTCACTTGCCCTATTTTTTACCCCCTCCACTCTGGGGCGAAAAATAAGTTAATAAGGAGATCAACTTTGAAAATCACAATCAACATTAAATCAAATAGATAGAGCCATAGTGAAACAATTTACTAACATTAAACTTGAATAGTTGCTGATTTCCTGTTAATATAATTATAGATTAATCCTTGAAAAAGAGGACTTTACATTATATCAACCCTTGAAAGAGAGGGCTCACAGGAAGTGCACTTGTACTTCCTGTTTTTTTTACATTTTTTCAGGGTACATCACCGTACCCTTATTATTTTTTTACCTTTTTAGAGGAGGAATGTTAATGAAAGTCGCAATATACACAAGAGTAAGTACATTGGAGCAAGCAAACGAAGGTTATTCTATCGGCGAACAAGAGCGAAAATTGAAACAGTTTTGCGATATAAACGATTGGAAAGTCGTAGATGTTTATGTAGACGCTGGTATATCAGGCGGCTCTCTTAAACGTCCGTCTTTACAAAAGTTACTTAATGATATTGATAAGTTTGATATGGTACTCGTTTATAAATTAGACCGCTTAACGCGTTCAGTGCGTGACTTACTGGACCTATTAGAAATCTTCGACCAAAACAACGTTGCTTTTAGAAGTGCAACAGAGGTTTATGATACTACAAATGCAATGGGACGCCTATTTGTTACGCTAGTAGGCGCAATGGCGGAGTGGGAACGTGCTACAATCACTGAACGTACGTTATATGGCAAAGAAGGCGCATTAGAGAGCGGTAAATTTCTTGGACACGTCCCTTTTTATTACGATCTAGTGGATAATAAATTAATCCCGAATGAAAATAGAAAGTACGTTGATTATATTATCAAGAGACTTAAAGAAAATATCTCAGCAACACAAATTGGTAAAGAATTAAGTAATATGAAAGATACTCCCGTCAAGTTCAATAAGACAATGGTAATTCAAATACTACATTCGCCTACTGCACACGGCCACACGAAATACGGTAAATTTTTTAAAGAAAATACACATGAACCTGTCATTACTCAAGAAGATTATAATACGGCTATAAAGATATTAAGTACCCGAAGACATACGTATAAACAAAATCACACTTCTATTTTTAGAGGCAAGATAGAATGCCCTAATAATTGCGGTAGATTTTTACATCTAAATGTAAATAAAATCAAGCGTGCTGATGGTAGCTACTATCTAAGACAATATTATAAATGCGATAAATGTTCGAGAGAGAAAAAGCCTTCTACTATTATCAGATACGACATGATGCAAGAAGCGTTTATGAAATATCTTAACAATTTAAGTTTCGATACTATCGAACCTCCTGAAAATAATGATGACGAAGAAGAATTCGAAATAGATATTGCTAAAGTCATGCGTCAACGAGAAAAATATCAAAAAGCATGGGCTATGGATCTAATGACTGATGATGAATTTAAAGCAAGAATGAAAGAAACAGATAAATTGTTAGAAGAAGCTTCTGAAAAAGAAGTTGAAAACAATGAACTAGAATTTGAGCAAGTAGTTAAGATTCAAAAATTACTACAAAAAAGTTGGAAGAACTTGAGTGAAGATAAGAAAGAAGATTTGGTGGCAGCGACTATAGATAAAATCCAAATCGAACTGATAAGAGGAAATAAGACAGTCAACAGTCCTAACGAGGTTAAGATTAAAGATGTTTCATTTCTATTGTAGTGTGTGGTGTTAGCATTTTGATTGTGATTTAACATACAAGACCACACACAAAAGGCCCACCTTTAATTAGGTGGGTCTTGTTATGTATATACACCACATCAACCTACCCTATTTTAGGACACAGAGCTATGTCGCTCGTCAGCAACGTCATATGAATGCTCAGTTGATGTGATGTAGACACTTTAAGCGGTCTGTGTCGATGACCGAGTCGTTTCATGGAACAACTATTTCATGTGTTTATTATAACATAAAAATTTATACGTATACTCCATTTTCTCACAACCTAAGTTATACTTTTGGCGAATTTTATCACTTAGGTCAAAGAAAAACAACATGATTGCATAAAAAAAAGAGGCAACCGTCGCAACAGTTATCTTGTAATCTATATTAATAATCTTCCCACCACATATTTGTAATTCGTGTTCTTTTAGTTCTGTTATATATACTTGAATTATTTATTTGATACATGGTCGCGGGAACATAATATTTACCACCATTAGCTAACTTAAGACCAATCATCATGTTAATATTTTTATGATAATCTATAAATAAAATTGCTAATTTTTGAGGATTTTTTCTGTTTTCTTTCGGAATAACGCATAGCTTAACTGTTTGTTCAATAAAACATTTATGTAAAAAATTGTAATTTATAAGTCTATTTCTAATCGTTCCGAATTCATGATGTTTCTTAATAATATCAATGGTTAATTCACCTTCTAATATACTTTGCAATGTTTTAGTAGCATTGTTATTTCTATTTTGAACTTTATGAAACCCTAACAAATGATGTATGTCTTTAGTATTAAATCTAATTTCAAATTTTTCTAGCTTTAAGTATGTGGTTTGAACGATTAATTTTTTCTTGGTGAAACATTCAATATAGTCGTTAAGAAGCATTTGTAAATCTATATTATTAATGTTTTCAACCTTATAGTAATTTTTCACAATACAAATACTCCTTAACAAATTATAAAAAATAGCCCCACGAATGTAGGGCTTATGTACCGAGTGAAGGGCAAAAAGGGTATCAATTGCCGGGATTAGTGTTAAGTTACAAGGCCACTTAACAGGCTATATAGCTCACTCCAACTATATATTACAAATGACGTTAGCATGTACATGGAAGAAAGAACGGAAAAGAGAGTTGACTTTCTTCACATATAACTATAATACTTTTGTCTTACTTTTTCAATAAAACAAACGAAATTTTTATAGTTAGTTCACTTTACTTACCTTTATTTCAGTTTACTTTCAATAAAAAAAGGGCTACTCTTTCCATTTCGTCACTCCCAAAAAAAAACCATGATTTCGAAAGCCCCATATGGTGGGGTTCCTACTCTCATGGGTAAGTTTACTGTTTAATCTATATTTAAATAGTAACACCTATTAAATGTATTTTCAATATTTTTAGTGTTTTTTTGTGAATGTTTTGGTTTAATTACCTTTGCTTCGGTTTATTTCAGTTTATTTCCAATAAAAAAGAGGGCTACCCGTAGGTAACCCTCAATAAAAGTATAGAGATGATTTTATATTATTATTACAAGGTAAAACCCCTTGCGTTTGTATTATAACGCATTTTCTTAACTGATACTACCCCAAAGTTTGCCCACACCATGATTAGGTGGTGCGACACCGTTCCATGTTCTTACTGGCAGATATAGTCGTTCGCCTTCAAAGCCGTCGTAACCTACCCAAACATGACCGTCTTGCAACATTACTTCATCATAGTTAATACTTGTGCCTGCTGGTAGCTTACCTGCTTGGTTACCATCAATACGGAATGGACCGACATGCCATACTTGGATAGGTTCATTACCATTTTTGAATGTAGCTTGTTCATTTTTCCACCAAGTACCATGTTTATTCTTTTTCCAATCTGTTGTCTTAACCACTTGTTGTTGTTCATTCTTTTTAACTTCTTTTTTAACATCGTTTTGTTTGATAACTTTGGCATTGCCTGTTTGAAGTTTTCCACCGTTATAATAATATTTAATACGACTAATAAAGTAATCCTTCATTTTATTTTGGTTAGCGGTTGTATACGGTGCG
>NZ_PPRU01000045.1:0-140431 GCF_002902285.1 Staphylococcus simulans | reverse complement strand
AATAAGACAGTCAACAGTCCTAACGAGGTTAAGATTAAAGATGTTTCATTTCTATTGTAGTGTGTGGTGTTAGCATTTTGATTGTGATGTTTCTACCAATACAGAATTTATAGATGTTCGGCACGATGAATGCGACTAAGAATGCTGCGATTAATCCTTTAGTACCTAATAATTCAATGCTGATACCATCTTTGATTGGTTTAACTGCTAAGATTAATAACGAAGCTTCAGCAGCTACGAAAGTTGAAATTACGTTGATTTGGTTCGTTTTAGGTAATTTCAAGTTTCTGTTGTCGGTAAGTGATTTAGTTACAGTACCTGCCATGAAGACGGCTAACATACCCATCGTGAAGTTATAAACTTTCATGATGATGTCTTCAATATTTTTAGGCCAGTGGAATCCCCATACGTTTGGTACATAAGCTACCAAGATAAATAAAGATGAGAATAAAACGACTGGCATTAAAGCTACGAAACCATCACGGATTGCAGTTAAATACGGGTTAGATGCAATCTTTTCAAAGAAAGGTTTCATTTTTTCAATCATTTTAATAATTTTATTCATGCTGTCACCTGCTTATTAGTGTTTTAAATCACGGAGTTGTTCATATAAGTCAATCATGTAGTTTGCTGCGTCTCTCAAAGCCATTGTAGTCATCAAATGGTCTTGACCGTGAACCATGATAAAACTAATATCAGATGCTTCTCCTGCTGCTTCTTTCGCTAACATTTGCGTTTGTTCCTTATGTGCTTCTGTGATAAAGTTGTTGGCTTCAACAATGTGTTGACGTGCTTGTTCAAAATCGTTTTCTTTAGCAGCGGCTAAAGCTGCCATTACTTCTCGACGTGCATCACCTGCAATCGCAACGATTGTGAAACCAATCATCATGTTTTCTTCTTTGTTGCTCATGGTGTTTCCCCCTTAGGTTGAATTAAAATGTGTAATTTACAATTATCAACGCCAACGATACAACATGAACATATAAAAAATTATCGCAGCTTTTTATGTTCGTTATTGTTCGTTTTTGTTCACAATGATAATGTAACTTTTTAACTCGTACTAGTCAATTCAAATTTTAAAAATTATAGTTGTTTCAAGCGATTTATGACAAATAAGTTACATAATCTACATAAAATTGACAGCGCTTTAAAGATTTGAATGAATTCCCTTTCATTTTGACGTAAAAAAAAGACTACCTAGGCATTAACCTAAGTAGTCCATTTCGTATTTAAAGATTAGTCATCTTTTTCATTTTTTAAAATTTTAGCTGTTTTCGCATCTAAGCTGAACTCTTGTTTAGAGTTGCCTTTTTGTAAGTCTACATCGTAAACGAATTTACCTTCGTCACTATCTCTTGATAATGACCATTCATGGATATCACCATTGAAGTTGTCTTTCGCTTTTTTGATGATTTCATCATAAGGTTTGAAGTCTTCATATTTGAATGATTTTGCTTTGTCATAATCATCTTCTTTTTCAGTTGATTTATTCATGACTTTGCCATCTTTACTGTTGATGATAACTTCTCCTTCTTCACCTTGTTTTTGTAAATCGATTTTATATGCCCATTTGCCTTGTTCTTTTTCAAATGAGATTTCTTTTAATTCACCATCATATTCTTTCTTAGCAGTTTTTACTGCATCTTCAGGTTGAGTTTTAATATCTCCTAGTTTAATAACGTTACTGTTTTTACCAGTCTCGCTTGTACCAGAAGTATCACCTTTTTGTTTTTGTTCTGTATTGGCTTTTTGTTCTGAATCATTTTTGTTTTCATCGCTTGATCCGCCTTGTCCACATGCAGCAAGTACTAAACCGGAAGCGACTAATAAAGAAAGCATTTTTTTCTGCATATCGATTCCTCCTTGTATTTATATACCCGTTACGCCATGAATTATTTAAATTATTCCCAATATTTTGTGTTATTATACATTTAAATATATTGTTTTCTCTTTATTTGAGAAATTGTTTCCAAACAAAATAGACTGTCTCGCTCTACATATCACTGTAGATGAAACAGTCTATTACTTCACTTTTTTATTCTACTGTTTTGCTTTTTTAGTAGGATCTGGTTGTTTCAGATAATCCATAAAAATCTTTTTCATTAATGTTTCATTCTTACCAACTGGTTTTTGATAGTTAGTGCCCATCACTAATATATAATCCTTATTGAAGTAGCAAGTAAATTGTTGCCCATAAAAGATACCATTCGCGCGCGCACTCTGACCAAAACTGTAAAAGCCATAACGATATGCATGTGGAAACTCTTTGGTGTTCACTTCATGTAAGAGTTGATTTGTAGTATGTGCATTAAACATCTTCTGATTTTGTAATGCTAAGACAAATTTCCCCATGTCTCTAGGTGCCATATACAAATTACCTGCCCCATAATATTGATCCATGTATGCAGGAAACTCTGGTATTTTTAATTCATTATAGCCTTTAGCCATATAAGGTTTATAAGCAGTGTTATTGTAAAAGGCTGTTTGGTTCAATTCATATGGTTGCACAAAGTTTTGATTGAAATAATCTGCATATGACATCTTAGTGACCGCTTCAATCACCCGCGCTAACACAATATAATTCGCATCATTATATTGATGCTTTCTAAACATATCCGGCTGCAACCCTTGTTCCTGCAACATATGAACTGCTCCATCTATACTATGGATATTCGTTTTCGGGCGAAACATTTGTATACCGCTTTGATGCAGCATAAAATCACGCAGAATCAAAGGTTCATTGGTTTGAAACCAAGGTAGATATTTTGTCACTTCATCGTTGATGTTGAGTTTACCTTCTGTTTCTAACTTTTTAAGCATCATACCTGTCATAAACTTTTGCGCTGACCCAATCAAATACATTGAATTAGGATTCGTCTTTTTACGATTGATAAAGTCTTGATAACCATATCCTTTATCCATCACGAGTTTACCTTGGTAATATATCGCAATATCACCATTGAACTTTTGTTTTTTCAAATATTCATCAATGGCTGTATAGCGCACATTCTTTTCATTCATTACAGTTTTATAACTTCCAACTTGAACTGATGGATGATTATCTTTAGTTTTCAAAAAGTTATGATGATGTCCGTATTGTTGAAAATGTTTCCAATTTAAATAATAGGTTATCACACCGGCTATAAGTGCGACCATTAGTATAAATATCATTATCTTTATTAGTTTTCTCTTCATTGTTGTCCTCTTCACTTGATGTCACGTCTTGAAATGATACGTTAGTTGATTTGATATCGTTTTTGTTTTGATATTAAAAAACGGTTTAAATCAAATGACTCTACTTTTTTTAGTTGGATCTGGCTGATGTAATTGTTTCACAAAAATATCTTTCATATAGTGTTCATTAACGTATTTCGGATATTGATAGTTCGTTCCCATTACCACGATATAATCTTTGTTAAAATAGCTGGTCATTTGATGACCGAAAAACATACCATTAACACGATTACCATTATCATAACTATAAAAGCCGTAACGATAAGGTTCATTGTAAGTTGGTGTGTGTAATTCGTATAATAACCCTTCCGTATCTTTTGGAGATAAGATTTTATTTTCTTGCAAGTTTGCGATCAGCTTTGCCATATCTCGCGTTGACATAAACAAATTACCTGCACCGTAGTAATGGTCCATAAATTTTAAAGTCATCGGTTGTTTTTCAGCATTGTAACCTTGTGCCATAAACGGTTGATATTGTGTTTCATTATAGAAAGCTGTTCTATATAATTGGTTCGGATTTTTTAATTTTTCATCAAAGTATTGATCAAATGACTTGTGTGTCACTTTTTGGATAACATCAGACAATATAATGTAGTTCCCATCATTATATTGATGTTTATGATATTTACCCGGCTGAATGCCTGCACGTTGTAACTCTCTCGCAACATCTTCATTACTGTGTGCTGTATTGCTGCCAGTAAATTTCTTTAAACCGCTTCGATGCAGCATTAAATCCTTCAAATAAAGGGATTGCTCTGTTTTAAACCACGGCAAATATTTATCCAATCGGTCATTAATATTTATTTTGCCTTCACTTTCTAATTGTTTCAATAATAAGCCTGTTGTGAACTTTTGAGAAGAACCGATCAAATACATAGAGTTCGGTGTATTTTTCTTATTCTCTTCAAAATTTTGATAGCCATACGCTTTGTCCATAATTAACTGACCCTTATGAAAAATCGTAATTGTACCGTTAAAACCTTTTCCTTTTAAATATGCATCAATTTTAGGGTCTACTGCATTATCTTTCATTACAGTATAGTAATTTGCTTTTTCTTTTGACTGTGCATTTTCACTTATTTTCGGTAGTTGATGCTGACTATAGCTTTGATGATGTTTCCAATTTAAATAAACCGAAAATACACCAACCAAGAACGTAACTACAACGACAAAGATAATGCCGTTCTTTATTCTTCTATTCATTCATTTCCTCTTTTATCGATATGTCTTTCTTGTTAGTTTAATTCATTTTTATTAATCCAAATACGTTTGTTCAAATTGTGTAACAACAGCTTCTAAATCTTCAACATTTAATGAGAAGTACACTTTGATTTTAGGTTCTGTACCTGAAGGTCTTAACGCGATAAAGCCTTCATCTAAAATGAAGCGGATTAAGTTGCTTTGTGGTAATGTTGTTTCCACTGTTTGATGATTGACTAAGTCTGTAATGGTCTTCGTTTGATAATCTTCAATTTGTTTCACTTTTAACCCAAGTAATGTATCTGGTTGTTCTTTTCTGAAACTTTCAAGTAAATCATTTATTTTTTGTCTGCCTGAAGCACCTTCAAATTTAGGTGAAATCGTTTTGTCTTTGAAGATACCTGTCAAAGCATAAACTTCATCTAAGACATCTTTAAACGTTTTACCTTGTTGGGCTAATTCATTTTTGTATTTAACCACTAATGGAATCATTTGAATCGCATCTTTGTCTCTTGAGAATGGTGCTGCTAGATAACCGTGGCTTTCTTCATAACCTAATACCAATTGTTCATCAGTATCTTGTTTGTTTTGAAGAATTTCAGAAATAAATTTGAATCCTGTTAAAACTGTATTACTTTCTAAATCTAATGCTTGTGCTAAGCGATCACTGGCTGCACTGCTGACGATAGATTTCACCATGTATAACGGTTGGTTTGTACCTTCTGCTTTTAATTGGTCATGACGCAGTTTTAATAAGATTAAGCCGATTTCATTGCCGTTGAAGTAACGGTGTGTGCCATCTTTGTAGCGTTCGATCATGCCGAAGCGGTCAGCATCAGGATCCGTTGCTAAAATCAATTGGGCATCTTCTTGATCCGCTAAACGTAAACTATACGTAAAGGCTTGTTCTTCTTCTGGGTTCGCATAAGCAACTGTCGGGAAGCTGCCGTCAGGTTGTGACTGTTCTTTTTCGATGACATAATTGCTGTAATTTAATTTTTCAAAGATTTCGGATAGAATCGGTAGACTTGTACCATGTAAACTTGTTAACGCAATTTTTTCAGTCTGCGTTGGAATTGAATCAACTAATTTAATTACTTCTGCTTTATAAGCTTCTGTAACATCCTCTGATAAGTATGTAATGAAGCCATTGTTTAGTCCTTCTTCAAAATTTCCGCCTTCAATGTCTAATGGATCTTCAATTTGATTAATATAACTACTCAACATCTCAGAAGGTTGAGGCAATAATTGACCGCCGTCTGCACCATAAATTTTAATTCCATTATATTCTTTAGGATTATGACTCGCTGTAATCATAACACCAGCGTCTGCTTCTAAATAACGTACCGCAAATGATAATTCAGGTGTAGAATTATAACGTTTGCCTACTACAGCTTTCACTTCATATTGTGCTAGTACTGCTGCGATTTCATGTGCGAATTCTTCTGATAAGAAACGTGTATCAAAATGAATCACGACTAATGATTCAGGTTTGTGTTCACTTAAATATTTAGCTAAACCTACCGCAACTTTACGCACTGTAAAGGCATTTAAACGACCAGGTCCTAAACCGATTAACCCTCTGATACCTGCTGTACCAAAAGCGAGTGTATCTTCAAATCCTTCATTTTTAATATTTTCAGTTTGATCTTTATAAAACGCTGAAACTAAACTTTCATCTATCTTATTTTCCCAATTCAATTTCATACTTACTTATGCTCCTCTCTATGATTTAAATCTACTATAAGTCAATAGTCCTCAATAATAGATAATATTACTTCACTTCAATAGTTTTATTATAACTTATGTTTTTCAGATTGACATACATCTCTGGACTAAATATTCTCACTGACCCAAGACTGAAGTTCTGTTAAATCATAATGGTTTTTTATATCTTTTGATACATTTTCAAGTGTAATACTAGTTAAAGTATTTATTAAAGTTTCCTCAATAATTGTTAATGATTCAGTTACCGCACATTTTTGTGCTTTTTCACCTTCATTTTCACCTAAAAAATTACGTAACAAGTGTTGGCTCGCGAATATTTTCCCTCTGCCTTCTACTGCCATGAACACATCATAAAATGTAATTTCTTCTAAAGGTTTTTCTAATGAAAATCCACCATTTTTACCTGGCGTTGAAATAATGAGTCCTTCATTTACGAGTAACTTAATAATTTTCTTTAAATATGAATGTGAAGTATTTAATCGTTCGCTTAAAGCAAGTGAATTGATACTTTTTCCGTCAGGTAATTCATTTAATATAAGTAAAACATAGATAGATTGTTCCCATCCTGATGATAATTTCATATTGACACACCATCCTTAAAGTTTTAATTTATACATTAGAGATAAACAATATCCCTAATAGAGATTTATACTTACAATTATTGTATAATTTTTTCTAATTTTTTTAAATGAAAGTGAGGAGATATACCATGGAAAAGCTAAGTTCTAAACATACGTTTCTTTTCAGTATAATTTTCACAACAATTTTTATGGGTTCTTCGTTTCCTACAGGAAAATATTTAATATCCGTTGATGGTACACCTCCATTTTATATTGGCGGATGGCGTTTTTTAATCGCAGGTCTACTTATGTTATTAATCACCCTTGTTTTACGTGGTTGGCGCCCGCTCGTGCCCGCTTCTAATCAAAACATTACTAAAGGAACAATCCTTGTCATTGTTATTGGCTTACTGCAAACAGCTGGTACAATGGGCTTTTTAAATTTATCAATGGCTAAAGGATTGTCATCTTCAATGTCATCTATCATTTTATTTACAAACCCTTTATGGTTAGCTTTTTTAGCCCATTTTCTATTAAATGATAAATTGACAAAATTAAAAGTATTAGCGTTATTTCTAGGTATTACAGGTGTAGTAATCTGTTTAGGGTTAGATAAATCAACTTTAGGTATCGGTGCATTTTATGCACTCTTAGGATCTTTATGTTGGGCTATCAATACAGTAGTCACTAAAATGGTTTCTTTCGATAAAGGGCCATGGGTCCTCACAGGTTGGCAACTATTTATCGGCGGGTTTATCATGTTGATTATTTCTGCTGTTTCCAATGAACACTACCATATTTTAGACTTAAGCTTTTTTGGCTGGTTTAATTTAATATGGCTTATTATCCCAGCATCTATCGGATCGTTCGGCTTGTGGTTTTTAAGTCTTCGTATCGGTGGAGCTACAGTCGCAAGCAGCTTCTTATTTTTAGTCCCAGTTTCTTCAACAATTTTCTCTATTATTTGGTTACATGAGAAATTTACTTTCAGCTTAGTAATCGGCGGTTTATTTGTAGTGATTGCTTTAATAATCGTTAATCATCATTCAGCACAGTCAAACGAGTGATGTAATTTATTAGAAGTTTTTCTGATTTATCTTTAGTAATCTGCTGTTTTGTGAAATAATAAGTGGGATACAAAGTTTGTAATTTAGCCATATTAGTATTAAAATATATGGTTATAATGAGCAAAATTATCGGCAATCCATGAGCGGTGCATTAGCTGCCTATTTATAGGATTGCTACATCTTAAAATTGAAACCGGGAGCAAGACTAATGAATAAAATTTTCAAGTATTTTTTAATACTTCTTTCACTCGTCCTGGTCATTATTCCTATTATTTTCGCAGTGATGTTATATAAAACTTCTAGAAGCGCAATCGATTCATCGTTCAGCGATAATTCCAATAGAGTATCGAATTTACGTGATGGTAAAGTCAATCCTGCAAAGGAGCCGATTTCTATACTTTTTTTAGGAATAGATGATAACAAAGGCAGACGAGAAGGCGGTCAAGCCACTGAGAAGTCACGCACAGACGCAATGATTCTTTCAACATTCAATCCTGATAAGAAACAGGTCAGAATGTTAAGTATTCCACGAGACACTATCAGTTATATTCCTAAAGTCGGTTACTTTGATAAAATCACACATGCGCATGCATTTGGTGGACCGAATGCTTCAATGGATGCAGTAGAAGCTACATTAAATGTACCAGTCGATTACTATGTACGTATTGATATGGACGCTTTCGTACAAGCTGTTGATGAACTTGGCGGTATTTATTATGATGTGCCATACATTTTAAATGAGCCGAATACAGGCGATGATGGTCGTATTAAAGTCAAAAAAGGCTATCATAAATTAAATGGCGATCAAGCATTAGCTGTAGCTAGAACAAGATATCATGATTCCGATTTAAAACGAGGACAACGTCAAATGGATTTAATTAAAATCCTAGCAACAAAAGCGCAAAAATTAGATAAAGTAAACAAACTTGATAACTTAATTAAAATTGTAGGTAAAAACTCAAAACATAACCTTTCAAACAAAGATATCCAAAAATTACTTACGACTTACCTTCCAGCTGATTTAGATATTAAAACAGCCCAAATCGAAGGAGATAACGAATTACTTAATGGTATCTATTATTACAATCCAGATATCAAAAGCATCAAGAAATATGCGAACTTACTACGTTCGGATTTAGGTCTATCTAAAATCAAAGATAAAGATGAATTCTTAAACGAACGCGTTATCAAACAATATGGTGAGTTAATACCATTAACACCAATTGATGACAGTTTATTAAGAGAAAATCAAAAAGATACGACTGAAGATGAAGAATCTGATGACCAATCTCAAGATGAACAATCAAATAATAATCAACAATACGATAATTCGGGTAATGAACAGTGGAATAACCAACAAAATCCAAATAACGGCTTTAATCAAAATCAGAACCCAGGTAATCAACAAAATCCGAATATGAATAATAACCCAGCGCAGCAACAAGCGCCTTCTGGTCAAGACTTTTATTAGAAAGAGGAGCGATAACGTATGCCACGTAAAACCTATGAGAAATTAAATAATATCAATGGAATGTTCGGTATTTTAGAGCAACAAATCATCCACAGTAAAGATATGGCACATTTCAGAAATGAATTCTTCTATGTGAACCATGCGCATAGAGAGAATTATGAAGCGTTACTGCTTTACTATAAAGATAGTGTTGAAAATCCATTTATTGATGGTGCTTGTTATATCGTTGCCCTGCCTGAAATCTTTGATCGTGTAGACGTATTCGAATCTGAACTACCCTTCTCTTGGGTTTATGATCAAAATGGAATTACTGAAACCATGAAAAGCATCAGTGTTCCAATTCAATATTTAATTGCGGCAGCTCTTGAAGTGACTGACGTTAATATTTTTAAACCATCAGGTTTCACAATGGGTATGAATAACTGGAATATTGCGCAAATGCGTATATTCTGGCAATATACAGCCATTGTGCGTAAATATGCCCAATAATTAATCAATCGTTACAGCGCATGAATGCATGCATCTGTAACGATTTTTTTGTACGCTTATATCGTATCTAAAAAATAAATATGAGGATGATGAATATGTTTAAAATCGCAAAAAGCAAAAAGGAAATGCAAGATGTGTTTGATGTAAGAATCGAAGTCTTTGTGCATGAACAAAATGTACCTTTAGAAAATGAATTGGATGAATTCGAAGATGTCTCTAAACATATTATCGGATATGATGATAACCAACGCCCTATTGCGACTGCACGTTACAGAGATTACAATGGTGTTGCAAAAATGGAACGTGTTGCAGTTTTGAAAGATTACAGAAAACAAGGGATTGGTCGCGATTTAATGAAATATATTGAAACAATTGCGAAAAACGATGGATTTTCAAAAGCAGTTTTAAATGGTCAAATTCAAGCACAAGCTTTTTATGAATCACTAGGTTATAAAGCCGAGGGCGACGTATTTCTAGAGGAAAATATTGAACATATAACAATGTCGAAAGCGTTATAATTTCTATGAAATTTACAATTTTTATAGATTAAAAGCCATATTAATGTAACCTTTAGTAACTATTTACTTTATAAACAATTGAGCACTCACATTAAGGTTTGATTACAAATCGATTAAAAACCTCTCTAACCTACTTGAGTCGTATTATAATATATGAAAATGATATATTACATAGTTTTGACATAGTGTCATATTCATTCAGTCTGCTAGTAGCTTTGTGTGTAGAAATGATATGACCTGGATAAATGTTAATAATGCGTTTCAACAACTACCAATGTGTTAATAACATCATCAAGTCATCTATTTTCTAACGTCACCCACAGATTTGAACTTCACTGACGTTAAGAATCAAACATCTAGGAAATTCAGAATTACCAATCCAGACGTTTATCTACAGACTGTAATATATTCAAAATAATATATTGTTAAAAGGAGTATCATTTTATGTCTAAAAAGTTTCATTACAAAACCCCAGCAATCATTGCATTAACAATCGCAGGATCTGCTATTACAACGCACCAAGCATATGCGCAAAGTAATTCAGAAACTTCAGAACCTACAAATACTACAAGCAATGTAAACCAGAATCAACAGCCGACAGGTAATCAAACGGCTCAAAATCAACAAGCAACTCAGGATACAGCTAAAACTATTGCTGGTACACAACAATACAAAGACCCTACACAAGTACAGCCAAAAGAAAATGATGAGAATTTGAGTTACGATTCTAAACTTGATCAATTAAATAATCAAGCAGAACCAAGTAATGAAGCAAATGCACAACCAACTGCAGATGCTCAAAACAATACAACTGATCAACCTGCTAATGTTACACAACAAGATACAGAACAAACAAATGCACAGGCTCAAAATGCGCAGGTAACAGAACAACAAAAATTAGCTGAACAACAAGCTCAAGCTGCTCAACAACAAGAACAAGCAAATAAACAACAAACTCAAGAAGCACAACAAGCTGTTCAAAAACAAGTTGTATCTGAACAAAACAAAGCTTCTCAACCTGAAGCACAAACATCAGTAAATCAAACAACACCTCAAAAAGTTGAGCAACCTAAAGCAACAACATATGCAGCACGTTCAACTGAACCTGTAACGACTTTCCGTTCAGTACAACAACCAACACAAACTGCAGCACGTTCAGTACAACAACCTACGCAAACAGCAACGCGTTCAGCACAAACTACACAAACTGCAACACGTTCTGCGCAACCTGCACAAACAACTTATAGTGCACCTAAACCATCACTACCAAAATATAAACCAACAGTGAAATCATCAATCAATGATTACATTCGTCAACAAAATTACAAAGTACCAACGTATGAGCAAGATTATTCTTCATACATTCCTAAATATAATTATCGTTATGGTAAACCTGAAGGTATCGTAATCCATGATACAGCGAATGAAAATTCAACATTGAATAACGAAGTTGCTTATATGAAAAACAACTGGCAAAATGCCTTTGTTCATGGTTTCGTAGATGGTAATCGTATCGTTGAAACAGCGAACACAGACTACCTTGCATGGGGTGCTGGTCCAGTAGCCAACGAACGTTACATTCACATGGAACTTGTGCATACACATGATAAAGATTCATTTGCGCGTCAAATGAACAATATCGCTGACTATGCAGCAACAAACTTACAATATTATGGTTTAAAACCAGATAGTGCTGAATATGATGGTCGTGGTACAGTATGGACTCACCGTGCAGTTTCAAACTTCTTAGGTGGTACAGACCATGTCGATCCACATGGTTACTTACAATCACGCGGCTATAACTATGATGCGCTTTATGATTTAATCAATGAAAAATATTTAATCAAAGAAGGCGTTGTCGCACCTTGGGGTACTGCATCAAATACAACAACACAACCGACTCAACCTACTCAGCCAACAACTAAACCGACAACAAAACCTAGCACAAATACATCTCAATTAAAATTAATTCCAGTAGATTCACTAGGTCGTCTCAACAACACTAACAACGGTTTATATAAAACAGTTTATGATAAAGCTGGTGTTCAAAACTCAAACTTAAATAACCAAACATACCGCTTAACTAAAAAAGCGTTATTAGGTGACAAATCATTCTACTTAATCAGTGATTATAATAAAGGTACAAATTATGGTTGGGTACAAACTGGCGACATCACATACAAAGTCGGCCATCCTGTTACAACTAATACTAAAACTTATGGTGTTCAATCAGGCACTAAATTATACAGCACACCTTGGGGTACTGATAAACAAGCTGTCGCAACTGTTTCAGGTACAGGTGCACAAGCATTTAAAGCTTCTAAACAAACAGAAGTCAGCCCTACTCAATTTGTATACGGTACTGTAAACGGTAAATCTGGTTGGGTAGATATCGCTAAATTATCTAACTACACTGCACCTAAAACAACAGTCAACAAACCAACAACACAAGTAAAAGGTGTAAGTACTACAACACCTTCTAAAACAACAACGACAAAAAAAGCTGTGAAACCAGCGACAAAACCTGTCGCAAAAACTACAACTAAAACAGCAGTTAAACCTACTGCTAAACCTGTTGCAAAAACAACGACTAAAACAGCAGTTAAACCTGCAGCTACAACAACTAAAAAAGTTGTTAAACCAGCAACTAAACCAACTACTGCAGTTAAAACTACTAAAACAGCGGTTAAACCTGCAGCGAAGAAAGTTGTTAATACAGTAAAATCTGTAGCGAAAACAACTGCTCAAAAAGTTCAACCTACTGCAAAAGCAGCTACAACAACTAAAGCAGTTTCAAAACCAGCAACAACAAAAGCTGCAACACAAACAACTAAAGCACCATTAAACAAAACAATTACAGTAAACAAATTAGGTCAATATGTATCTGATAACTACGGTTTACGTGCAAGTGTTTATGATAAAAAAGGTGCGAAAGCTGCGAAATTCTTAGGTTACACTTACAACATCACTAGAGAACGTAACCAAGACGGTACATTATACTACCTATTACAAAATATCGGTTTAACTACGCCACTTGGTTGGGTTAACGCAAAAGATGTAAGAGTTGCGGATAAAGGTCTTGTAACACCTACATCTCAACAATACAGCGTTAATACAAAATCAAATGGTCTGTACACAACACCTTGGGGTACAGCAAAACAATTAATTGATCCATTAACAAAACAAAATGGTACATTCAAAGCAATTAAACGTACTTTAGTCAACAAAACACCTTATGTATACGGTACTGTAAATGGTAAAACTGGTTGGGTCGCTGAAAAAACATTAACACCTAAAACAACAGCTAAAGCTGCGACAACTTCAGCACAAAAACAACAACCAGCTGTGAAATACAACCACGACTATATCGTGACAAGCAATAAAGGTTATTACTACAAAACGCCAAATGGCCAAGTATTAGGTTCATTAAAAGACCAATTCGGTAACATCATTACAGTTTTCGAAAGACAAGTAGTTAATGGTGTGACTTGGTATCATGGTGTCTTAGCTAACGGACAAACAGCTTGGGTTAAAGCTGCAGATGTTCGTAATACATTGACACGTACAAATGTTTCTGACTACTCATTTGATCAAGCAGTCGCAAAACAAATGAACTTACCTTGGTCACCTAAAGTTCAACACGTGCCTGGACAATGGGATGATGCATCAGAAGATGAAGTAAGAACTGCGATGGACCCTAGAACTATCACAGAAGATGCGACACAAAAATATCAATTCTTACGTTTAGACAAAGCACAAGCCCTTTCAGCAAGCAGTGTAAATAAATTACTTGAAGGTAAAGGGATTTTAGAAGGACAAGGTGCAGCTTTCACACAAGCAGCTAAAACATATGACATTAACGAAATCTATTTAATCTCACATGCCTTACTTGAAACTGGTAACGGTACATCTGCTTTAGCTAATGGCGGTTATGTCAACAACGCCAACAAAGTTGTGACAAACGAACCTAAAAAATACTACAATATGTTCGGTATCGGTGCGATTGACACAGATGCAGTACGTGGCGGCTTCAAAACAGCAGCACACTACGGTTGGGATACTGTAGAAAAAGCGATTATCGGCGGAGCTAAGTTCATCACAAGCGACTACTTAGATAGAGGTCAAAACACACTTTACCGCATGCGTTGGAATCCAAGCGAACCAGCTACGCATCAATATGCGACTGACATCAACTGGGCAAGCCACAATGCGACAAGAATGAAACAAATGTATGATAAAATCGGTGAAACTGGTAAATACTTCGATACAGATATTTATCGCGTTTAATCCCAATTATCATTTTGATATTTGAAAAGGACCTGCAGCGTAATAATAAAATGCTGCAGGTCCTTATTCATTAAAATACGGTATACAAGTTCTGTATACCGCATTCTTTTTAAATGTAAAAGGTTTTTTTATTTAATTTTGCTAGTAAGTTATATAATGTTTCCACATCTTCAGCGGATAACTCTTCACAGTGTTTTTGTAACCATTCTCGGCGAGCGTCATTAATTTGATTGATTAATTCTTCGGATTTCGGCGTGACACTTAATACTTTACAACGTAAATCATGGTTCGATTGAATACTGATTACATAACCTAAATTGACGAGTTTTTTAATCCATCTTGAAACAATAGATTGTTCCTTTCCTATTTTCATTGTTAAATCATATTGTGATAAACTATGATGCTCATTCAAAATTCGTAAAAGTTCAATTTGTTCAGTTGTTAAATTAGCGCGTTGCCCAAAACGTTTATTTACGATAATCAAATCATTGTGTGTCAGTGTTATTTGTTGTTCAAGTTGTTTAAACATAGATGTTATACCCCGCTAGTTTTAATATACATATTATAAGTTTTTTGCGGAAAATACACAACATTAACTTGCAAAAGTTGTTTATCTTGCATTTAAGTTGGTATGTATAATACGTTAAGATTATCTAAAATCTCAAAAGGAGTTTACATATGCATAAATCACTATCCCATAGAGATTATTATTTTGATAATGCCCGTGCCTTTTTAATTTATTTAGTGGTATTCGGACATTTATTAAACCCTTATGTAGAAGGACATAAGCACATGGGTGCACTGTATTTATTAATATACAGTTTCCATATGCCCTCTTTCCTATTTATAAGTGGTTACTTTGCGAAAAATATCGGTAAGCCGGATCATTTAGAAAAAGTTGCGAAAAAACTATTAGTACCTTATTTTGTGTTCTTTAGTTTCTTCTCAATCTATTATTATCTGACAGGTAAAAGCAGTCACTTGCAGTTGGATCCATTTGATCCTGTCTTTGCGTTATGGTTCTTAATTACGCTCTTTATCTTTCATGTTGTCTTAGTGATTGTAAAAAACTATAAAGCTTATTACGTATTACCGATTGCTGTAATAGTGTCTTTATTGGCAGGATTCTCTTCTGATATCGACGGCTATATGAGTTATTCAAGAACGATTGTGTTCTTCCCTATTTTCTATCTAGGGTTCTTAATGAATAAACATCAAGCGATGTTACTGAGAAATAAGAAGTTAATTCCAATTTCATTATTGATTTTAGTTGGATTCTATATCGTATATATGATTCATCCGATTAATTCTGATTGGTTGCTCGGCAGCTCACCATATAGTTCTTTAGATGGTCCTGACGTCTATAGTCCATTGAAACGTCTATTGCTCTATATCATTATTTGTGCCACGATGTTCTCATTCTTGAACCTAATCCCTTCAGGATTACATTGGTTTACGTATATTGGCCAACGTACTATGTACATTTATCTGTTACACGGTATTGCGATTGGATTGATTCGAGGCTTTAAACTTTATCCTTTCCAGGACCCAGTTACGTTGTGGACTTACCTATACTTGATTGGTTTAACAGCACTCATTGTCTATCTGTTATCCACAAACTTTGTAGCAAAATGGACCAATCCAGTCATCAATCTCAAGTCACCATCAAAATTTAAATCTAAATTATAAAGTATTGTGAGGTAAATCAACTTTGCCTCACTTTTCTTTTGACAATTATCGACTTAAAATTAAAGCAATTCAGACTTTTTGACGGTTTTCAGTGTTACAATATGATAAGATAGCATTTACTTACATAGTGCAGTAATCAATTGAGGTGTTAACAGAGTGAAATTATCTTTAAATACAAATTCTAAATTTTTACGTGCGCCAAGCATCAGACAATTTTCAAGCCGAATTAAAAATATACCGGATTGTATCAACTTAACAATCGGTCAACCTGACTTCCCTATGCCTGATGTGGTTAAAGACGCGTACATTAAAGCGATTGAAAATGATGAAACGAGTTATTCTCATAATAAAGGCTTAATGGAAACAAGAACTGCCATCCGTCAATACTTCAACCTTCGTTATAATGTGGATTACACAGAGGAAGAAATTATTGTGACGAATGGTGCAAGTGAAGCTATTGATACAGCTTTACGGAGCATCTTAGAACCTGGAGATGAAATCATTATTCCTGGTCCTATTTATGCAGGCTATATTCCATTGATTGAAACATTAGGAGGTCATCCTGTTTATGTAGATACTACACAAACAGACTTTAAAATTACGCCTGAAGCAATTCGTTCACATGTAAACGATAAAACAAAAGCGATTCTTTTAAACTACCCTACCAATCCAACAGGAGTTATTTTAAATAGAACAGAAGCTGAAGCGATTGCTGAAGAGCTACAACAACACGAAATTTTTGTGTTAAGTGACGAAATTTATGCTGAAAATACCTTTAAAGGTAAACACACATCCCTTGCGGAATTTGAAGGTTTACGTGATCAATTATTATTAATCAGCGGTTTAAGTAAATCTCATTCAGCTACAGGTATCCGTATTGGCTTTTTACTAGGCCCTGAGTACTTAATAAAGAAATTGACATTCATGCATGCCTATAATACGATTTGTGCCAATGTACCCGCTCAAATCGCTTGTATCGCTGCGTTAACAGATGGCATCGATGCGCCAAAAGCGATGAATAAAGCATACAAGGAACGTTTAGCTTATTTAAAACAACGTTTACTTGATATGGACTTTAAAATTGATGCCGAACCTGAAGGTGCATTCTATATTTTCCCGAGCCTTGCACCATTCGGTATTGAAGATGACTTTAATTTCTGTGTCGATGCCTTAGAAAAAGGTCATATTGCGATGGTACCTGGTTCTGCTTTTACAGATGCAGGTAAAGGTCATATTCGTATTTCATATGCTTATGACTTAGATACCATCAAAGAAGGTATGGATCGTCTTGAAAATTATTTAAATCAGTATGTAAAATAAATCATCATTAAGAAAGTGAGATAGACTAGTTCGCTAGTTCTACCTCACTTTCTTTTTTATTCTTTTTAATGTGCGAGTTATCTTAATATTATCCCTAAAAAAATTATCCTCTCTTATGAGCATAACATTCCCTCTTTATTCTCAGTATTTCTTGTTGACTTGGCTAAACTTCTGGTTGACTTAGATTCTTTTGTGCGAAACCACGCATCATGTTATAGTAATCTTCTTTTTCATCAGAATCTAAATTCAATTGATTAATTACTTGTGTTGAAATGTTCTTGAATTGTGCTTTTAATTCTTTTCCCTCTTCAGTTACACTTAACATCACTTTTCGTTCATCTTCAGGTAGTCTTTTTCTAATGACCAAGTTCTTCTTTTCTAAGCGCTTTACAATCGGACTGATTGTCCCTGAATCTAAAAACAATTTATTGCAAAGTGTTTTCACAAACACTTCTTCATCATCTTCAATATAAGATAAGACCATATAATTTGGGAAGCTGATATTGTATTGTTTCAGAAACTTGTTAAAACGGTTGATCACTTCTTTTGTTGTGATATAAAAAAGAAAACATAAGTCGTGATCTAAATTCTTCTTTGTGCTATTACTCATATAATTTCACCTCTACCTTAAAATATATTCAACATCATAATGAATGTCAATGAAATAGTTTTATTTATTAAGTAAATTTGTACTTGCTTTATATAATTTGTTTAACTCACTCCGCAAAATAAAACACACAATAATACACATAAAATAAAGAGTTATGCCGACTTTAAAAATATATTAATCCTAACGTGCACTTTATAATTTTAATCGCTGGACGTGCATTTTTTATTTACCTAATAAGTAAAAAAACGACATAAAAAGCCTCCCGCTTCACACCCAAAGGTATGAACACGAGAGACTTAATAAGAACCTCATCTAAATGATTAATCTATTATGGGAATTTAGGGAATTGATCAAAGTCAGGTTGACGTTTTTCTTTAAATGCGTCACGACCTTCTTTCGCTTCATCAGTTGTGTAATAAAGTAAAGTTGCATCCCCAGCCATTTGTTGAAGACCTGCTAAACCGTCAGTATCAGCATTCATTGCTGCTTTTAAGAAACGTAAAGCAGTTGGTGAATGTTGCATGATTTCTTGACACCATTGTACTGTTTCATCTTCAATTTGGTCTAATGGTACAACTGTGTTGACTAAGCCCATATCTAAAGCTTGTTGTGCGTCGTATTGACGGCATAAGTACCAAATTTCACGCGCTTTCTTGTGACCTACGATACGAGCTAAATAACCTGAACCGTAACCTGCATCGAATGAACCGACTTTAGGTCCAGTTTGACCGAATCTTGCATTGTCTGCAGCGATTGTTAAGTCACATACGACTTGTAATACGTTGCCGCCGCCGATTGCATATCCACGAACCATTGCGATGACTGGTTTAGGAATAACACGGATTAAACGTTGTAAATCTAATACGTTTAAACGAGGAATTTGGTCGTCGCCAACATATCCGCCGTGACCGCGAACTTTTTGGTCGCCACCTGAACAGAATGCCATGTCGCCTTCACCTGTTAAGATGATTACAGAAATACGTTGATCATCGCGTGCACGTGAGAATGCGTCAATCATCTCTTGAACCGTTTTTGGTGTGAATGCATTACGCACTTCTGGACGGTTGATTGTAATTTTAGCAATACCATCGAAAAACTCATATTTTATCTCTTCATATTCTTTAATTGTTTCCCATTGTCTAGTCATTTTGCTCCTCCTTATTTAAAAAACCTAATATTAGTATATCAAATTGTGTTGGTTCTTCCACGTGAACCGTATGGCCAGCACCTTCCACAACATGAACTTCACTGTTTGGAAGTTGCTGATGCATCTTATGCGCAAGTTCCACAAACTTTTCGTCATACTCGCCGACAATCAGAGAGACCGGCAGCTGAAGTTGCGCAAGTTCTGGCCATAAATTCGGCATATGACCTGTGCCATAGTCACGCAGTGCTTTCGCCAAACCTTTTGGATCTTGTGCTAAGCGCATTGCACGATGTTTCTGGCGTTGTTCTTTTGTCATCATCTCTGCTTGGCTCGCAAACAATGGTAATTTCTCCCAATCATTCACAAACACTTCAATGCCCGCAATTTCTAATACTTTAGCTCTTGCTTCATCAACTTGCTGACGTTCTTTTTGCACTGTTTCATCTGCAATGCCTGGTGAAGCACTTTCTAAAACCAAACCTGCTAGGTCTAATTGACCATGTAAGGCATAATACAATGCTGCACGGCCACCCATAGAGTAGCCATGTAAATAGATATCATAAGCTTTAAATTGTACGAGTACATTATCTAACGCATCGCAAATAAAATCGAAATCCCATTGCTTAGTTCTGTCGCTGTTATCTTGACCATGTCCAGGCAGTTCTATCGTTACGACAGCTGCTGCTTCAGTCAGTTTGTCAATGTGTGAACTAAATGATGTCGCATCACTGATAAATCCATGCAACAAAACAAGCAAGTTATGATTTTCTGTTGTTTGACTGTCATAAAAATTATAATTCAACATTCGCAATATCACTCAATTTCTGATATAGGATTTGGTGTTGTTGACGATTGTCTTCACGGTCTGTACGAATTTCATAAATGTATGATTCTAATTGTGATAATGGCGTAAATTTAAAATCTTCCACAGAATCCATTAAGGCATAGTTGAAATCATACAACATGGCCGCATGTTTGAACTCAAGATGCGTCGGTGTACCGAATAAACGTTCAAAGTATTTCGCTGCTGATTCTTTTTGTGGCAGATAAGAGAATATACCGCCGCCATCATTATTCAACAACACAATATTTAAATGAATATCATTCAATTTAGCCATCAACAAACCGTTCATGTCATGATAGAAAGCTAAATCACCGATTAACAATGTCACTTTCTTATGCACTGCCATACCGATTGCAGTAGAAACGACACCATCGATACCATTAGCACCGCGGTTGGCATAGATTTCCGCCTCACTATTTACAAATAGATTATCCACATCTCTAATTGGCATAGAATTGCTGACAAATAAAGCATCTTCTTTAGTAAGTTTATCTAATAAGATACCGACATTCGCCGCTTCGTCTGTCGCATGATCGATATAATTTTTTACTTCGATTTTTGCACGACTATCCATATCTTGCCATTGGGATAACCAACGTTTACGATAAGCTGTCGGAATATCGCCAAGTGCACGGAAGAAGTCGTTTGGTGTCATTTCAAATGTAATATCTGCCGGTGTAGGGAAAGCATCTGGCTGCGCACTGTTTTGTACCGCAATTTGATAAGCATCTGTAGCTTTCAACCATTGATTTAATTTCTTAGATAATACTGGTTTACCGACACGAATCACAAAATCAATATCTTTCGGATCTAAACCTGCACGAAATAGTAAGTCATACGTTGAAATAATATTCGGGTGACCTGATTGACGCAGACCTGAAAGCGGACCTGCTAAAATAGGCAAGTCATGGACCGTCGCAAATGGTAACAACTCTCTCACATCTTGATGCTGCATATCGCCGACAATAACGAAACCACGTTTTTTCTTCAAGATTGGCTTAATAGCTTCAACCGTAGCTGTCTTTTGATATTTAGGTATGACTTTTTCGTTAGTCGTTAACCACTCTGTCATCTCGAAATCTGGTGTCAACGGTTCTCTAAACGGCAAGTTAAAATGTACAGGTCCACGTTTGGGGCCTTCAAAATATTGACTTGCAATCTGCATTTGGAAACGAATAACATCTTCAGTTGAACCTGTAGTGTCATCAGCTAATGGCATATCAAACTGATGACGTACAAAGTTTTGGAACATGTTGACCTGGTTCAACGTTTGCGGCGCACCAACGCCACGCAATTCGTGTGGGCGATCGCTTGTTAATACTACTAACGGCAAGTTGCTGATATCACTTTCAGCCACTGCTGACGTATAGTTGGTTGCTGCTGTTCCTGACGTACATAAAATAGCAACAGGTCGATTGCTGCCCTTAATCAATCCGAGCGCAAAGAATGAAGCACTGCGCTCATCTGGATGAATCCATGTCTTAATACCTGGGTATGCTTCAAACGCTAAAGCAAGCGGTGTTGAACGAGACCCTGGACTAATGACAACTTCTCTGATGCCGTATGCATAGATTTCTGAAGCTAACGTAAACACTTGTTTGGTTAATAAAGTTTGATGATTATCCATGATTTTCGACTCCTAAAGCATTCATCATCGGAGTAAATTTAAGTGTAGTTTCTTCTAATTCACTCTGTGGATCAGACTGCTTAATAATACCGCAACCTGCAAATAAAGTTGCTTGTTTCTTTTTAATCAGCATAGAACGGATTGCGACGATAAATTCACAATTATCTTCCATATCAATATACCCTACTGGCGCACCATACAGACCTCTTGTTCCGAACTCTTTTTGTTCGATAAAGTCCATGGCTTTTTCTTTAGGATAACCGCCTAACGCAGGTGTTGGATGCAGACGGTCTAGTAAGCCAATATAAGTATTATTTTCTAACGCCCCTGAAATCTCTGTGTATAAATGATACAAATGATCATTTTTTAGGATTTTAGGATGCTTATTATAATCTACATCTGTAACGTACGGCTCAATATCATCTAGAATACTTTGCACCACAAAATGATGCTCTTGCAAGTTTTTCTCATCTTTCAAGAAAGCATCTACGTGTTTTTGATCTTCAGTTTCATCAGATGTACGTTTAATTGTCCCTGCAACTGCTTTCGTCGATAACACTTGGTTTTCGACTTCCATCAGCTGTTCTGGCGTTTGTGAAAAGAACACAGACCCTTCCGATTGCATTACGAATATATAGCTGTTGGATTCGTTGTGCATCGCATTTTCTAACACATATGCGATATCAATCGGTCGATCAAAGCGGATCATACGTCTGCGTGCTAAAACGATTTTTTCTTCATCATTCATAGAATCTATAGCTTCTTGTACAAGTTCTAACCATTCTTCTTTATAGATATCTTCACTGCGAACTACATCCCCAATAGGCTGTGTTGGTTCTACTTTCGTTTCTGCAACTTGTTGTACAAGTTCATGTAGGTCTTCTATATTAAACTCTTCTCTTAATACTGTATAAGTGACGAATGTTTCTGAAGCTGTCATCGTAATTAATACTTTCGGCAACACGAAATGGTTTAAGCCGAATTGACGCCACTCGTCATCTGATTTATGACTTGAAAATTGGAAACCTCCGCACACTTTCAAGTGATGTTTGTTTGAATCTGGATGGATAAGTGCGATATCATTTTTATAATTTTCCCATTCACGGAAAATGGTTTGTTTATTTTCATAGTCATTTTTAAATTTTAAAAGCGCGTTATATCCGAAAAAGGCCGTTTCTCCTGTATTCTCCCTGAAGTAGAAGCGGTCATCTGCTTTATCTTCTGTCATTTGGTAAAGCATGATTGGGTTCGTCGGCTGGTCGATTTTAACCTCCACTGAAACCCATTTTTCACGGCTTTCATATATTGCGTCGAGAATTTGATCATCCTTGACACTTACAGTCATCTATCTCACTTCTTTCATCATTCTACTTAATCACATTATCTCATTGTATCATTTTTTATCTTTATCTGTACTTTGATTTGCACATTTATTATTTACTATTTTTACATGATTTGACCTTTCTCTTTCTATTGCTTAAAATAAATTTATTAATCAGAATGCAGATAATTTATAATAGAATCTTTGTGTCTTAAAATCCGCAATCTGAAATTTGGTATTTTTAAGTGTTAAGAAGGAGAAACCATGTCAAAACAATATCAGGAATTTTCAACTGTTCGAAAATATTGGCTGTTGATGCGTCCTCACACTTTGACTGCAGCTGTTGTACCTGTATTAGTCGGTACAGCGACAGCAAAGTTATTCTTATTAGGTAGTGAAGACCATCTTAAGTTCAGTTTATTTTTAGCGATGTTACTTGCTTGTCTTTTAATTCAAGCAGCCACAAATATGTTCAACGAGTATTATGATTTCAAGAAAGGTCTTGATGATCATACATCAGTGGGCATCGGCGGCGCGATTGTACGTAACGGCATGAGCCCGAAACTCGTGATGAACTTAGCCATCGCCTTTTATGTGATTGCTGCGCTAATCGGTTTATTTATCGCTTCACAATCTTCTTATTGGTTAATCCCAATCGGAATCTTGTGTATGGCAGTCGGTTATCTGTATACAGGCGGTCCCTTCCCAATTTCTTGGACACCTTTTGGAGAGTTGTTCTCCGGCGTCTTTATGGGACTGATTATTATTTTAATCGCGTTCTTTATTCAAACAGATAACTTACAAGGTTATGCTGTATGGATCAGTGTACCGATTATTATCACAATTGGCTTAATTAATATGGCCAATAACATCCGAGACCGTGTCAAAGACAAAGCAAGCGGACGCAAAACATTACCGATTTTATTAGGTAAAGCCAATTCTATCCGCTTCATGGCCCTCATGTACATCATCGCTT
Source organism: Staphylococcus simulans (assembly GCF_002902285.1). GTDB lineage: Bacteria > Bacillota > Bacilli > Staphylococcales > Staphylococcaceae > Staphylococcus > Staphylococcus simulans. Next base: position 116,343 of record NZ_PPRU01000045.1, on the reverse strand, counting down.
ATGCATGGGTCATTTATACTGTTTTCTTTGTACCTGGCGGTTCAATCTTTTACTTACTCGTACTGTTATCATTCCCGTTCCCTATCAAAGCCATTCGTCGTTTCAAAAAGAACGATACACCTGCTGAAATGATGCCAGCTATGGCAGCAACAGGTAAAACAAACACAGTATTTGGTTTACTGTATGCATTAGGGATTTATATCAGTGCGTTATTAGGCGGTATTTGATGATGATAAAGAGATTGGAACTTTTCGTTCCAGTCTCTTTTTTTATCTTTCTTGAGGTTCAATGACCATGTGATAATAATCATGGCCATATAAATCAATCACACCTTCACTATGAAACCCTAAACGTTCGTAAAGTCTGAACGCACCTGTGTTTACTAAATCACAGCTCAAGCTCAGCTTATATGTTTTAGAGTGATGGATGACAGATTCCATTAACTGTGTCGCAATTCCTCTTCCTCTATATTTTGGGAAAACAGCCACAGTTTCGATATATAGCTCATCTGATTTTGCTTCTCTTAAAGGTAAAGGTGTTCCTATTGCTTTCGCTTCTTTTGGTAAATCTAACTTCAACCAATTTTCTTCTAAATCCATTTCATCTTTACCAAGATACGTAATAATAACGCCAGCGACTTCCCCTTCAACATCGTAAACTTGTACATTGTCGTAATAACAACGATAAGGTATTTTTGTAATACTTTGTTCCAGCCATTGAATGACATGAGATTTATCAAATCGTTTTACAATCGGCAACTCCATATCTTGCCAGATAATATATGTTAATTCTGCAATAGCACGTTTATCAGTTGTTTTAGCAGGTCTAATCATTGTTTTCTCCTTTATGTGTTTAGTTATTATCATTCACTATTTAGTTTAACAATCATTTATATTGTTTGTTCACTTATTATTTTAACATTTGTATTATTGGAAAGTTTGTATTTCATCATTCATAATAAAGGTATCACTTAAATGGAGAAAGGAGCAATCAGCATGAAAGTAAATAAAATTGTTTATATTGTACTTGCACTGTTCCTCGGCAACTTCGGAGTGCACAGATTCTACGCAGGTAAAAACGGCTCAGGCCTTTTACACTTAGCGTTCTTCTGGACAGGCATTCCACATGTGATCGCGATTATCAGCGCAATCAATACAATGCTATTCAGACCAGCAGACAAACATGGTAATATCACATTTTAGTTAAATGGAGTTGAAACTATATGAATAAAGCAACGATTCTAACGTATTTAAATGAAAATCCTGCTAAATATCTTGTCCTTTATATGGACAACGGCAATGAAATTTCAGTAGAAGCCGTTGAAGAGAATTCAAATGCAGGCGCATTACACGTTACAGAACCATCAGAATATGTAGTAGATATTTCCAAGATTTCTTATTTCGAACTTTTAGAGCGTTCAACGTATTAATTAAGATATAGCAAAAAGAACCTGTCCAAGCTTGAGATAAGCTGACAGGTTCTTTTTTTGTCCTTTTGAATTAAGGATGAAAAATCAGTAATAACACCACTGCCACAATTTGTGCAACAGAAGTTGTAATAATTCGACGCGTATAATAATAGCTGATTGATAGAATAGCTTGTACGATGAAAATAAAAATGCATAACCAGATTTGATCGAAGTAGAAAAAGAGTGAACTTGAAGCGAGTGCAGTAATCACAATCGCTGCCCAAGCCGGTAACTTAAGATTCAACAATTGTTTTTGCAGTACCGTACGCATATAAAGTTCATGACAAGGAATCACAAAGAGTAATGTCACTAAAATCTGCCATTTAAAGTAAACGCCAGAACGTGATAAATCTTTAATCAATGATGTATACGTTAAATCTTGTGACATCAAAGACATAATCAACTGTACAATGATTAATGCGATTGCGGTTAAAATACCGATACCGATAGACGTCAACAATCGTTTAGATTCTAAATCACGTTGATAAAAGACATAACTGATACCCGCAAACAACATAATGCCTGTATACAGATACCAATATTCTTGTCGTTCTCCCCACATGATAAATAAGATGATGTGGAACACTACAAAGCTTATCACAAACCATAGTAATGCTTTTGTATTAGTTTTCATTATATTTTAACCTTCTTGATCAACTATCTTATAGCGTTTATGATTAATTACCGTTTTTTCAGGTAAATCTAATGATTCAAAATTTTTCATAATAGTTAAGTCAACAATAACAGAGTTATCATTAATTTTTTCGACACGGCCTCTTAAACCGTCATAAAATTCTACAATATCTCCTACTTCTGCAATAGTCATTACAGATCCTCCTTGAATTATACTATTCTATATTGTACTAAAATTCTCTCTTCAAATAAACAAATATCCTGTAAACACGTTATAATTGTAATTGAAGTCCGACTGGTGCCTTTTTTCTGGCAAAGTGTATAGTTGGCATTTTATCCTAAATTAGGGCATAAATAAAGTATCAAGCAAAGTAAGTACAGAAGGAGAGAGAATGTATGAAGTTTGTTAGTAACAAAGGTATTACAGACCCCACATTAAATTTAGCGATGGAAGAGTATGTGTTAAAACACCTTCCTAACGATAGCGATTACTTTTTATTCTATATTAACCGCCCTTCTATCATTATTGGTAAAAACCAAAATACGATTGAAGAAGTTGATCAACACTATGTAGATGAACACAATATCGATGTTGTGCGTCGAATTTCAGGCGGCGGTGCCGTTTATCACGATTTCGGAAACTTAAACTTCAGCTTTATCACTGATGACGACGGCAACAGTTTCCATAACTTTAAGAAGTTCACAGAACCGATTGTTCAAGCTTTACAAGCAATGGGCGTAGATGCTGAAATGACTGGACGTAACGATATCCAAATCGGTGCAGCTAAAATTTCAGGAAATGCGATGGTTAAAGTGAAAGAGCGTATGTTCAGCCATGGTACTTTAATGTTAGATAGTGACTTAAACGAAGTTGCGAACGCTTTACGTGTAAACCCTGCGAAGATTCAATCTAAAGGGATTAAATCAGTACGTAAACGTGTCGCAAACATCTCTGAATTCTTAGAAGAGCCGATTGACATTGAAACTTTCAAAGAAATTATCCTAAAACATATCTTTGGTGAACATGAAGTTGAAGAATATGTATTAACTGAAGATGATTGGAAGAACATTGAAGCATTAAGTAATGAAAAATATCGTTCATGGAATTGGAACTATGGTAAAAACCCTAAATATAACTTTGAACGTGAAGAGAAATTCGAAAAAGGTTTCGTTCAAATTAAATTGGATGTTAAGCGCGGACGTATTGAACATGCGAAAATTTTCGGTGACTTCTTCGGTGTCGGCGATGTGTCAGATTTAGAACATGCATTAGTCGGCAGCTTGCATAATTTCGAGAGTATTGAAGCGGCTTTATCTGAATTCGATACGTATCATTATTTCGGAGATATTCCAAGAGAAGAATTAATTCGATTAATGTCATAATTAAATAAGCTTTACATGATTAAGGTGAGAACTCAGTTTCTCACCTTTTCTCATTCAACTTTGACAAAAAAGAAAAATCCCATTAAGTCAACGTCTTAGACATTGATTTAATGGGATTCTTACAGTAACGGAAACGGAGGGATTCGAACCCTCGCGCCGCTCTCGCGACCTACACCCTTAGCAGGGGCGCCTCTTCGGCCAACTTGAGTACGTTTCCATATGGCTCCACAGGTAGGACTCGAACCTACGACCGATCGGTTAACAGCCGATAGCTCTACCACTGAGCTACTGTGGAATAATGTAATTTCTTCAAGCACAAATACTATTATAACAATCCCTTAAAATAATTCAAGAGAAAATAACGAAAAAGTTGCGGAACATTTACACTCATTCCCTATAAACATCCCGCAGTTTGAGATAATATCATAAAATGTTTAAAATTACGCTAGCTGCGTGGTGTGTTATTAATCACTAAATAAGTACAAAGTGTTTCATACACGTCTAAAGCAGGTTTAGAGTAGTCAATAGGACGCTCTGTATTCCATTTAATTTTCTTAACACGCTTTCTAATGATGTGTTCATAATAAGCTGCATTTTTATATTGATGCCAGATAGTACGGACTGTTGCGGTTGTGATTAAAGATTGTCCGTCAGAAAAAGTGATTTTAGTGGTATTGTTCTTCAACGCTTTGATATCTTGTACAAATTCAATGTTTATCCAAATATTGTCTTCAGAGCGTTCAGAATGGGTAGAGAATAGAAAGATTGAAATAACTGGTGAAAGTAAAATGGGTGGTTTACTGTTGATGTTGGTAATCCGAGCGGTATCAGTTCGAAGTGATTGAAAGGTTGAACCATAAAAGCGACAAGAGTTGTCTAAAGTTTTTTGCGGGGAGCTTTCTACAATCCTCGGATCTTTATTGTAGGTAAGCAATTTTGTATGGAGTGCTCCATACTCTTGAGCAATGACTGGGATAATGGCCATATCATCGCTTTTGAAGATGCTATGTTCGTCCATAAGCACGTCCTCCTATTTAATTAATTAGGATTAGAATTCGTTAGACATCTAACCATATAATTATTGTATACTAGCACCTAGAAAAGTCAATAGAAACTTTTGAGTTAATATTACACTTTTAATTTTTAAAAAGTCAGAATATTCATTGATTTTAGATTAAATGCAATGTATACTCGTAAATAACTTAAAAAAAGAAAGGCAGTGATTAAAATGAATCACAATATCAATGTAAAAAATGGAACACTGAAGGCGTTCGTAGCGAATGTAAACGACCTGGGGGTAGAACTCGTAATTGATCAAGCTCTACGTAATGTACGTAAAGAAAAACTTACAGAACTGATTGACCAAGCTTTAATCGAAAAAGATGAAGCAGCATTCAATCGTTACATTGAAGAATATAATCAATTGGAGGATGTTTTAATTGGCTAACTCGTCGTGGGATTCCTGTTCCTGTTCATACTAAAAAGGTCTATTCATTTCAAATACCGAATGAATAGACCTTTTTTGTTTGCTTATTTTTAATCATAATGAGAAATAAACTTCGTTCTATTTCCCCTCTTGATCATTTAAATAGTAATAGCCAATTGTATAAGTCAGTACTTCATTATCTTGGATTGGACTCGCTTGATCTTGAGATTGATGACGTACATTTTTATGGGCATCTTTGAAGACATCTGAGCTCAACCAATTTTTGAAACATGCTTCTGCATCCCAAATTGTTAAAATTTTCACTTCATCATATTCTTTTAAATTATTTGTCGTTGTGACAAACATTTCTTTAAAACCTTCAATTGTTTCAATACCTTGTCGTTTGTAAAAACGTTCTACAATTCCTTCTGCTGAACCTTTATCTAATTTCAATTTGTTTTCTGCCATAAACATAGCGCATACACTCCTTTATCTGTTTTCAATTAATTTTCCAACCACAACAACACGTTTATCAGAACGCGAAAAAGCATCTTCACACGTAGATAACGTCATTATCTTGTCTTGTGGATGAACTGAAATATCTGTTTTGATTTTCGATTTATTTTTCGTTTCTTTTAAAAACTGTTCGTATTCATGTACATTGTTGAAATTTGTCTGTATATAGTTATCATGGGTATCCGTCGAATATGCGCTGAATACTTTTAACGCATACTGATGATACTTTGTATCAAACTCTATCGTTTGATGTGCATCATAAAATGTTTGATTCAAATATTGATGTAAATCATCAAACATAGTTTTATCGCCAACACTATGACCATAAAGCACTGTATTTTGAGATAAATCTTGTAAGTTATTACGATAATCTACAAAGATACTGCCCTTTTTCGTTTTTTGTTTCTTAAAGTTATGTTCTAAGTAATCTTCATTATCTCGGGATTGTAAAACGGGATAATTCAAACTCGTACCTTCTAAACGAATCCACCCATGAATGTCAGAATTGACCTCTGCTAATGCTTCAAATTGTGGGCGGACCCCTTTCTTTTTATAGTCCGTTTGTAAGACCTCGTATTGTTTTTCTTCCGCTTCATTATCTAAACGATGTTGGAAGATAAGATAGATAGCCGCAATAATAACCAGCACTAATCCAAATTGAATGACACGTATTAGTTTATTCATCATTAACACCCGCCGTGACATTTACCAATTAATATGCCGCAATCTTTATCATGAATAATCTTTGCGTCGATTTGGTAAATTGTTTTTAATAATTCTGGTGTCACGATAGCTTGCGGCTTGCCTTGTGCTGCAATTTCACCATTTGCGACACAAATCAGTTCATCACTATAAGTTAAAGCCTGATTTATGTCATGAAGCACCATGATGATAGTTAAACGATGCATGTCGTTTAACTGTCGAATCATCTTAAGGACTTGATATTGATAATGTAAATCTAAAAATGTGGTAGGTTCATCTAATAATAAATATTGTGGTTCTTGGACTAAGGCCATTGCGATAAAAACACGTTGTTTTTCGCCACCTGACAAAGCGCCAATCGGACGATCTGCATACTTAGTTAAATTGAATTGTTCAAGTACACGTTCAATGACCGCTTCTCCTCTTACATCCTTCTTCAACCAACGATGATGACTATATCGTCCATAGCGCAGTAATGTTTTAACGGTGAAATCTTCAGGTGCTGTATTGTTTTGATGGACTGCTGATAACATTTGCGCAAGTTGTTTCTTACCTAATGTATTCAAATCATTGCCTTCTATGTACACACAACCAGCCTGAGGTTGAAGATAACCTGCAAGCATTTGAAGTAAGGTACTCTTACCTGATCCATTCGGTCCGATAATAGAAGTTACCGCATGACGTTTAATTGTCAGATTCAAGTCATTAAAGAGTTGTCTTTGACCATATTTAAACTCAACGTTGTTGATATTCATTTCGGTACGCTCCTTTACAAATTAAATAGATAAGATAAGGTCCGCCGATAATGACCGTAATAATATGCGCTGGCACTTCAAATTGACGGGACATCAACCTGCCAAGTGTATCCGCTAATAGCACGGCTATCGCACCGAATAACACACAACAAATCACAACTTTCTTATAGTCACTGCCGACTAATCGACGTGCAATATGCGGTACAATCAAACCAACAAAGGCCATAGCACCAGCTACAGCTACTGCACTGCTCGCTAAAAAGACCGCAATTAACCCTATCCACATACGGTAACGTTGAATAGGAAAGCCTAAGTTGTGTGCTTGTCGATCATCAAAACCCAACATATTCGCTTGAAAGATAACAGTTATAGCTAAGATAAGTCCTATGCATGTAGTCACTGAAATTTGTGCTGCGTCTTTCCATACTTTTAAAGATAAACCAGCAGATAATCGCACAGCTGGGTTAGCGGTTAAATATTCCAACATACCATTCAACATCGCATACATCGACACACCGACAAGCAGCATGCGCATCGGATTCAGCTGATAACGATGTTGTAAATAAAACAATAAAGTAAATGGCAATAATCCGCCTATAAAGCTGATAATTGGCATATAAAAGAATAAAGTCGGCATCAAAGTCATCACAAGTGCTTTAGCCACCAAGGCACCTGAACTGACACCGATAATACTGGCGTCTGCAAGCGGGTTTTTCAGCACTGCTTGTAAATAAGCACCTGCTACGGATAACGCAGCACCTGCACAAATCGCGACAATGATACGTGGTAAACGTAAATCTATAATCGCATCGATTTGATTATCATGACCTATTGCGATTTTATTCCAAAGCTGAGCTGAACTTATGCCTAATTTACCGTTAAGCAACGCAAACAAGACCACTACAACAAAGAGAAATAAGGTACACATAAAGACGACACTGAATTTATATTTCATATTGCACCTCATTTCTTGTTGTAGAAGATATCATATAAATCTTGCATGGCTTGGTCTGCATCGATATTAGCTGTAATGCCGAAAGGTTGTTCTTCTAAATCATAGACACGACCTGTCTTGACTGCTTTAAAATGTTTCCAAATATCATTTTCTTTGAATTCTTTATCAAACATCTTTTTAACTTCTTCAGGCATTCCATGTGGCAGACGCAGAATAATATCTGGATCAACGTCATACAGATACTCTGTATTAGAAGCTAGATATTGTTTCGAATCTTCTTTAATCACATTTTCACCGCCCGCAATTTCAACTAAATTGCCGATATAAGAGCGATTCGTAGCAACTAAATAACTGCCTGGCACACCCATTAAAATGAGTACTTTAGGGTGCTTTTGTTGTGCAGCTTTTTGTCTGATTTGTTCTTCTGCATGAGTTAATTTTTGATTTAGCTTTGATGCTTCTGTTTCACGATTAAATTCTTTACCCATCTGTGAAATAGAAGTCTTCATGCCTTTTAGACTGTCATAGTCATAAAAGATAGCTTTAGCTTTAATCATTTTGAACTTAGGTTTTGTCTCATCTTCAATAGTAGAAACGCCTAAAATATGTGTCGGGTGAACAGCTTGTACCTTCTCCATATCTGGTGTCATCGGTTGTCCGACTTTCGGTACATTGTCATATCTTTTAGGCAGTGTTTTATATGAGTCGGGTTTACCTGCAATGTCTAAATTCAAAGCATCTAACGTTTGTGTCAAAGCTACTGTTGTCGGTACAATGCGGTATTTTTCAGAAGATGTTTGGTTATTTTTATCTTCTTGTGCTTGGCAACCAGTCAGTAGAACAATTAAACCTAAAAGTACCACACACCATCGTTTAATGTTTTTTCTCATGACCTTTACCTTCACCCTTTCTAACGTAAAGTGTAGAGACTACTAACAAAGCACTCGCCAAAATAATCACCGCACCTAAATAAATTTGATTCATTCTCTTTAAATACTTTCCAACATCTGAATGTGTCTTTGTAAATTTAATAGGTTCACCATCATCCGCATGCCGATTGAATTTAGGAAATATTTCAGGCAATGGCGGTTCTTCCATTGTTTTTGCAGTTTGTGTTGTTTTAACAGCACTTGGTTGTGAAGGTCTTGATGACGTAATAAATGGTGTGTCATTCATCGATTGTGCCTGATTAAATGCTGAATTGGTTGGTGTTTGTTTATGATTATGTGTCTCAGATGCATGTTCTGACGGAGTTTCTACTACAGTATTTTCTTTAGTTTCAACCGTTTCTGTCGTTTCATTTGTTGATATTTCTGTATCCTCATCTTGTTTGATAGATGTGCCACCTTTTTCTTCTTGTTGGCTTGGTGTGTCTGTCTCTTGAGCTGTTTCATTAAACACCATTTCAGTTGTATAGTGATGATCATAATTTAAATGCGGAACAATAATATGTACTTTTGAGGTCAATATTTTCTGATCTTTTGGCATGTTAAATTCAATGACACGTTGATCTTGTTGTGAATCTTCACTTACCACTTTTACTGGAATACGCGTTTCACCATTAAAGATTTCGAAAGACTTCCACCACGCAGCATTTTTTAATGTCATTTGAACAGTAGCTTGCTGATTGTGATAGGTCACTTTAGCTGGATGTACCATATATTGATCCATCACTGATCGTTCATTTGTTTGATGTTTTAATACTTTGAAATTCAAATTCTGTATTTCTGATACGTGGGTATTGGATTTCTTAGGAAATACTTTTTTGGGTGCGTGTTTTTCTGTTGGTTGTGTATTTGGTTTTGGTTGAACGTCAGTTTTTGGCTTCGATTCAGGACTTGGCTTTGGTGTCGGTTGTACTTTAGGTGTCACATCTTTTGGCAATTGTGCTTCTAAATTAATTTTGGTTGTATAGTGATGATCGTAATGAATAGCAGGGACGATAATATGTACTTTTGAAGTAAATGTTTGCGTCTCTGATGTGACTTCAACTTCTACAATACGTGCTTCTTTTGTTTCACTGACTGTACGTACATCACATTGTTTATCACCTTCATATAATTCAAAAGCTTTCCACCACTCTGGATGCAGCAATTTAAACTGTAAATAAACTTTGTTGTTTTTAGTTTTGACAGTTGCTGGATGTGCCATATAATCATTCATAACTGACACATCCTGACTGTTTTCTTTATAGACTTTAAAAGGTATCTCTTTAATTGTTTGTTGTGATAATGTTTGATGATTGACTTCAGCTTTTGAGTTGTCAACGGTAAATGAACAAAGTAAGCTGCCACATAGTACAGCAACTAAACATTTGTGAGGTACATTCATTTTAATGTTGTCCTTTTTTACGTTTATAGACGACAAAAGATAGAAGTAATACAGCTGAAGCACCCATTAAAGTGATATAAAGCCATTTAGATTCACCGGCAGCTGTTTGTGGATTTGTCGGTGTCACATCTGATAATGTTGCTTTTCCTGTTGCTTCGGCATTTTCTCCTTTTGAAGTGTCACCTTTTGAATCATCCGCATGGGATGCAGCTGCGGCACTGTCACCTTGCTTATCACCTTTTAATAAATATGTGATGTTGTAGTTATGGTCATATTTAAAAGGTTTACCGTTTACTTCTTCATCGATATACACTTTAATTGTGCCTGGAATTTCGCCTGATGTTTTATCGATTAAAAATTCTGAAGTACGTTCATCTTTTGCTTTATCTTCATGCACAATATTTTCTTTTTGACCGTTAAATGTAAAGTTAACAATCCAATGGCTGTGGTTGACTGTGAATTGTACATATTGTTTACCGTTTTTATCAATTAACTTAGCGGGTTTATTGAAATAATCATTTGCCATGGATACGTCTTGTGTTTTATGTTTTAAAATATCGTAATTCAGATCTTTTTCAGCAGCTGAAGCTACAATGGAAAAAATGGCCCAAGTTAACACAATTAATACCGCACTCATTGCGATAACTTTCTTGATTGTTGTTGTCATATGAATCATCCTTCTTTCTATATGATGAGAGGTTGTGAGAGACCCACAACCTCATTTTCTTGATTCTCAGGAATACATTACAGACTATTTTTCTTTGATTTCACGTGTCTATTCCAAAACAGTGCGATACCGCCTAAAAATACAGATAAAATACCGAATGTTGTCGCTGATTCTTCTGTACCAGTTTTCGGCAATGCTTTTGCCTTAGCAGGTGTTGATTTGTTTCCTTTAACTGATTTTACAGTTTCAGATTTCATTGCTTTAGCTTTAACTGAACCAAGCGGCTGTACAGATTTAGATGCTATAGCTTTCATAGATGGTTGAGTTGCTGCCGCATCTTGTACTTCTGTCACAACTTCAGATACTTTTGGTTCTGTTTTTTGAACTGACATCGGTTCTACTTTTATTTCTGGTTTTACATTAGACTCATCCGATGCTTTTTCAGTCGATTCATCGACTTGCTTAGTATCTTTTTCAGGTGTGATAACTTTTGGTTGTACTTTTTCTTTTTCAGCTGTTTTATCTACAACTTTATCAGTTGCTTGATCTTCAGCTTTTTCTTGTGGCTTAGGCATAGGTTTAACTTGAGGTTTTGACTCAGGCGCTATCAAATCGGCAACTGCTTCGTCAAACGCAATTTGTGTCGTATATTTATTGTTGTAATTGATGCCTGGGACTACAATATGCACCTTACTTGTTAACATCTTTGTACCTGGTTTCACTTCAAAGTTAATAACTTTTTGATCAGCTGTTTTTGAAACCTCATGTTGTTTGAGCTGTTGTGCACCATCAAAGAGTTCAAATGATTGCCACCAATCTGGATTTTTAATTGTAAACTGTACAAATGTTTTACCATTTTCCTTAACCACTTTTGCTGGGTGGTCCATATAATCATCCATGACTGATTTTTGATCTTCACCGTCTTTTTTAACCATAAAGCCGATTTCTTTTGTAACAGGCACAGCACTTAGAGTTTCTACTTTAGGTGTAGTGTGGTCAGATTGTTGTTCAACTTGTGGTTTTGGAGCTGGCTTTTCTACTTGTGGCTTAGGCGTCACTTTCGGTGCTGCTGCATCTGATTGTTGTTGGTTTGATTGTGCAGTCGGCGGTTTATTTTGGTCAAGGTCTTTAATTCTTACATGGTAAGCACCTTCGTAGTTGATTTTAGGTAAGCTAACCTTCACAATCGCATCATAGTGATCAATACCAACTTGATATGGGAAGACGACTGTTCTTTCATTCTTCTTCGTATCACGTGCGATCGTTTTCACACGCTCGTAACCTTCTTTAGTATCCACCATAAAGTCATCCCACATGCTTTCTGACTTAATTGTCATCGCCACATAGTGTTTACCGTTTTGTTGGAAGACTTGCATAGGTTTGACTACTTCAAAGTCCATATGTGAGGGCTCATTTTTCTTACTATGCAACACTTCAAAGTTATGTTGTTCTGGGTTCGTAATTGTGAAATCTGACAATGGCGCATTTTTAAATTCTTTTTTCGCTGCTTCTAACTGTTCTTTTAATTGTTCTTCATAGTCAGCAAGCATTTCTTTATCATTTTCTGAAGGCACTTTATCTTTCGCCATCAATTTTTTAAGTTGATAAATTTTATCTTCTAGCGTAATCGCATTGTCAAATGCTTCTGTTTCTTTCTTTTTCTTATACTCATCTTGTGTTAATGGCTTAGAATCACTTGCGTTGATAGGTTGGTTGAATTTAAGTTCAACATCTTCAAACTCTTGACTATTAACCAATCTTGATGATGATTTCGTTGATGACTTCACAATGACACTTTGCGTATTGTTTGGAACTGCGAATTGTAATTTAGCTGTTTCTGCTTTCTTATCGTAGGCAGTGACTTGTGTATTTAATTTATGGTTCTCTTGATAAACATCGAATCTATCCCAAATAGTTGGAATGTCCAATGTTAATTCAACAGTTGATGCTTTATCACCTTTCATAAAATAAGCAGGTTGCTTAATATTCGATGCATGGAAGAATGCTTCTTCATCAGTATTGGGTTTAACAACTTTAAACTCTACTGGGTAACGCTCTTCGTTTGCGTGAGGATCTTGTAAAGATGGTTGTTTAATTGCTTCTTGTACTGAGACTTGATTTGTTGGTGCTGCTGTTGCTTTTTCTGTTTGTGGTGCTTCTTGTTTTGGTGCTGGTGTTGTTTCAACTTTCTCAGGTGTCGGTTTTGAGTCTGTTTGAGATTGTGCTGTAAATGCTGCTTGTGGTTTAACTGCTTCTTTCTCTTTTGACTCAACTGTTTTTGACGCTGAAACAGGTGTCGCGTTTGGTGTCGTCGAAGTGCCGCTATCCGTTACAGTAGTCGGTGCTGCTGCGTTTGATACGGGCGCTTCTTGTTCAGCTGCTTGTGCTTGTCCTCCTCCTAAGAAGATCACTGCACCTACAGCTATCGAAGCTGCTCCGACAGTAAATTTACGAATTGAATATTGGTACGCTTTCTGGTTGGCATGGTTCATAACTGTTCTCTCTTTGTTGTTTCTCACGTTGATAACGCTCCTAATCATTAATTTTTACACCAATAATGATAATCATTCTCATTAACAATGTATAAAGGGAGTATAGCACACCCTTAAATCAATGTCATTACTATTATTTATGTTTTTTAAAATAGTTAAAATAACACTATTATATTTACGTTATTATTAAATATTTATAATTCGAAGAAGTTTTGAAGCGCTTTGACATTACGCATATCAAGCGGATAGTGGTGTTTGACCTCCCCTTCATGAAATTCCGCAACATAATCTGTGCTGTTTATAATCAATTCATAGTCATGTGTAATGACCAGAATTGTATACCCTTGGCCTTTTAATTGTCGTAATTCTGTCGCAAATTCAGACATACGTTTGCCATCTAAACCACTGGTTGGTTCATCAAATACTAAAATAGGTCTGCCGCTTTCTTTAGCACTCGCAATCGCCAGTCGCTGCATTTCTCCGTTTGAAAGTGATAAGGGATGTTTATCACGATGTTGTTTTAAATCAATTATATCTAACGCATGTACTAAATCAGCATCTGGCATATTACGATGACTGAATCTGATTTCTTCTTCTACAGTTTCACCGAAAAGTTGAGACTCTACATTTTGAAAGACTTGATATACATCGTGCTTCCACTGTTTTTGACGTATTTTATGTGTGTCGTTCATAATCACTGCGTCTTTATTTAACTTAACTGCACCCATTAATGCTTTCGCGAATGTAGATTTCCCTGCCCCATTGTGGCCGACTATCGCTGTTATCGCACCTTTATGTAAATCAAATCGCTCAATATTTAAATCTAATGTTTCTTTTTTCTGATAGCGATATTGCCAGTTTTGTATAGGTATCACATCGTGTGATGAAGGTTCTGATCGTTTTGGTCGTAGTCGTGTTAAATCTGTCGCTCGTAAACCATGTGCTTTTAATTGTTTTAGTTCTAATTGACGAAAATCATCTTGATTCCACGCTTTAGTAATCTGACCTGATTCAATTAAGATAAAACGATCTGCCAAATCTAATAAATAATGCAGACGATGTTCCGCAATAACAATCGTCTTCCCTTGTTGCTTCCAAGATTGAATCATACGTGCTAATTTTTGAACGGCTTTGAAATCTAAATTTGAAGAAGGTTCATCCATGACAATAAGCGCTTGTCCTGCGATTTCAATACTGATACAGGCAATCATTTGTTGTTGACCACCCGACAATTCAAAGACATTACTTTCTAGTAAATCATTAATTTGATATTGATCTACTGCTCTAATAATTCGTGATTGAATTTCTTCTGGGTCTGTATAGTAATTTTCTAATTCAAAGGCAAGTTCATTTAATACATGTGTACAGAAGAATTGTGATCTAGGATTTTGAAAGATACTACCGATTTGGCGACTTAAATCTTTGAAAGCATAGTCCTTCATGTTTTGTCCTGCGATGACAATATCTCCTGTGATTTCACCTGAGAAAAACTGAGGAATTAGCCCGTTGATTAATCTTAGTACTGTTGATTTTCCGCATCCTGATAATCCGGTTAAACAGATCACTTCGCCAGGACGAATAGTTAAATTAAAATCTTCTAATGCATTTTTATCTGAAGCACTGTAACTGAAAGTTACATTGTTAAATTGAATCATTTGAGCCTCCCTCTTATATAACGTAATAAAGGATAACCAGTAAAATGAGTAATCCTGCGATAGTTTTGTCGATTGCGGTCATTTTAAATACAATGAGTGACGTACGTGCAGCGTCTACAGACAGTCCTCTTGTTAAAGAAGCGGCTGTCAACTCATTTGAAATTTTGACCACTCGATTAATTAACGGTACAATACGCATTTCGGTATAACGTATCGGATGTAGAAACGCTTGAAGTGTCGTCATACCCCGCATACGCATCGCATGTTTAATGTTTTGCGATTCTTGATAGACCACAGGAAGAAAACGAAACATGACCGCTAAAGGAATCGTCAACACATTTGGAAACTTCATTTTCTCTAATGCACGAATGAACATTTCAACTGACGTTGTTTTAAATAAGACAAATCCCATTAAAGCAGCAGGTAAAAAACGTGTAAGCAAATTGGCTATTATAAATATCAAACTATACACAACCGCATGGTAATCTCTCAATTGGAATGTTTCGATATACCATCCAGTAAAAAGAATAAAAAAGCATAATAAGCCAGCTTTATAATAATGTAGATAAAGCAGACAAAATGTAGGTATCAGAATAATTACAAGTCGTGGATAAACCGCATGACCCGTAGTAGTTCCTGTTAAAGCGATAAAGGATATCAATACCATACTTAACAATTTTATTCTTGGATCAATTTGCATTTTGATCATGAGACCATACCTGCACGTACAAAATGTTTTTTAAATAGAATTCTTGCGATGACAATTCCGATAACCGCACCGACCATACAAGTCACTATAATGATTGGTAATGTTTGTAGCGTGAATAGTTTATCTAGTAATGCTGTATATTCGTGTCCTCTTTTTTGTTCTAGATAATCGAAAAAGGATTGTCTTGCGAAGTAAAATGGAAGCAAACTGCCGAGTGACCAAAATGAAAAACAATATAACCGATACTTAATGACAACCAATGACGATAGTTGCCTATCTTCATAATTAAATCAGCAAGTATGGGTAATGGAATACCAGTAATTAATGCGAGCCCTGGGTGACCCATAATAAACAATACTAAGCTCACTACAATACCACTGATACTTAAAGCACCAAACTTTTGTGTTTTAGCTACCAACAACATAATAGGTACACTGCCAATAACCGCAAATAATGCAGGTAAGAAAAACATAATCACTGGCACAATCTCAGCAATACCTACAGGTGTAATTAACACAAAGAATATTGCGGTAAAGAGCCCGATGTTAATTAAATCTTTAACTTCTAATTTCTCACGTTGCATGCATGTATCTCCTCCTTAAAAATCTGTCGTTAAATTTATCGTGTGAATATAACTTAATCATAGTTTACCACCATTGATAATGATTCTCAATTACGTATTTCAATCAAAAATTACTTTCATTTAGTAAAAGGTATATAAAACAATAAAATAGAAATAACTGCTTATCTGAGCTTTAAATTATTCAAATCCATTTAGAAACCCACATCAAACCAACACTTTCTATCCTATCAATCAGACTATTCATTTTCTACTACAATTAAAATCTCTCTATATAAACTATGTTTAGATTTAAATTTATCCTCGTACACATAGCCTAGTATACTAGCTAATTTATATATTTTAACTTTTTTGCTTTGCAAAATTAGATTCACATCTAAAATATAAAAGGGGCTGGATTTATGTCCCAGCCCCACTCTTTTTAAATGATATTCTAATACACTCTATAATATGCTTGGTTACCCCACCAAGCTTTTTTCGCAGATGCACGTGCTTGTTTTCCAGCAGTGGTATAGCCACTATCTGAACGATATTTGCCGATTGCTGTAGAATCATGACCATAACTATTATGTGTGTAATATGACCAAACATATGTTGAGCCTATTCCATGACTCCATTTTCCACCTTCTGCCCATTCGTAAGCATTTGCAATTGTAGTTGTTCCCATTCCTAGTAATAAAGTGGCAATAATTATTGTTCTAGCAACATACTTTTTCATGAAAACACCGTTTTTTAAAACGTTCTCTATCTATTAAAAATAATATAAAATAAAAAACCCGCTAGCGTCAATAAATTTTCTGAATATTCTTACATTAATAAGTCTTTTCGTAATAATTATCATATTCTGAATATTCTATTGATTTAACTGTGATTTCGTGCTATGATTACGTCATTAAATCAATACGCTTTAGTTCGGTAGAGAGTGAAAGCGTTGATGGAAGTGAGGAACTATAAATGGAATACATCGAATACCAAGATAAAGTGCTTAAACGAAAAGATTTGGAACTCCGCTTTTTAAAATATTTCCAATCTCATCAATATGAAGTGATAGACCTGCATTTTATTGAACGTTTGAATTGGCAACAGTTGACGCAAGATGATTTAGAAAGTATGGGAACGCGCAGTATTTGGAAAAATGGTCAAAATTTCTTTGCGCTTCGTAATGACTGGACAGATCAACTTCAACATTATGTCAGAACGTATGCTTTAAATTTAAAACAAGCCGTATATGCAGGCCCTATCGCAAACAATGAACATATCAGCACAAACTTAGGTATTGAAGTATTTCATCCGACTTACCAAGAAATGTTGACGAGCTTTCAGTTAATGTTGGGATTTGTTCAAAAGGAAATGAAACGAGAGGTAGATTTTGCGGTGATTGGTCACTATCAACTGTTATCGTTGTTGCTTAGTGAAGAAGAACGCACACCAAAAATCTTACAATTGATTAATGAACGTAACCTTTCTGAACTTAATCAGCAGTTGCCTAAAGGTCATAAACTTTTAGGTTTATTGAAACAACCGACTCATTTGCAACTGGATTATATTCGAAATATTATCCCTAACGATCATCCGACATACTTATCTTTATTACGATGGTCAGAAGAATTGAAACGTGCAGGCATCCAAACGATTCACTTAGATGTAACAACAATGCCACCGAAAACTTACTATATCGGCAGCTTTATGCAGCTGTTTGAAAATAGCCAGTCTGAACCGATAATGTCAGGCGGTCATTACAGTGGAACAATCGATGGTTTCGGTTTTGGGATTCAATTAGATTAGGAGGAACAAATTATGTTAACGATTGCCCTCAGCAAAGGGAGATTACTCAAAGACTTCATCGCATTTTTAGAACGCAACAACAATCCTATATGGGCAGAAGCTTTACATCAACGTGAACGTAAGCTGCAGATTACCGTAAAAGATATTAAATTCATTTTAGTTAAAGGAACAGATGTCCCTACTTATGTTGAAGAAGGTATCGCAGATTTAGGGATTACCGGCAGTGATATCTTAAGTGAAAAGCCAAATCATAATGTGAATAACTATATCGATTTACCATTCGGTCAATGCCACTTTTCTGTAGCAGCCAAACCTGGTGTGACAGATATCAATCGTGTTGCGACGACTTACGTTAATACTACACGCCAATATTTCAATCAACTCGGTCAAGATGTCAGCATCATTCCTTTATCTGGATCAGTGGAACTCGCAGCTGTCGTCAATATGGTCGATGCTATCGTGGATATCGTCCAAACAGGTACAACACTTAAATCTAACGGATTAGAAGAACGTGAACAAATTGGTAATGTAAATGCGAAATTAATTACCAATAAACATGCTTTCTTCAGTAAATCAGACGCTATTAATCAATTCATTACACAACTGGGGGTTTCTATACATGCTTAATAAAACTGAATTTTATGCGCGTTTCCAAAACGTTTCAGATATCGAACAATCATTAATCGACCAAGTCAACACAATCATTCAAAACGTCAAAAAGAATCAAGACAAAGCCTTATTTGACTATAATAAACAATTTGACGGTGTCGAACTTTCACAATTAGAAGTACCGCAAGCGGATATTGAAGCCAGCTTGACTCAAATCTCACCAGAATTACGTGAAGCTTTGACACAAAGCTTTGAAAATATCAAAGCATTCCAAGAACGTATCAAACATGAAGATGTCATCGGTGAATACACAAGCGAAATTTATAACCCGCTTGAAAGTGTCGGTATTTATGTTCCAGGCGGTAAAGCCGCTTATCCTTCGACTGTTTTAATGACTGCGACACTTGCTAAAGTTGCAGGGGTCAAAGAAATTATCGCAGTGACACCTCCACAAGCTGAAGGCATTAAACCAAGTATTCTAGCAGCTTGTAAAATTGCGGGTGTCGATCGTATTTTCCAAGTCGGCGGTGCACAAAGTATTGCGGCGTTAGCCTTTGGTACGGAAACTGTACCTAAAGTTGATAAGATCGTCGGACCAGGTAATCAGTTTGTTGCGTTAGCGAAACAATTACTTTATGGCTATGTCGGTATTGATCAAATCGCTGGACCAAGCGAGATTATGATTATCGCAGATGAAACATCTCGTCCTGAATTTATTGTTCAAGATATCTTAGCACAAGCTGAACACGATGAGCGTGCACGTACTTTCTTATTATCTACAAGTCAATCTTTATTAGAAGAAGTAGAAGCGTTATTACCAAAGGCTATCAACAATGCCCCAAGAAAAGCGATTATCGAACCAAGTGTACGAGACTTCCACTACCCTATTTTGACTGAAAGTATCGAAGACAATATAGAAATCGCAAACTATGTCGCACCTGAACATTTATCAATTCAAACAAAAGAACCTGACTATTACATCAACAAAATCAAATATGCTGGCGCAATGTTCTTAGGTTCTTATGCACCTGAAGCTTTAGGCGATTATAATGCAGGGCCAAGCCACGTCTTGCCTACTAACCAAACATCCCGCTTCACAAACGGTTTAACAGTCAATGACTTCCTCACAAGTCACTCTGTAATCCGTTACGACCAACAAGCCTTCAACAACCTTGCAGAAGGCGCTATGACAATCGCCCATGAAGAAGGCTTATACCAACATGAAGCCTCAGTTAAAGTCAGAGTAGAACAGGAGGAATCATAATTGATTTATATTGATAAAAACGAAAGCCCGATTCCTGCACTTTCTAAATCAGAAATTGCAGAAGTCATTAATTATACAGATTTTCGCGTCTACCCAGAAACACAATATAATGATTTTCTTAAAGCATACGCGGATTTTTATAATTTAAATACCAATCAAGTTTTAGCTGCGAACGGATCTGATGAATGGATTCAAAAATGTATGTTAGCTCTGCCAGAAGGCCCAGTACTTACGTTAAGCCCAGATTTTGTTATGTATACCGAATTTGCGCGCCAAACTGAGCGTGACATTGAATATGTCTCATGCGACCAAGATTTCCGCTTCTCACTCGAAACGATTTTAAACCGTATTGATGACGTTCAACCTGCTTTCTTTATCATGAGCGTGCCACATAACCCAACAGGCGAACAATATCCTTTCAATTTCTTGAAAGCTATCAGCGACAAAATGAAAGCACTTGGCGGTTACTTTGTCATTGATGAAGCTTATATTGAATTTGGCGAACCGATTGAAGTAGCGTTAGAAGATCATATCATCGTCATGAAAACATTAAGTAAAGCCTTCGCGTTAGCTGGCTTACGTATCGGTGTCGTGATTTCAACACCAAAAACGATTCAATTATTAAATCGTTTCGCACACCCGTATCCGATGAGCACTTTATCTTTAACACTAGCGGAAACATTATTTAAAGATACTAAACGCGTTATGAATCTGATCGCAGAACAACGTTACTTATGTCGTAAACTTAATGATATTTTCAAACCTTACCACAGCAATGATTTAAAAGTGATTCCATCTAAAGCAAACTTTGTCTTCACATATGGACCAAAAGCACGCAGTTTAGGTGAATACGTGATGGAACATGGTTTTAAACCACGTATTTATGATGAACCTGAATTAAATGAAGCTGTCCGTTATTCTATTGCGACAGATCAAGAACTCGATCAACTCTCACAAATCATCAAGGAATGGAGTGAACAAAATGACTTATCATAAAACACGCGCAACTAAAGAGACCTCTATAGAAGCAACGCTAGATTTTACCAATCAATCAGAAACATCGATTTCAACAGGGGTTGGCTTCTTAGACCATATGTTGACTTTGTTCAGCTTCCATAGCGGTATTGCCCTTCAGTTAAAAGTTGAGGGTGATACCTATGTTGATGATCATCACACAACAGAAGATATCGGAATTGTGTTAGGTCAATTATTATTAGAAGCTGTTCGTGATAAAACATCTTTTACACGATACGGTACTTTCTATATTCCAATGGATGAAACGTTAGCACGTGTCGTTACAGATATCAGTGGACGTCCTTTCTTATCATTTAATGCCGAATTCTCTAAAGAGAAAGTCGGTACATTCGATACAGAACTTGTCGAAGAATTCTTTAGAGCGCTTGTGATTAATGCCCGTTTGACAACACACATTGATTTAATCCGCGGCGGTAATACGCATCATGAAATTGAAGCGATTTTTAAAGCCTTTGCGCGCAGTTTAAAAATCGCACTTTCAGAAAGCGATACACAAGGTGTGCCTTCCTCTAAAGGAGTGATTGAATGATCGCGATTGTAGACTATGGTGTCGGAAATATCAAAAATGTTGAACGCGCGGTCAATCACTTAGGCTACGATGTACAACTGACAAGCGATTTTGACACAATTAAAGAAAGCTCGCATATTATCTTACCAGGTGTCGGTCATTTTAAAGATGCGATGACAGCACTCAAAGCTTCTGGCCTAGATAAGTTACTGATTGAGCTTCAAGACAAGAAACCGATGATCGGTATTTGTTTAGGTATGCAGCTGATGTTTGAACACAGTGATGAAGGCGATGTAGAGGGTTTAGGTATGATTCCTGGTCGTGTCGTGCCGATTGATACACCATACCCTGTACCGCACTTAGGTTGGAATAATTTAGAAAGTAAACACCCTCTTTTAGATAAAGACGTTTACTTTATTCACTCTTATTACGTTCAAACACCTGCACCGATTATTGCGACAGCGGAATATGGTCTGCCGATTACCGCCATTGTCCAAAAAGATAATAAAATCGGCATCCAATTTCATCCAGAAAAAAGCGGTGATTTCGGATTAGCTATTTTAGACCAAGCATTGAAAGGCGGTTTTATTCATGATTGAAGTATGGCCAGCAATTGATTTAATCGATTCACAAAGTGTGCGTTTAACTGAAGGTGAGTATGAAACGAAAGAAGCGATGGCGAGAACTGCAGAAGAAGCCGTTCAATTCTATAGTAGTTATAAATGTGTGAAACGTATCCATGTTATCGATTTAATCGCTGCGAAAACTAAACAACCTGTTGAAGCGGATTATATTGAACAACTTGTTGGTTTAACAGATTTGCCAATTGAAGTTGGCGGCGGTATCCGTTCTACTGAAACGATTGAAGATTATTTCAATAAAGGTGTCGCTTATGTAATTGTCGGAACGAAAGGTATTCAAGATACCGCATGGCTTAAAACAGCTGCTGAACAGTTTCCAAATCGTATTTATCTATCTGTAGACGCTTATGTTGACGAAATCAAAGTTAACGGATGGTTAGAAGAAACAGGATTGAACTTATTTGAATTCGTTAAGACCATTGAACACTTACCGCTTGGTGGCTTGATTTATACAGATATTTCGAAAGACGGTAAATTAGAAGGACCGAACTTCGAATTAACGAAACAACTTGCGCAAGCGACTGCCCTACCCGTCGTCGCATCTGGCGGAATCCGCAGTTCTGATGATTTGAAGCGTTTAGAAGCGGATGGTGTACATGCGGCCATCGTCGGCAAAGCTGCGAATACTGAAGCCTTTTGGGAGGGATTAGAATGATAAAAAAGCGTATCATCCCTTGTCTTGATGTCAAAGACGGTCGTGTCGTCAAAGGTGTGAAGTTTAAAGGATTGCGTGATATCGGCGACCCTGTGGAAATGGCAGCGTACTATAACCAAGAACTAGCAGACGAACTTGTTTTCTTAGATATTTCACGTACTGAAAGTGGTCATCAAATGATGTTAGATATTATCGAAGAGACTGCTTCTAAACTGTTTATCCCATTAACCATCGGCGGCGGTATCAATTCTGTTGAAGATATCTCTATCTTGTTAAAACATGGTGCAGATAAAGTTTCATTAAACTCTAGCGCATTAAGAAATCCAGAATTAATTGCGGAGGCAAGTCAGAAATTCGGTACCCAATGCATTTGCGTCGCAATTGATGCGAAATGGGAAGAAGATAAACAAGATTGGTTCTGTTATACACATGGCGGTAAGCAACGTACAGATAAACGCACTTTAGACTGGGTTCAAGAAGTCGAAGCATTAGGTGCTGGTGAATTGCTTGTGACTAGTATGGATTACGATGGTGTCAAACAAGGTTTTGATCACCGCTTATTATCATTAATCAATGACCGTGTATCTATTCCGATTATCGCTTCAGGCGGTGGCGGCAATGCGCAACACTTTGCGGATTTATTTAAGGAAACTGATGTTTCAGCCGGCCTCGCTGCCAGCATTTTCCATGATAAAGAAACAACCGTCGGCGCTGTGAAAGCATTTCTAAAAGAAGAAGGAGTTGAAGTCAGATGGCAATAACACCAGACTTTTCAAAAGGATTAGTACCCGCAATCTTACAACACTATCAAACTAAACAAGTGTTAATGCTGGGATATATGAATGAAGAAGCGTATCAAAAAACTTTAGAAGATAAAGTGTGTTGGTTTTATTCTCGAAGCAAAGAACGCCTATGGAAAAAAGGCGAGTCTTCTCACAACTACCAACATGTCGTTGATCTTAAATTAGATTGTGATCAAGATACAATATTAGTCTTCGTCAATCCAGATGGTCCAACTTGTCATACAGGTTCAACGAGTTGTTTCAATACAGAAACACCTTTCTTTATCGATAGTTTAGAAGACATTGTGCAATCACGCGCAAACAGCGATGATGACAAATCATATACACATTACTTATTGAATGAAGGTATTGAGAAAATCACGAAGAAATTCGGTGAAGAAGCATTTGAAGTTGTGATTGCTGCTATGAAGAACGATCAAGAAGAATTAGCTAATGAGACAGCTGACGTCTTATATCACCTCTTTGTGTTACTCCACGCTTGTGGTGTAACTGTAGATGATGTGAAACAAGTTCTACAAAGCAGACATCAAAAAAGCGGTAATTTCAAAGGTGAACGTAAATCTGTTCAAGACTGGTAAAAATTGTTTTAAATAAGCATATAAAAAGCATGCGTTTGAGCTCAATCCAGAGCTTCAAACGCATGCTTTATTTATTGTAGTTATTTCTATGTTTAATGATGTTGAAAGTGATTTAAATTTCTACTAGGTTACTTTTTAACCAATTTGTACTTTTTCTTTTGGATAGTGATACAAGACAGGCTCTTTTCTGCCGCCAATCATTAAGATGAAGGAGATTAATCCAACCCGCCCGATAAACATCAAGACCATCAAGACCACTTTGGTGATATCTGTACCATCACTCGAGAGACCTAGCGATAACCCACAGGTTCCGAATGCAGACATGACTTCAAAGAAGACTTGTAGAATAGACATTTTACTGCCTTCTACTGCTTGAATAATCACAATTGATGTTAGTGATAAGATTGTTGCAACACTAAACACCATAAAGGTCTTTTGGATATCTGACGGTAAGATTTCTCTATTAAAGACTTTGATGGTAATACGTTCTGAATCCGTACGGAAATTTAAAATAAAGAGAATCAGAATCGCAAATGTCGTTGTTCGAATGCCCCCACCTACTGAACTTGGTGATGATCCTATAAACATCAATGTCCCCATCAATGAGTTGGTCGCATCTGTAAATTGTGAGATGTCTACTGTCTGTAATCCGGCACTTCTGGTTGTAGTCGATTGGAACATGGCATAAAAGAGTGCTTTATGCCAACTGACGTCTTTCAACGTGTTGTCCATCTCTAAGATTAAAATCATCACTGTTCCGAATAAGAATAATGCGAAATACGTAATCGTTGTGATTTTCGCAAATAATGAGAAGCGGAAGTTCGGATTTCTATTACTGATATACGCTTTAATTTCTAATAGTACCGGGAACCCGATAGAACCCAGTGTAATCAAGAACATCACAATCGCTTGTACGAAATAATCATTCGCATAAGGAATCAATGAATTCCCTGTAATATCGAGTCCTGCGTTAGTTGTAGAGGCCACTGAAACGAAGAAGCCCTGCATTAACGCATATTGGATATCTGCGGTATCTCTATAGAAATAAAAGGCCAGTAATAGCGCACCGACAAGTTCAATTAATAAGACAGCTCTGACAATTTCAATAATCAATTGAACCGCACCACTCATCGTATGGCGGTTATTATCTAACATAATCATCTGACGTTCACGTAAGCCGATATGTTTACCTAAAATGAGCCATAACACCGTACCTAATGCCATGACGCCGACACCGCCGATATTTAAAATAATCATAATGACAATTTGTCCGAAAGTCGAATATGTATCGGCAATCGTCACAGGTGTCAATCCAGTCACACTGATCCCTGATACAGCCACAAATAATGTATCAATGGGATCCACGTGCACACCAGGCTTATGCACGCCAGGTAAATTTAACATCAAAAATGCTGCGATAATCGCAATCAAATAGAATAAGACAATACCTTGTTGAGGACTGGATCTTTTAAATAACTGGTTAAAAATGGACAACTGTTTTCACCTCAACACTACTTCAATTTAATCGTTATACTTTTTAGTTTACCATTTCGATATATTTTTGCAGATAATGGTTTCAAATCTGCTTGGTGTTCAAAGACAATCTGTCTATATCTTAAATTATCTTCAATTTTTTTACCATCTAATTCTACAATAATATCCCCTGTTTTTAAACCTGCTTTTTCACCTGGTGAGTTTTGATTTACTTCTCTGACTACAGTACCTTGTTGTAAATCTTTAGGAACTTTGAATTGATCACGTTCTTGATCTGATAAATCAGCGACATTCGATAAAGCAACACCTGTATTCGGATAATCAATTTTACCTTTATCTTCTAATTGTTTTGCGAGTGTCACAGCTTTATTGACTGGAATCGCAAAGGCCATGCCTTCTACTGCCGGCATATCAATTTTTAAAGAGACGATACCGACTAATTTACCGTTTTGATCGACTACTGCACCGCCTGAGTTACCAGGGTTGACAGGCGCATCAATTTGAAAGGCTTTTGTCAGTACATCATAGTGGTTGTCTTTATCGATATCTACAGGTACATTACGATTTAAACCTGAAACGACACCATTTGAAATACTGCCTTTAAAGTCAGCTCCTAACGGATTTCCAACTGTTATAACAGGTTCTGCTAATTGAAGCTGTTTAGAATCGCCAATACGTATAGCTTTGACATCACTATCTTTTTCAACGTTTGCTTTCACAACTGCTACATCTGAATATTTATCTTTACCGATGACTTTCCCTGTTGTTTCTTTGTTGTCATCGTATAAAATACGTTGAGTTTTTTTATCGCCGACTACATGACTATTCGTCAATATAAAAATGGAGTCGTCTACTTTTTTGTAGACGACACCTGAACCAATTTCATTATCAGAATTTGCGGTTTCTTTATCAATTGAGCTTTTATTTTTTGTTTTGTTCTCAACTGTTACGACTGAATGAATTGAACTTTTTGCTGCTTTCATCATAGCTGTCTCTTGTTTATCGCCACTGCCATCAAACGTTGCGACATCACCGGCACTTCCATTATCACTTCTTAGATTATGGAATATCGCAAAGAGTAATAGCAATAAAATAATTACGCCGACCGCAATTGCGATTTTAGCCCAATGTTTTTCAAAGAATGCTTTGGCCTGATTGCTTTGTGTACTGCGTTTTGCAGGTTCGCCATCTTTATGAGGCGGTGTTGTTTCTGATTCTGTCTCTGCTGGTTCTTCTGATGTTGCGGGCTCATGAATTTTTGTGTCATCGTCTACTGTGACTGATGAAACATTTGAAACAGCTTTTTCATTCTTCACTGTTTCTTTTTTCGCACCTGCAGTGGATGTTGATGGCTGTTCTTTATGTAAGGATTCATCTTTTGATGATGTTTTTGCCTTCGGTGTCTCTGTTTGTTCATTTTCTACTTCAGGCTCACGTTTACCTTGCGCAATTTCTTGTTGATGTTGAATTTCTTCTTGTGTCAATTTTTCAATACGTGCTTTTCTTAAGTTGTCTTTCACACGTTCTTCATTGTTTTTAGCTTGCATTGCTGCTTTTTCTTTTTCTTGTGCTTGTTGCTCTTTTTCTTGTTCAACACGTTGTTCTCGTTCTTCATTATGGAAAAACTCTCGACGTTTTCGTTTATAATGACTTTTCGGTATAACTTGTTTTTCATCTGGTTGACGCTTTCCATTATCTTCTGCCATCATAACGCCCTCCTCTACTACAATCTTTCTTATCTATTATGACACAATCTATTGTAAATTTCTTGTAAACTTAGTGCTTTCACTAAAAATTTTAGAGGATTTTTTCTTCTACTTCAATCTGAAGGTAAAACAAAAACCGTCTATCTTTTGAATCAATAAAGATAAACGGTTTGTCATTGCATATTGTATTATGAATTTGATTGTTCTTTTGCTTTCTTTTTGTTGTGGCGTAAAGATGATAACCAACCAAAGATAACAAGTCCAATCATGACACCCCAGAAAATGATTTGCCATAATGTTGAATGTGGGAAATGTTCTGGAATTAAATGAACTTGTGGATGTGCAAGAACAAGTACCACTAATTTGATACCAACCCATCCGACAATCGCAAAGGCTGCACCTTCAAGACCAGGATATTTATTTAATAGTTCTACGAACCAAGTTGCCGCAAAACGCATTAAGATAACACCGATCATACCACCCATGAACATTACTGCGAATTGACCTAAGTCCATACCGCCGAAATGAATACCAACTGGTTTCAACGTGAAGGCAATGGCCATTGCTGCAAGCATTGAGTCAATCGCAAAGGCAATATCCGCAAATTCGACTTTCGCAACAGTACTCCAAAAGGCTTTCGGGCTGACTTTCTTTTCAGTTCCGTGCTCATCATAGTGATGATCATCACCTTCTGGTTGTTCAGGTCCATGACCTTTGGATTTGTAGAATTGATATAAATTCCGTCCTGACATATATAGTAAATAAACGGCACCAGCTGCTTGGATAAACCAGAAGTTTACTAAGTAACTGATTAGGAATAATGATAAGAATCTAAAGATAAAGGCTCCTAATAAACCGTAAAATAGTGCTTTCTTTCTTTGCTCAGGCGGTAAATGTCTTACCATTACTGCCATAACCACTGCGTTATCCGCAGCAAGTAATCCTTCTAAAAATACGAGTACGAGCAATACCCATCCATAGGATAAAATTAAACTCGGATCCATTCAATGACCACTCCTTCAAAATAATTCAATCGTCTGGCTAAAAAACGTGGACAAAATAAAAGAGACCTATGCTAAATAAATAGCAAAGGTCTCACTTGAATCCATAGCTGTTTGTACGGACTCCATTTTACCGGAAATGTCTATGCATTTCGTAATGACGATAAGAATGTTGAAGCGGAATTGAATCCAACTTCGTAAGTTACTCCCCTCTGACATGACTGTCATAGGTATTCATTTATTTAAAATAATTATACCCCATTGGATACCTATAATAAACTATAAAGTTTAATTTCAGGGAATTTTTCTTCAAACCAACGCGTCGCAAATTCATTTTCAAACAAGAATACTTTTTGTTCATAGCGGTCTTGTACTAAGATAGAACGCGCTGTACTCATCTTATCTTGGATATCTTCTTCATTTTCAACCCAACGTGCAATCTTGCGGCCAACGGGTTCCATAATCACATCGACATTATATTCATTATTCATACGGTGTTCGAAAACTTCGAATTGCAGTTGCCCTACAGCACCTAAAATAATTTGGTTGGTATGCAATGTTTTGTAGTATTGGATGGCACCTTCTTGTACCAATTGTTCAATACCTTTATGGAAGTGTTTTTGCTTCATTACGTTTTTCGGTGATACTTTCATAAAGAGTTCAGGTGTGAATTGTGGCAGATCTTCAAAACTGAATTTTTGGTTGCCACCGACTAATGTATCGCCGATTTGGTAATTACCTGTATCATATAAACCGATAATATCTCCTGCAACTGCATGGTTGATTGTTTCTTTATCATCCGCCATAAATGATGTTGAACGTGTTACTTTTTGTTTTTTATTTGTACGTTGTAGTTTCACGTCCATACCACGCTCAAATGCGCCGCTGACAATACGCATAAATGCGATTCTGTCACGGTGTTTAGGATCCATGTTAGCTTGGATTTTAAAGATAAATCCTGAGAAGTCAGGCGCAAATGGACTCACTTCTTCTTCGTCTTTTGTTAAACGGCCATTAGGCATCGGTGCATGGTCTACATAAGCATTTAAGAAGCTTTGTACACCGAAGTTTGCTAATGCTGAACCGAAGAATACGGGTGTTAATTCACCTGCTAACATCATTTCGTTATCGAATTCTTCGCCCGCTTCTTCCACCAACATAAACTCTTCAATTGCTTGTGCGAAGGTACTATCGTTTGTAATTGGATGTTCTTCTTCAATTTCATAGTCTTCATTGATATGCAATAAGTGTTCTTCATCTCTGAATGGTTCAATCGTACGATCTTCACGATCGATAATACCGAAGAAGTTTTGACCCATACCTACAGGCCAGTTCATCGGATACGTTTTAATATTCAAAGTTTCTTCAATTTCATCTAACAACTCGAAAGGTTCTTTACCAACACGATCCAGTTTGTTGATGAAAGTGAAGATAGGAATACCACGCATTTTACATACTTTGAAGAGTTTTAATGTTTGAGGCTCAATCCCTTTGGCACAGTCAATTACCATCACAGCACTATCGACTGCCATTAACGTACGATACGTATCTTCCGAGAAGTCTTCATGCCCCGGTGTATCTAAAATATTAATATTAAAATCATCATAGTTGAACTGCATCACAGAACTTGTTACTGAGATACCACGTTCTTGTTCCACTTTCATCCAGTCACTTGTTGCGAATTTCCCAGATTTCTTCCCTTTAACCGTCCCTGCTTCACGAATGGCACCGCCAAATAACAGTAGTTTTTCAGTTAAAGTGGTTTTCCCGGCATCCGGGTGAGAAATAATCGCAAAGGTTTTTCTGGATTCAATTTCATCCTTTATACTCATCTTTCGTCTCCTTTATCAAATAGAATTAAAGTCAGTTCGTGCGCTAAGCTTTCCGCTTCAGCTTCATCCATTAAGTTAAATAGTTCCATTACTAAGTCTTCTTCTACATCTTCTGCTGACTCCTTTTTATCTATCAACGCAGACCAACTCATATCAGGAACCGCAATGAGCTGGTTCTGCATTGTTTCATCTGTATAACTATAGACGATTGCACCTTCTATCGTTTGAAGTGTCCTAATCTTCAGAAGGGCCACCTCCAAATTTCTTGTAAGCCGCTTCTAAACCAATCAAATCATCACGATGTGGTACTTTAACATGACCTGGCATAATTTGATAAGGCTCACGTCCTTTTGAAGCTAATACAACAGTATCGCCTGGTTCTGCAACTTCAATCGCATGACGAATTCCTTCAGCACGATCCGTAAACTCTACATAATTGTCATGAGTCGCACCTTTAGCTAATTCATGTGTTAACATTTTCGGATCATCATTCGCTGGATTATCCGGCGTAAAGATAACATAATCTGCACGACTTGCTTGTCTGCCCATTTCTGGTGTTTTCGTTAAATCGCGTTCTCCTGCCATACCGACAAGTAAAATGAATTTTTGTTTCACAAATGGTTTAACCGCATCAATCAGCTTTTCAATACCATCTGTCGTATGGGCATAATCAATGATTAAATCAATTGGTAATGAACGATCTAACACTTCTAAACGGCCTTCAACCGGTTCTAATTGGCTGACTACGTCCACGATGTCTTGCATAGGTGTACCTTTACTCCAAACTGCCGTCATCGCTGCCATAATATTTGAAATGTTGAATTGACCGACATAAGGTGAATCCACGTGGAATGTACCGTCTGGTGTCACAAAATCAAATGAAGCACCTGTTAATGATTCTTTGATATTTTCAGCTTGGAATTGTGCTTTATTATGAATACCATACGTAAATACCTCGTATGGTGTTACGGTTTTCAAGTATTCAGAGAATGCATCATCTTGGTTGACGATTGCATATTTTTCTTTACTTAAATCCTCACCTAATTGGCTGAATAAGAGTGACTTCGCGTGACCATATGCTTCCATAGTGCCATGAAAGTCTAAATGGTCTTGTGTTAAGTTTGAAAAAACAGCAACATCAAATTCAACACCGCTTAAACGACCTAAAGCTAAACCATGACTTGATACTTCTAATGTCATGGCTTCAGCACCCGCATCTACTGCTTCATGTACTTTCTTCGTCAATGTCACAGTTTCTGGTGTTGTATTTTCACCTTTTGTGACTGTTTCATTGATTTGGAATCCATTCGTGCCTAAGTAAGCACTGCCTTTTCCTAATTTACGATGAATTAGGTGAATCATCGTCGCAATAGATGTTTTTCCATTCGTACCAGTCACACCATACGTTACCAATTTTTCGCTCGGATATTGATATAATTTATGTACAATCAAACTTGCGACACGTCTTGTATTCGGCACAATCACTTGTGTCACATCGCCTGTTAATTGTTGTTCACGTTCTACTACAATCACTTTGCAGCCTTGTTCAACTACATTTTGGCAAAATTTATGGCTGTCTACTGTATAGCCTTTTGAAGCTACAAAAATACTGCCTGCTTTTGCAGTACGAGAATCTGTTGTTACATCATCTACTTCTCTATCTAAACTGCCAAGTACTTGTTTCGATTTTATCTTTTCGAACAATTCGTTCGCTTTCACATCGATCGCCCCTTCTTTTCCAATACTACTATATTATACATTTTTTCTTTAGAAATCTAGATGCGTGAGTTCATTTTCTATTGTACATTTTTCTACGTTATTAATATATCGATTACGCTGTCAATTACATATTAAATTCAAATACTTCCTATATAAGAGAAGCACAATTTACAAATCACGAATCTCTTTTTCATTGAACCAAATGTTAAGAAAGTATGAAAATATTTTTATACTCTGTGAATAAGTGTTATAATTCAGTGATGTTAGCGTCAATATTATTTAATCTGGCTGCAACATACGTTACACTGTAGACAAAGCAATATATTCTATATATTAGCTTCACATAGACAACATTAAATCTACTAACTGGAGGGTGGCTGGTTTCATGGTTACTCAAAATAAGAAGATATTGATAATTACAGGTTCTTTCGGGAACGGCCATTTGCAAGTGACGAACAGCGTTGTGAATCAATTAAATGAAATGAATCTTAAACACTTATCTGTGATTGAACATGATTTATTTTTAGAAGCACATCCCATCTTAACATCCATTTGCAAAAAGTATTATATCAATAGTTTTAAATATTTCAGAAATTCATACAAACGCTTTTACTATAGCCGCCCAAAAGACATTGATAAATGTTTTTACAAATATTACGGTTTAAACAAATTGATCAATTTGTTGATTAAAGAAAAACCTGATTTGATTTTACTGACATTCCCAACGCCGGTCATGTCTGTTTTAACAGAACAATTTAATATGAATATCCCGATTGCGACGGTAATGACAGATTATCGCTTACATAAAAACTGGGTAACGCCCCACTCTTCACGTTACTATGTCGCTACAGAAGACTTAAAACAAGAATTTAAAGATATCGGCGTACCACAAGATATTATAAAAGTTACAGGTATTCCAATTTCTTCACAATTTGAAGAAGACGTTGATAAAGACGCTTGGATGCGTCAAAATCGCTTAGATTCTAACCGTCCTACTATTTTAATGTCTGCGGGTGCATTTGGTGTATCTAAAGGCTTTGAATCAATGATTGCCGATATTTTAGAACGTACGCCAGAGACACAAGTTGTAATGGTATGCGGACGCAATAAAGAATTAAAACGTAATTTAAAGCATCAATTTAATGGCAATCATAATGTGTTGATTTTAGGTTATACACATCATATGAACGAATGGATGGCAGCCTCTAACCTTATGATTACTAAGCCTGGTGGTATCACGATTTCAGAAGCGCTTGCACGTAAAGTGCCGATGATTTTCTTAGATCCAGCGCCAGGTCAAGAGTTAGAAAATGCACTTTACTTTGAGTCTAAAGGCATGGGTAAAGTGGCAGACACAACAGAAGAAGCAATTGCTTTAATTACAGATTTAACACAAGATGAAAAAGAACTAGATACAATGGTTGCTCGTATGCAAGACTTAAAAGTCAAATACCCTACCTATAAATTATGCCGAGACTTACTTCATCTCTTAGATGAATCTTCACAAACAGAAGAAATTTATGGAAAGGTACCATTATATGCAAAGCTCTTCCTCAAGTAAATACAACGCAAACTATAAACGTAATTTCATAATTATGTTGTTTATATTGTTCTTTATGGAATTCGCACGAGGCATGTTTGTCTTAGGTTACCTTCCGTTCTTACCTACTGTTTCTTCAGTAGCTGTCGGTGTAACCTCAGCTGCAGTTTCCATTCATTATATTTCTGATGCCGCAACAAACTTTGTTGTCGGCTTCTTATTAAAACGATTCGGTGCGAAACCAGTATTGACACTCGGCTTTTTACTGGCTTTCGGCAGTTTGTTTTTAGTGATTTGGTTCCCTTATAATGCCATTATTTTAATTATGAGTTCCATCTTACTAGGTGTCGCTTCAAGCCCAATTTGGGTCATTATGCTATCTAGTGTACGTGATGAATCTCGTGGTAAACAAATGGGCCATGTTTATTTCGCATGGCTATTTGGTTTATTAGCAGGTATGATTGGCATGCTGCTAATTGTTAAAGTGCATCCAACACACTTTACATTCTTAATGGCACTCGTTGTGTTAGTAGCTTGGATACTTTATTACTTTGTTAAAATCCGTCTCACTAACTACAAAACACGTCGTTTAAAAGAACAACTTGCGCAAATTAAACGTGTGGCACATTCAAATGGTGTCCTATTTCCAGGTATTATCTTACAAGGTGCTTCAATCAGTGCACTTGTACCGATTTTACCGACTTACGCAACAAAAGTGGTAAAAGTTAGTATGGTTGAATATACGGCAGCTTTGATTATTGGTGGTGTCGGTTGCGCTATATCCATGCTATTCTTATCAAAAATCATCGATCATCATGGTAATAAATTTATGTTCAGTGCGATTTTTACAGGCTTTGTATTATATACACTTGCCATATTTAGTCTTTCACTCATTACACAGATTTACCTTGTGTGGGGTGTCGCACTGTTTATTGGTTTAATGTATGGCTTTTTATTACCAGCTTGGAATACGTTCATGGCTAAGTTCATTAAGAAAGATGAACAAGAAGAAACTTGGGGTGTCTTTAACAGCATCCAAGGCGTCGGTGCTATGATTGGTCCACTTATCGGTGGAATGCTTTATCAATTTACGAATAACTTGAATATGACGTTCTACTTCTCAGGAGGCGTCTTCGTCTTCTTAGCCATTTTCTATGGGATTTATTTCCTGCGTATTCAAAAACAACAACCAACAAAATAATGTAAGTTGTCATAAAAAGGCAGCTGATTCAGACATAGAATCGGCTGCCTTTTTGTATATGTATTTAAAAGTAAGAGGTTAAGACATTGAAAATAGATAGTAACATCTACACTATCGAGCCCTCAATATCACAATGTCTCAGCCCCGTACTTTTTATCACTGAAATGCTGTGAGATCTTTCATACACTTCATAGCTTATTTGAAACTGAATGTGTCGATTGTTTCCCATTTGTCAGCTTCATTATTATATTTCAATAATGTCAACTCACTAATTGTTTCTTCGTAATCAATACCAGCCAGTTTAACTTGTCCAAAGATATCTTCGAATTCTTGGCTTGTTAAACCTTGAGCAATTGTAAAATGCGGAACAAATGAATGTTCTGGTTGGCCGTAAAAATCACCATTATTGAAGCGATTATCTAATTCTTCTAATTCAGATGTTTTTTCAACTTTAAAATAAATCACATTATTTACAGGTGCGAAATTTGATGCTTTCGTTGCATGAATGTGAAGTGGCGCAATGCCTTCGATACGTGATTGAATATCTTCTTTCACGCTGTCAAAATCATTATCTTCAACCTCAAATGAATCTTTGATTGTAATATGAGGTGGGATTTGCGCATAGCGTTCATCATAACGTTTACGATATGCATCAATTTTTTCACGGAATGTTTTTGATGGAATTAATGCTAACCCTAAAATCATTTGAATTCCTCCTTAGATTGAACTATATGGCCATTATAGCAAACATTCTATGAAATCGTTACCAAAAACTGTGACTTTACAGAATTTACTGAATGGTTTACTCCGCTAAAAAGTATAAAAGTAAGGGTTCCATTAGCTTTCTCCAGTACTTCCAACGATGTCCCCCATCAAATTCTTCATAATAATGTGTAACATTAAACTTCTCTAACAAGTCTTTTAATTCACGATTTGGTGTTAAGAAATCCGCACGTTCACCTGTAGTCGGCAACGCAAAGTCAATTTCTTCTTTACCAACCGCTTGCCATATATCTAACTGATCAATAAACTGACAACGATTTGCGAGTAAATCGACGACTTCATTAAACATCGGACTGAACATACCGACTTGATTAAATAAGCGCGGATATGAAAGTGCCGTCATTAACGCGATTGATCCTGCTAAACTGTCACCTAACAACACACGTCCATTCGCCACTTTAAATGTCGGAAATGTTTTATCGATATACGGTAACAACTCTTGTCCCATTGCTTTGACAGTTAAAGGTGCACGGCTGCCATTCGGTGAAAATTCTTCTCTCCGCTTATCCACGGTTTCATAATGGAAACCAATGAAAATGGCGCGTTCTACTTGTTCATCTTCTCTTAAGCGTTCATAGACGCGATGAATTTGTCCGAAACGAAAGAAGTCTAAACCATCAAAACAAAACACTAATTTATATTTAAATAATGGTGAATAATTTTTAGGTAAGTAGATAGATAACGTAATATCACGTTCTAAAATGTCACTATGAAATTGTGTTTGAGTCACAACACCTGGTTCTAGTTCACTCACATTACTCTCTCCTTATTGTTAAATTTAACTCTAGTTTAACAATTTTTATGCGCATTGGGTAATAAGCTAGATATTAACTAGCTTTATTGTGCCATTCCGATTAATCCTATAAGTATTTATTTGTAAAGTTTAATGTTTATTTTCATTAAAAGTGTTGCACGGAACTTTTATTCAAAGTATAATTGAAAAAAATCAATTTCACTGATGCATGTCGAAACACATACAGTAGCGGAACATAATGCGCTTATTTTTTTAGGGGTAAAATGTAAGCGTTTTCTTTTTCGCTTTATTAAGGGGGAAATCATTATGCTAGAAAGTTTTGTAGCTTGGTTTAATGAAATTGTGTGGAGTAAACCGCTTGTTTATGGTCTATTGATTACGGGGATTTTATTTTCTTTGATGATGAAATTCTTTCAAGTCAGGCATTTTAAAGAGATGATTCGTTTAATGTTCCACGGTGAAAAATCACCGACTGGAATCTCAAGTTTCCAAGCGATTGCACTCTCTTTAGCTGGACGTGTCGGTACGGGGAATATCGTCGGCGTTTCTACAGCTATCTTTATTGGGGGTCCAGGTGCAGTCTTTTGGATGTGGGTAACCGCATTTTTAGGTGCCAGCAGTGCATTTATCGAATCAACATTAGGTCAAATCTTCAAACGTGAAGAAAAAGGTGAATATCGAGGCGGTCCCGCCTACTACATTGAATATGGGATTAAAGGACGTCTAGGTAAAATTTACGGTTTAGTCTTTGCGATTGTAACGGTTATCTCAGTAGGCTTATTATTACCTGGGGTACAATCTAACGCAATCGCAAGTTCAATGAACAACGCGTTCCAAATTCCAAACTGGATTGTTGCAGTTACAATTGCAGTCATTTTAGGTCTGATTATTTTCGGCGGTGTTAAATGGATCGCTAATGTTGCGACAGCAGTCGTACCATTCATGGCTATTCTTTATATTTTAATGGCAGTCTTTATTATTATCATCAATATCCAAGCCGTACCTGCTTTATTTGGATTAATCTTTAAATCAGCATTCGGTATGCAAGCAGCGTTTGGTGGTATCTTCGGTGCCATGATTGAAATCGGTGTAAAGCGTGGTTTGTATTCAAACGAAGCTGGACAAGGGACAGGACCACACGCCGCTTCTGCAGCTGAAGTCTCTCACCCAGCCAAACAAGGTTTAGTTCAATCATTCTCAGTATATGTCGATACATTATTCGTATGTACAGCAACAGCATTAATCATCTTAATTTCAGGCACATATAATACAACAAACGGCGATTTAAAGCCAGGTGGTATTCCGGAATTAATCAAAGATAATGGTATCTATGTTCAAAACGCTGACGGTACGAAAGATTACTCAGGTACAGCAATGTACGCACAAGCAGGTATCGATAAAGCCTTACAAGGCGGCAGCTATCACTTTGATCCTGCTTTCTCTGGTATCGGTTCATACTTTATTGCGATTGCATTATTCTTCTTCGCTTTCACAACAATACTCGCATACTACTACATCGCAGAGACAAATATTGCGTATATGACAAGAAACAGTTCAGTCTTTACGACAAAAATTTGGTTCACAGTTGCACGTTTTGCGTTAATTTTCGCAGCATTCTATGGTTCAATTAAAACAGCTGATGTTGCTTGGAGTATGGGGGACTTAGGTGTAGGTATGATGGCATGGCTTAATATTATTGCGATTTGGATACTCCATCGTCCTGCGGTTGACGCTTTAAAAGATTACGAGTTCCAAATGAAACAAAAAGGTTCTGGTAACTTCGCGATTTACAAACCAGATCCAAACAAATTGCCAACTGCGACATTCTGGCTTGAAGACTATCCGAAACGTTTAAAGGATGCACATTTCAATGAAGATGAAGCAGTTGCCAAAGAAAAAGGTGCTAAAAATAAAAAGCTCCCACCACAAAATAACTTAGAAGAAGTTTAAAATAAGATAGACATAAACAATTGAAATAGATTAAAAAGAGGAGGAAGCGTATACCGTTTCCTCTTTTGTATTTCATAGAAATAATCATAAATTTTCTCAGGAAATAATCTACATTTCTACAGAAATATGACTTTTTCAATAACTTAATTTAGTCTATAATGGTTTATAAGTCTATTTCTTTAGGAGGACATCATCAATGCTAAATAAGGTGTGGTTCCGAACGGGAATCATGTTATTGATATTATTTCTATTAATCAGATTGATTATGGAAGTACATGTTATCTTTAAACCGCTGATTATCATTATTCAATCAGTCATTTTACCATTTATCTTAAGCGGTTTTTTATTTTATGTCTTTTTACCGCTTCAAAAGTTTTTAGAAAAACGCAAAGTTCCGCGTTGGGGCAGTATTTCGATTATCTTTGTGATTTTAATCGGCTTAACTGCAACTGCAATTACAGTCGTTGCGCCACTCATCGCTAACCAAATTAACGGGTTGATTAAACAAGCACCGCAACTTCAAAAAGAAGTTCAAGGAATCATACAATATACACTAGACCAAATGGATAAACTTCCTAATGATGTAACAGATCGCATCAATAAAGTTGTAAAATCATTCGGAGATAATGTGACAAATATCCTATCTAATTCGATTGCGATTGTCTCTCAAATTATCTCTACACTATTCTTACTGATTATGGTGCCATTCTTCTTAATTTACATGTTGAAAGACCACGAGAAGTTCATTCCTTCAGTGGCTAAATTATTCAATGGTGACCGCAAAGTATTTGTAACTAACTTATTAAAAGATGTGAACTATACATTACAATCATACATTCAAGGCCAAGTCACAGTAAGTGTAATTTTAGGAATTATTCTTTACATTGGTTATACAATTATCGGTTTAGAATATACACTTTTACTTGTGTTATTCGCTGGTGTCGCAAACATGATTCCATTCTTAGGACCGTGGATGTCCTTCTTACCTGCCGCAATCATCGGAATTATTCAAAGTCCGACAGCATTTATTTGGGTCTGTGTGGTAACACTCGTTGCCCAACAATTAGAAGGTAATGTCATTACACCGAATATTATGGGTAAATCACTTAACATTCACCCGCTTACGATTATCATTGTTATCTTAGCGGCTGGTAACCTAGGCGGATTTGTTTTAATTTTAGTTGCGGTTCCATTATACGCAGTGATTAAAACAGTCGTCCGTAATATCTTTGTTTACCGTCAAGATATTATGCGGAAAGCACAAAGTGAAGTTAAAGATTAACGAGTATTATAAAAGCGTTCAACTCTCTAAAATGAAGTTGAACGCTTTTTACATTGATAAGACTTATTTACTTTTAGATTATGCTTGATTCGCGCGCATCGCTTTTCTGCCTTTCAACGGCATATTTCTAAGCGATAACATCATCACAAGTGAAATCATATAAAGACAGGCAAGGAAAATCATTGTTGTACTCATGCCATAATGATCCATTAAATACCCTATCGCAATCGGTGATAAGCCACCTAATGCACGTCCAATATTGAAGACGACATTATTCGCTGTACTACGAATATGTGTTGGATAGTAACTACTGATAACTGCCCCATAGCCTGCGAACATACCGTTAACGAAGAAGCCGACAAAGGCCCCACCGATCAGTAATGCGACTGCACTTTGCGCAAAGACATAAATAAAGACAGATGCAGCTGATGCGATAAGGAAAATCGTATAAGAAAGTTTGGCACCGAAGCGATCTAATATTTGTCCGAACGCAAACATACCTAAACTCATACCAACAATCGTACTGATGGTCCAAAGTGATGAGTTAGAAACACTTAAGCCATGTTGTTTTTGAAGAATTGACGGCAACCAGTTCATTAAACCAAAATACCCAGCAACTTGTACACTCGACATAATCGTTAATGCGATTGTCGTATGTGCCATATGTTTCGTGTTAAATAATAAACCGATTGGCGATTGATTTTTCTTTTCTAACGTACGATTTGCTTTTGCTTGTTTCCATGATTCTGTTTCATCTAAATTACGACGAATGTAGAATGCTAAAATCACAGGTACCACACCGATTAAAAAGAGCGCGCGCCAACCGAGATGCGGTAAAATTGCGGCAGCTAACAGCGCAGCAATCAATGCGCCGATTTGACCTCCGATTGCGACCACTGAAGAAACACGGCCTAGACGTTGTTTCTTAAACACTTCAGCCACTAACGCCATCCCGATACCGAATTCTCCACCGCCGCCCATACCGGCAATGAATCTTAAAATATAGACCATATAAATATTAGAAGAGACTGAAAGTAATGCGGTTGCTATCGCAAAAATAAATATCGTGTATGTAAAGATACGAATACGACCATACTTGTCTGCAAGCACGCCAAAAATAATACCTCCGAACAACATACCGAAGTTCGTAATCGAAGCGATTAAACCGGCTTCTGCAGAACTGATATGGAACTCATTAATAATACTTGATAGCGCAAAGGCTAAAAACATAATGTCCATATTCTCTAGCCCGAATCCAAGCATTGAAGAAGCTAGAATTTTATTTGAATACGACTTACCTTGTTGATGAATCTTTTCTGTCATCCTTGTCCACCCACTTTTGATTTTATTCCCGTAACTATCATACACTTCATTTAAAGAATTGAATAGCCGAATTAAAAAAATAGCCCACTATTTTAGTCTTGGACTATCATAGTGGGCTATACTGAGTATGATTATTTAATTACGTGGAAACCAGCGTCAACATGGATGTTTTCTCCTGTTACACCGCTTGATAAATCACTTAATAAGAAAGCAGCTGTTTTGCCGACTTCTTCTTTATCAACATTACGTTTTAATGGTGCACGTTCTTCAACTTCTTTTAAGATTGTGTTGAAACCGCCAACACCTTTCGCACTTAATGTACGAATTGGACCTGCAGAAACAGCATTAACACGGATATTGTCTTGACCTAAGTCTAATGCTAAATAACGCACGTTTGCTTCTAAGCTGGCTTTCGCAACACCCATTACGTTGTAGTTAGGTACTGCGTATTCTCCGCCTAAGTAAGTTGTAGTAACAATGCTGCCGCCTTCAGGCATTAATTTTTTCGCTTCTCTTGAAACGATTGTTAATGAATAAGAACTGATGTCTTGTGCAAGTAAGAATCCTTCTCTTGAAGTTTCTGAGAAACGACCGCGTAAGTCTTCAACATTCGCAAATGCGATAGAATGGAAGACACCATCAATTTGGCCTACATCTTCACCGATTTTTTTGAATCCATCGATTACTTCGTCATCACTTTGAACATCAATTTGGTACGTAAGATGCTCTTTTTGATTTAATTGATCAACAAGTTTATCTAATTCTTTCTTACTACGTTCTTTACGGTATGTAAAGACTAGTTTTGCTCCTAATTCATCTAAAGCTTGGGCTACCCCAAAAGCAATACTGCGTTTATTCGCAATTCCCATAATAACGTATGTTTTTCCTTCTAAACTAAACATGAAAACGCTCCTTTTACTCTATTAATGATTCAAATTTTGATTATTAGTATTATAACATTTTTTGTTCTAATAGACTTGTTTCAACCATTATCTATGGTATGCATCGTAGAAATAAAAAACGAAAGCCTAACATCTCATTAGACTTTCGTTTTAAGTTTAAATTGAACCGAGTGAATAATATTCTAAATCACGTTTCAATTCATCTACATATTCTTTCGAACCTGTCACAATCAAGCGGTCACCGTAACGTAACATCGTATCACCATGCGGTACAATCGATTCATTATCACGTACAATACGTACGAAGATAATATCGCCGTCGAATGGGAAGTTACGTAATTGAATGTTGTCGAATTTATAGTTAAGCATTTTAATTTCATATAATGATGTTTCAACGTTGCTTAATAAGTTCAACATGTTCGGTGTTTCAATTAAACCTGTCAGCAAGATCTTATTACTTAAGAAACTACTGAAGATTTCAACACCTGATTGACGTAATTCAGCTTCAGTTTCTCCGCCCTCTTCAAAGCGGCAGATGACACGGTTTACTCCGTGTTCTTTAGCCATTTGTGCGACTTTATAGTTTAATTCATCTTCGTTGGTTGAACACACTATAATATCACTATCAAAGAGTCCAAGCTTTTCAAGTATCGCTTCATCATAATCTGCAATTTCAACAGTAGTAATATCATTTGATAAATTACGCTTATCACTTAAATCTTTACGATAATATAACGTAATCGCGTATAAATCAGACATCAAGTTCTGCGCTATCGGAATCGTTAATTGGTTCTTACCAATCAGACTGACGTTAATACGACGTGTCGCTTCTGTCGGCATTGGGAATGTCTTTTTAAAGACAATCGGAACAAATACACACGTAATGACAGCACTCAGGATTAAGATCCCAGAGATTTCTGGTGTAATCGTATGAAGTTGTTCAGCGATTTTAGCTGCTGCGATTACTAACGATAACGTAGATGTCAGTAAAAAGGCAGAAGACAAT
The DNA here is from genome assembly GCF_002902285.1 of Staphylococcus simulans. Classification (GTDB taxonomy): domain Bacteria; phylum Bacillota; class Bacilli; order Staphylococcales; family Staphylococcaceae; genus Staphylococcus; species Staphylococcus simulans. The sequence goes on along the minus strand of NZ_PPRU01000045.1, from coordinate 73,700 downwards.
GTGGTTTTTTGATCAAACCAAGGTCTTATCGCATATACAGGAATAATCTTAGATACTAAGAATGCGATGATCAGCACTGGAATAATGATTAAAATTGATGGTTCTTTAATCAGTGAAGGGATATTTAAATCCACACCGACCATAATGAAGAAGATCGGGATAAAGAAACCATAACCAAATGAGTCCAGTTTTTCTACCATATCTTCGTCAGGACCAAGCAGTGATACAATTACACCTGCTAAGAAGGCACCTAAGATATTCTCAGCACCTACACCTTCTGCTAATGCCACTAATAAGATGATCAACGCAAAAACTGCACGAATACCGATTTGTGTTGTCCCATCCATCAATTTTTGAAGGAATTGTGCTTTTTTGAAAATCCCGCCAAGGAAATAGAAAATAATAGTAAAGACAATTAAAATCGAAATCAACCATAATGTGCCGCCGCCTTTAGCGTTAATTGCACCATATACAGTTAATAAAATCATCGTAACTAAGTCAGCTAATACAGCCGTTAACAAGATAAACTGTCCGATGGTTGTGCGCATGATATTCATTTCTTTAAGTGTTGGTACTACCACACCTAATGAAATTGTAGAAATGATAATGACCATTAATAAGATATCATCAATCAAGCCAAACCATTTAAATGCATACGCTAAAATGATTGAAACAATCATAATCAGCGAGAATACAAATAATGATAATTGTAAATGACCCGGTGCTTTCTTCTTGTTTTTATTTTTAGCTTTTTCAGGCTCATTTTTATCGCTTTTGAACGCATTGAAATCAATTTCCAAACCGCTTAAAAACATTAAGAAAATAAAACCTAGTGTTGATAAAATATTCAAGATGTTGTCGCGTTCGACTAAATGGAAACCGGATTGTCCGATGATTAATCCCATTAAAATTTCCGCCACAACGACAGGTAGAAAATTGATATTAAGTCTGTTGACAATAATCGGCGTTAAAAACGCAGCCATGACAACAATGACGAGTGATACAAATTCCATGTGTCCCTCCTTATGTGAGATATGACATAAATGATGTAGCTAATCCGAAGTAAATTAACATACTGATAATATCGTTGATTGTTGTGATAAATGGACCACTAGCTACAGCAGGGTCGATTTTCAATTTCGTCATTATCAATGGAATGATTGAACCCATCATTGTACCGACTGTCATCGCAATCGTTAAACTGCCACCTACAATCAGTGCTAATAACGGTGTACCATATAAAATTACAATAATGGTAAAGAGTACGGTTGCACAGACTAAACCAGAGACAAAGCCAGAACCCGCTTCTTTAAGCGTCACTTTGAACTTGCTTTGATTTTCAATCTCGCCAGTCGTGATATTACGTACAGACACCGCTAGGGACTGTGTCCCTGAGTTACCTGACATCCCGCTGATAATGGGAATAAAGGCCGCAAGTAATGCGACTTTTTCTAATGTTTCTTCGAATGACCCTAATATAGTTGCAGTTATCATACCTAAAAACGTCAAAATGAGCAACCAAGGCAGACGTTTTTTAGCTGTTTTAAAAATTGAATCGTCTGTTGAATCAATATCAGAGACACCGGCTAAACCAGAGTAGTCTTCTAATGCCTCTTCATCGATAACATCGACGATATCATCGATTGTGATTATACCCAGTAAATGGTCTTGATAATCTACAACCGGCATTGCGATAAAGTCATAGTCACGCATTCTTTGCGCAACATCTTCTTGGTCATCTGCCACGTTGACACTGACCACACGATTACTCATAATATCTTCAATATAAGCATCGTTTTCTGCGACAATCAAATCACGCAGAGATAAGACACCTACGAGATGTTTATCATCATCTACTGCAAAGATAACGTAAATCGTCTCAGCATCAGGTGCTTGTTCTTTAACCAGCATCAATGCTTCTTTAACAGGTGTAGTTGTCTTTAAAGAAATATACTCCGTCGTCATGATACCGCCGGCAGTATCTTCTTCATAATGCAGCAAGGCTTTGATTTCTTTCGCATCTTGCTGATCCATTAACGCTAATAAAGTAGCGACTTTACTTTTAGTCAAATGACTCATAATATCTACGGCGTTGTCATAAGACATGTCTTCTAAAATATGCGCCGCATAACTTGCTTTCATTTGTTCAAAGAGTTCATCGTACTCGTCATCATCTAACTCGAGTTGGTCGAAGAAACTCGCGACTTCTTTCGGTGATAAGAGATGATACATTTTTTGTCTGATTTCATCATCACTATCTTCGAAGAACTCACTTTGTTCATACGTATGCATGGATAAGAATTCTTCTCTAAATGCATCAATATCATTATCTATTAAGAGCTGATCTAATAAATCTTTGTTATAGACTTCTGGCTCATCTACAAATTTATCATCTTCTTTTGCCAATTTGGCCTCCTCCTTACTTCTTAACTCTCTCTACAAAGCTGTTGAAAAAGGTCCTCAAGTGCTTTTTGCCTTACGCTATCCTTTAAAACCACCGATTTATGTGTCACAGGGTGGATAAACTTTAAATCCGTACATACAAGCGCTTGTCCTTGTATGGATGGGTGTGTGCCGCCGTATAAACTGTCTCCGACAAGTGGATGGTCTATATATTGAAAATGCACACGAATTTGATGGGTTCGTCCAGTATGCAGTTGTACACGGTTTAATGTAAAACGGTCACACGCTGAAAGGGTTTGGTAACTGGTTTTTGCATACTTGCCTGTTTCATTGACCTGACGTTCAATAATACTGTCAGATTTTCGTGCGATTGGCGCAATAATATCGCCTTCTCCAGATAATAATCCAAAACAAATGCATTGATATATTTTCTCCATTTTTACGTCAGACATTCTGTGATGAAAATGTCCATGTTTAGAAAACAATACGATACCCTGTGTATTACGGTCTAGTCGTGTCACAATATGCGGCACGATAACCGTTTGACTACTATCTGGGTTTAAATATGCCAAAACTTGTTCAATCAAACTTTCATGCGGATGTTCTCTAGACGGCGCACAATTTTGATGTGCAGGTTTTGAAACGGCTAAATAATAATCATCTTCATATAAAACATCTAACGGTGCATGATAATAGATTAAATTCTGACTTGGTCTCTCCTCAGGCAGCACAACTTCTAACGTATCGCCTTCTGTCATTTGTTTTCGCACAGTTACAGGTTGCTTATTTACAAGTAAAGCGCCATTTTGTTTAATGGCACTTATCATTTTCTTTGAATAAAATTGTTCTTGTAAAAAAGTCTTTAATAAAACCGGTGTTTCAATGTCATAGTGAAATTTCATTCGTCTCTGCCGTCAGAAATAAATGAATCGTGGACGCGTTTCCAGAATGGAAATGGTCTGAAACGTGCAAATCGTACACGCTGTTTAGCTACACGATATTCAATACTTTCTACATTGTGATGTTTCATTGTAACGTGGTCGATAGATGTCATAATCACGCGTTGATCGACTGGTGTAATCAGACAATAATGATGTTCTGGCATAACAATCGGTGAACCGACTGTACGGAACACACGGTTATTGATGGATGCAATTTCAGTCAATTGAATTGCGCGCAACGAAGGATGAATCAAAGCACCGCCAAGTGCTTTGTTGTAGGCAGTTGATCCTGAAGGAGTGGAAATACATAAACCGTCTCCTCTAAATCTTTCAAAGTGTTGTCCACGTAAATTAACATCTGCTACAAGTGTTGTATTATCTTCAGTTTTCATCGTTGCTTCATTCAGTGCGATATGATGTGAAGGTTCTTTGTCATCGTTGTAGTTCACAATAATATCGATTAAAGGATACTGAATGACTTCGTAATCTCCATCTGCAATTTCTTCTATTAACTTATCTACTTCATGCGGCAGCCAATCTGCATAAAATCCTAAATGCCCTGTATGTACACCGACAAATGCAGTTTCATTCACACGATGACAATATTGATGGAAGGCTTCTAATAAAGTTCCATCCCCGCCGACAGAAATAACAATTTCAGGTTCGTCGGCATCTTTAATCATATTGTTCGCTTCCATTTGTGCTTCCATATTTTCTTTGATGCTGTTTGATTTGTGGTCCCCTTTAGACACGATATAATAACGCATAAAGCACCTCACTCTTGATTATGTTTTTTCGCACGTTTTTTAGAATAGTAACGTTGTGCTTCTTGTATTTCGTCTTTGATCTCAGACATCTCTTCATCTAGTGAAAAGGCAGCTTCTGCCGCATTTTCTAAGCGTTTTTGAATTTCAGGAGGATAGTCTCCATCGTATTTATAACGTAAAGTATGCTCAATAGTCGCCCAAAAATTCATCGCTAGCGTTCTGATTTGAATTTCAGCTAATATCGAACGTTGCCCATCCAACGTTTCAATCGGATACTGAATAATCACATGATATGAACGGTAGCCGCTTTCTTTTGTATTGTTGATATAATCTCTTTCTTCAACAACTTTAAAGTCTCTGCGTTGTCTAAGCAGATTAACGACAACGGGTATATCATCCACAAACTGACACATAATACGTAAACCAGCGATGTCATACATTTCTTCATGCAGATGATCAAATGATATATCGCGCTCAGTCGCTTTTTCAATAATACTTGTTAACGGCTTCACACGTCCGGTTACAAATTCGATTGGCGACGCATCGGCTTCTAAATCATAAATTTTACGCAAACCTCTTAATTTTACTTTAAGTTCTTCAACTGCTTGTCTATAAGGTGCTAAAAATCGATCCCATTGATTCATTGCGATTCACTCCGCTTCACTCTAACTCAAACGTTTTTTCGACTTCCGCCACAAAATCCTTACCATAGTTTGAGTTCCCTTTGATATTACTTAAGATATAATCTAACTCTTGGTCAAATTGTTCTAATTTTAAATCGTCATTTACATAAATTGCTTTCCCCTTATTTTCATGAAGCATAGACCAAGTCTCTTGCACAAAGATAAGATAGGAATAGGATTGTCCATCATCAAGGATATGAGCAAACCCGTAATTGTCACTATCAACGAGCATTTGCCCTGCTTCAGTCAACCCTTCTGTCGATTTATCTGTATAGCAATAAATGCCATCATCTTTCACTTTTATTTCGTTCACATAAATACGCATAACCTAAATCCTCCTTGTGTTATTCCTACTTATTTTAACATATGTACATCACTCATTACACAACCTAAATGCTTTGTATCACGAAGCCTATAAATTGAAATACTTTCAAATAGTTTTCAAATCGTCCATAATATATAGTCACAGAGGTGAACTGATGACTATTAATCAAGAAATAGAATATAAGCAACTACTGACACATAATCAATACGAAGCATTAAGAAATAGATATTTTAATACATTAAAACCTTTTACGCAAAAAAATCATTATATTGATACACCGGATTTCGCTTTAGCTGAACACTTGATGGCACTCAGAATTCGTGAAATTGATGACACGTATGAAATGACATTAAAAGTACCTGCTAAAGTAGGTTTAACTGAATATAATCACATGACTGAAGTCGTGCCAAAACAAGACATGCATCTTACACCTGACAAACTGCCAGATCCGATTCATTCTGTCTTACAAGAAACAGGTATAGATGTTACACAACTTTATGTATTAGGGGCATTAACGACCCACCGCATGGAGACAGAGATTGATGAAGGTCTCCTTGTACTAGATCATAGCGAATACCTTGGTACTGAGGATTTCGAGCTTGAATTTGAAGTGGAACAACCCGAAGAAGGTTTGAAGAAGTTTCAAGAAATCTTACAAGATTTCAATATTCAATCGTATATTCCTAAAAATAAAGTCGCTCGCTTTTTTGAAGTAAAAAACAAATAATCATTAAGCACAATTCGGTAGCACTCAGTCAAAAGTCGTATTACTTTTAATTGTAAAAATTCATGTTATATTAGATATATATTAAAGAAACAGGGTGAGAAAATGGCTTTGACACCTTACGAAGTAATAGGCCAAGAACGCCTATATCACATGACAGATTACTTTTATTCTCTTGTTGAACAAGATGAAAGAATCAACCACCTCTTCCCTGGTGATTTTGCGGAAACCAGTCGAAAACAAAAACAATTTTTAACGCAGTTTCTAGGAGGCCCAGCACTTTATACTGAAGAACATGGCCATCCGATGTTAAAAATGAGACATATGGATTTTCGCATAACAACCTTTGAACGAGATGCTTGGTTAGAAAATATGAATAAAGCGATTCAACATGCAGAGCTGCCTGCGGGTGTTGATGAATACCTATATGAAAGATTGCGATTGACCGCAAATCATATGGTTAATTCTGAAAATTAATTGTAGGTGAATGAGATGTCTGAAGAGTTAAAGTTAATATGTAATCATAGACAAGATGAAATGAACCTTTCACCTGTGAGCAAGATAGAAATTTATTCTTTCTTCGATCCGTTTGATGAAGATTGTTTTAAACTATCCGCAATACTATCTAAATTAAGAGTTGAATATAAACAATATATCCGTATTCGTCATATATTAAACCCATCCTTACGCATACTGACGAAGTGCCAAGCTCAAAGTAGTTCTGAAAACGATAATATCGCATTGGCATATAAAGCTGCTGAACTTCAAGGGCGTGCACGTGCAGAACGTTTTATTCATTTAATGCAAAATGAAATTATACCGAAACGTGATATTATCACTGAAAATATGATTGAAGCGTCTGCGAAGAATGCAGGTTTGGATTATGACGTATTCAAAGAAGATTTAAAGAGTGGAAAGCTCACTGAAAGTCTGAAAGTCGACTTGCATATTGCGAGAGAAATGGAAGTCGATCATGCACCTTCTCTTGTCTTTTTCAATGAAGATGTAACCGAAGAAGGTTTAAAAGTCGAAGGCTTATATCCTTACCACATTTATACTTATATCATTAATGAATTAATGGGCACACCTATAGAAAAGGAATTACTGCCTAAACTTGAAACGTATATTCAAGAACAGCAATTCGTTACACTAGAAGAGTTACTAACAATCTATGAATGGCCGAAAAAATTGCTACAAAAAGAATTGAAAAAACTAGCTTTACAACAAAAAATTGAAAAATTAAGCAGTCCAGAAGGAGAATTCTGGAAAGCTAAATAATAGCTCGAGTGGAACACTTGTCATTGCGACAAGTGTTTTTTTATTTTATTTAAACCCGCACAACCCAATCATATTCAATTGTTTTCATTTAATAAAATTATCAATTATTCTTATCACAAACTAGAAACCGATAGTAATATCAAATACTTAAAAACTACCCTATTTTTTAAATTCTTTTATGTTATATTAAAAATGAGATATTTCACAAATCAATTTTATTGAATGGAGGAATAGCAATTGAATATAGCAAAAACATTTTTCAAAACTGCTTCCATGTTGCTGCTTGCAGCCATCATGGTCATCAGCGGTGCATTGTCATACGTCACACAACAAACAACTACCGCAAATGCTTCATCCGATTCACTTAAAATTAAAGTTGATAACACCGATGTTCCGGGTCAAGCAAAACAAGAAGCGAAACAACACTTCTCAAGTTATGCACAAGCCCTTTCTCAAATTGATCGTTCCGGTAATAACGGAGAATTCAAACTCGGTCACTCCTTTAAAATCTACAAATTCAATGGCCAAGAGGATGGCAACTTCTACTACCCTGTTATGCAAGGCGACACAATTAAGTATATCCTCACTGTAACGCCTAAGAGTGAAAATGACGTACACGCAAATAAAAATAATGCCAACTATAGTGTGCGTATTTCAAAATTCATCTCTGACGAATTAAATCAATATCGCCAAAACAATACCCCTATTACAATATTCACAAATAAAGACGGTTACTACATTGAACATGACAAACGTTTAGATCTAGTCATGCAAACAAAATTACCAGATGATAAAACAAAACCGTCAACACCTGCAGTTCCGAATTTAGAATTAAAACAAACTGTTAATGCGACACAAACAGAAGCTACACACAGCAGTGTTGCGACTAAATATGTCAACTTACTACCTAACTTCCAAATTCGTGAACAACAAGGCAACAATGGTTGGTGTGCAGGTTATACAATGGCTGCATTATTAAACGCTACTAAAAACACAAGCCAATATAGAGCACAAGACGTTATGCATCAAATCCACCCTGGACTATCTGGTCAAGCATTCCAATTCACTGGTTTGACTGCAGATGAAATGATTCAATACGGCCGTGCTCAAGGTAAAAATACATCTTATTATAATGGAATGCCAAGTTTTAATATGGTAGACCAATATACTAAGGACAATAAGGGTATAGCAATACTAGGAAAACAAATTGAAGCGACTCAAGGTATGCATGCTGGACATGCAATGGCAGTTGTAGGTAACGCAGTTACTGCAGATAACCAACAAGTCATTGTATTCTGGAATCCTTGGGATCGTGATTATTCATTACAACCAGCAGACAGTAACGTGATTCCTGTGTCTAATGGTGACCATTACCACTGGTACGGTTCTGTTGTTGGTTTCTAAAAGGACGGATAGCTAATATGGAAACAACTAGTATTAATGTGAAATATCTCAACTCGTTATCTGATTCAGAAGAAACGCTGTTAAATCATTTCCAAGGAGAGTGGCTAAGTCAAGACGATACCCTCTCTTTAGATATACGTATACTTTATTCAATCCCAAGCACTTTAGAAGATGTTTATGAAATTAAATCTATCAGTACAACAGATGACGAAATCGCCTTAACGCCGACATCTGACTCAGATTTTGTCATTTGTTTAAAGAAAAAAGATTTACAACACGTCAGCTATCAAGTGATCAATGCTGATCGTATGGGCAGTTCTCAGCCTTACATTTTAGAAAAAGGTTAATCCTTATCTAAAATACATCTCTCTACACCTATCGCGCAATAAACAAGGCGCCGGCAGTTTCATGGTAACCCCTACCATGGCTGCCGGCGCTTTTCTATATGTATCTATAAAACTTTAAAATTCACTTTATTAAATTTAAGCATAAAAAAAACGCCGTGTCTGAATACACGGCGCTAAACAAAGGGGATGGGAGAAATTTTTCACTTCAAACAAAGGGGTATGTTTGTTATGTGATTAATTTCATGGTCATAATATACCACGTGCCAAACCCTATTTCAAGGCGCTTAACCCATGAAAACGTTTTTGTCACAAACTTGTCATATTATAAACGATTTCACAAACTTTACGCTTTAATTAGTTTTTCAAATTCATCTAATTTTTGTTCAAACATTTTACATGCTTGTTCGATTGGTTCTGGTGTTGTCATATCTACACCTGCATTTTTTAAGATTTCAATCGGATAATTAGAGCTTCCTTTTTTCAAGAATTCATTGATATAACGATCTACTGCAGGTTTACCTTCATTTAAGATTTGATAACTTAAACTTTGTGCTGCACTGTAACCTGTTGCATATTGATAAACATAATAATTCATATAGAAGTGCGGAATACGTGACCATTCTTTACTGATATCTTCATCAGTTTCTACAATATCACCGAAGTATTCACGATTTAATTTCGCATATTCTTCATTCATGCGATTTGCAGTTAGTGGTTCCCCTGCTTCTTCAATTTGGTGAATTTTATGCTCGAACTCTGCGAACATTGTTTGACGGAATAATGTCGCACGGAAACGTTCTAATTCTTGGTTTAATAAGAGCAATCTGCGCTCATCATCTAAAATTTTCTCCATATAATCACTCAACAATGCTTCGTTTGTTGTAGAAGCAACTTCTGCGACGAAGATTGAGTAATCACTATGATTAGATGGTTGGAATTTTCTGCTGAAGTAGCTATGCGTTGAGTGACCAAACTCATGAATCAATGTAAATAAGTCTGAGACTGTATCTGACCAGTTTAATAAGATGAATGGGTTTGTTAAATGTGCACCTGAAGAATAACCGCCTGAGCGTTTACCTTTGTTTTCATACACATCGACCCAACGATTATTTAAACCTTCTTTAACGACATCTAAATATTCATCACCCATTGGTTCTAAAGCTTTTAACATCCATTCCACAGCTTCATCATAAGGCATTTCAAATTTGATATCTTTCACTAATGGTGTGTAGAGGTCATACATTTTCATATCTTCTAAACCTAAAACATCTTTACGTAATTGAGTGTAACGATGTAATAATGGCAGATATTTGTGTACTGTTTTAACTAAGTTATCATAAACTGCTTCAGGAATATGGTTGTTGCTTAAAGCTTTTTCACGAGCAGTTTTATAATTGTGTGTACGCGCATTGAACACATGTTTTTTCACTTCACCTGTTAATGTCGCCGCTAAAGTATTGTTGTAAGCACCATAAGCTTTATATAAGTTTCTGAATGCTGAACGACGAAGTTCACGATCATCAGATTCTAAATATTTAATAAACGTACCTTGAGTTAATGGGTGTTTATTACCATCTTTATCTACCGCATCTTCAAATTCTAAATCTGCGTTACTGAACATACCATATACGTTAGATGGTGTTGATAAAGCATCTTGCGCTTCTGTTAATAATTTTTCTTTATCTGCACTTAAGACATGCGGACGTTCTTCATTGATTAATTTTAAATCAAAGGCATAACGTTCTAAATCTTTATTTTCATCGATGAATTTTTGAATTGTCTCTTCATCAATTTGTAAGATTTCAGGTACTAAGAAACTCCAGCTTGAGCTTAATTTAATCGCAAGTTGATGCGCACGAGCTTCATAGCCAGTATATTTATCGTTGCCTGTATCTTGGTCTTGTTTTAAATGTGCATAGACATAGACCTTTTCAAGTTCAGTTTCAATTTTATCTTCTAAAGCTAACGCTTCATAAAGTGTTTCAGCACTGTCTCCTAGGTGCCCTTTGAATTTTTCTTCCGCACCTAAATAGCCTTCTACTTCTTTAAATGCAGCTTCAAATGCTTCATCGCTTTCAAAGATTGTTGTCAGATCCCAAGTATACTCGGGATATTTTTGTTCTTGTTGCTCTCTTGTTAATTGTTGACTCATAAAAAAAGCCTCCTCTTATGCTAATGTCAATACTTAGATTTTCTCATTATTTCGTTTATTTTGCACGTCATTACCTCTATTAACTTGTATAGAAGAAACAATACAAATTCAAAACAAAACTTCTACGTCTCAACGTTGTCATTCAATTTCCCAGGAAATAGAAAAAACCTGTCCAACAAGGACAGGCTTAATCAATTAAATTTATATTATGCTTCTGTTGTATCGTTAAAGAAACGACGTACTTGTGCAGTTACATTATGGCTCATAATGATTTTACCGTAGTCATTTAAATAAACTTCAGAATGATCACTTGGCGTTGCAAATTCTAACAATTGACTGTAGAAGTCATTGATTGTTTCTTCTACTACGCTGTCATCAAAATGAATTGCATAATAATATTCGTTATTCAACATATATAATAAATCTTCAAAGTCATCAGTTGGTTGATTATGGTGATGTGCATAATCAATGACAGATTCTAAATCTTCAAATTTAACAATAACTAAACGACCATTTGTACGACGTGGTTGTTGGAAACGCTCTCTTGCTTGAGAGCGATTTGAACGTGATTGCTGTTTTTGTTCAGCTTCTTCATGTTCTTCTTCGAAAGTCTGTTCAAGCAATTCGTTTAATTGACGATCGAATTCACTGTTCATACTATCATCATTTAAGTTCATCATTTCTTCGTTTTTAGATTTAGAAATAGTGACTTCCACACCTTTTTCAAAAGCATGTACTTGAATCCATAATGGACCTTCAACTACAAAGTCTTCTTCTTCATTGATTTCTTCCATCATTGACCAGAAGAATTCTTCACCACGTTGACGGTTTGTCCATAAGTCTTCTCTTTTGAACCCTCTTGCTTCAATGTCACCATACGTTATGAAAAGTTTAACAGTTGTATCATCTACGCGCTCTATTCTCATATCATCTCACTCCTTACAGTCGATGAATAGCAATATCTAGACTTTAGACAAACTTTTCTAGAGTCTAGGCAGCGTCTACTTTGTCGACAACCTAGAATAGTACCCATATTGTATAAAAACGGTGTGCAAATTACAATTTATTTGTTTATAAAGGCATAACTGCTCTACCGTTGGCCTATTATAATAACATATTCCCTGAAAACACTCTATAAAAACTACTTATATCAGTAGTTGATCTTTTTTATTACATGCAAAAAGCCACAGTACTTTTGCACTGCAGCCCCTCACATTCATTTAATTGGATTTTAAATCCTATAAGTCTACCATACGTTGCGCTTCTTGTAGTTGGAACGTACGCACTTTTCTTGGTAAGAAACGACGAATTTCATCTTCGTTATAACCAACTTGTAAACGTTTTTCATCTAAGATAATCGGACGGCGTAATAAGCCTGGGTTATCTTGAATAATTGTATATAATTCTTGTAGTGGTAATGAATCAATGTCCACGTTTAGTTTTTGATATGTTTTAGAACGAGTTGAAATAATTTCGTCTGTTCCGTCTTCTGTCATTTTTAAGATTTGTTTAATTTCATCAATTGTTAAGTGTTCTGAAAAAATGTTACGCTCCGTATACGGAATGTCATGTTCTTGTAACCATGCTTTCGCTTTACGGCAAGATGTGCAGCTTGGTGATGTGAATAGTGTTACCATACATCTCACTCTCCTATTTATCATGAATTAAATTCATTGATTTTGTTGATTTAGTTAAGGAATTTATCTAAAATCAAAACGCAGTACTCATCTATGTCCAAATAACTCGTGTTACTTTCAACTTAAACTTTGTCTACACGTTAAAATTTCCTTCTCTTAACTCTATGATTAAAGTATACCCTTTCAACATTAAAATTAAATGAGAAAAAAGGGATTATTTATAGAAAATTTAAAACATACCGAATTCTTGAGATCGAATAGCTAAAATGACGATAGCTTTTCAATATTTTGAATATAAAATGCCACACGGGTATGAGGTTAAAAATTTAGCTACATCTATATTTTAACACACATTACAAATATTTAAAATACTGCTATAATGAAACCATTACTATATTACGTAAGAAAGTGGGCATCTTAAATGGAAACTCTATTTTCAGGAATTCAACCAAGTGGAATTCCAACATTAGGCAACTACATCGGTGCACTTAAACAATTCAGTGAAGTCCAAGATGATTATAATTGTTTCTTCTGCATCGTAGATCAACATGCGATTACAGTACCGCAGGACAGACTGAAATTGCGTGAGCGCATCCGTCAATTAGCCGCAATTTACTTAGCATCAGGAATCGACCCAGAAAAATCAACATTATTTATTCAATCAGAGGTTCCTGCACACGTTCAAGCAGGATGGATGCTGACAACTATTTCTTCTGTAGGCGAATTAGAACGTATGACACAATTCAAAGATAAATCATCTAAACAAACAGAAGGTATCCCTGCTGGTCTTTTAACTTATCCGCCACTTATGGCAGCTGATATCGTACTTTACAATACGAATATCGTACCTGTCGGCGAAGACCAAAAACAACATCTTGAATTAACAAGAAATCTTGTAGACCGCTTCAACAGCCGCTACAACGATGTCTTAGTAAAACCAGAAGTACGTATGCCGAAAATCGGTGGTCGTGTCATGAGTCTGCAAGACCCTACTAAAAAAATGAGTAAAAGTGATGATAATACGAAAAACTACATCTCTTTATTAGATAATCCAAATACAGCAGCTAAAAAAATCAAAAGTGCTGTAACTGACTCAGATGGTATCATTAAATATGACAAAGATAATAAACCAGGTATCAGCAATCTTCTTTCTATTTATTCAAGCCTAACTGACGAATCATTCTCAGACCTTGAAAAACGTTATGAAGGTAAAGGCTATGGTGACTTTAAAGGCGATTTAGCAGAAGTCGTTAAAAACTTCTTAACAGAATTCCAAGAACGCTATAACGATTACTACCATTCAGATAAACTAGATGAAATCTTAGATCTTGGTCGAGACAAAGCTATTAAAGCTTCTTCACGTACATTACAAAAAATGGAAAATGCGATGGGCTTAGGCCGTAAACGCAAAAGATAAATAGTGACTTATTGAACAAGTGCTCTTGTGAGTGCTTGTTTTTTTATTCATAAGAAAAGCACCATTACTAAAAAAGCAACAGTGCTTAATCTTATTTATTCAATTATTTCAATTCTACTTTATCTAAGCTGTAATCAGGACCTACTTGATGATTTTCTAATCCTTTTACATTAGTTCTTAAAAGTTGAGCTAGACCACGTTGATACAATGGTACAACGTTACCACTTTCTAATACTTTATCTTCTGCTTGTTGTAAAGTTTTTAAACGTTCAGCAGGATTTTTAAGTGCTGCATCAGAGTTAGCTTTTTCTAATAAACCATCATATTCATCACTAGCATAACCAGTTTGGTTGTGCGGACTGTCTTTTTTGAATAAATCTAAGAATGTAGTTGGATCTGGATAGTCAGGAGCCCAACCAGCATATGAAATGTCATAGTTTTTCTCAGATTCTACTTTTAATTTTTGTTTGAATGGTAATTGTTTGATTTTTAAAGTCACACCAGGTAAGTTTTTCTCGATTTGTGCTTTCATAAATTCTGTTTCAGTAATCGCATTATCTTTGTCGTATGTTAAGAATTCAATTTCAAATTTATCTTTACCTAATTCTTTTTTAGCTTTTTCATAGTAAGCTTTTGCTTCTTTAGCATCATAGCTTAAAGATGATTTAACGCCATCAGTGTAATCACGACCATCTTCTTTAACGATACCTTTTGCTGTTAATTTATCAGTCGCTGCAGAACCATTGTCTAATAATTTTTTAACGAATGTTTCTCTGTCGATTGATTTCGCAATAGCTTTTCTTAAGTTTTCATTTGCTAAGTCTTTATTCTTAGTTTCATTGACTCTTAAGAAGAAGACAGCTGATTCAGGTGTTGTTTTATAGTTTTTGTTGCCGTTATATTTTTTGATGTTTTCAGGTGTTAAACTTCTTACATAATCTAAATCTTTAGATTCAAACATATTCACTGCTGTTTGTGCTTCTTTAACAACTTTATAGTGAACTTTTTCTAATTTGATTTTGTCTTTGTTGTAGTATTTATCATTTTTAACTAAGTCCCAAGAGTCTTCATTTTTCCAATTTTCCAATTTGAATGGACCGTTGAAGATAACATCTTTGTCAGTTGTACCATAATTTTTCTCATGGTCTTTGACGAATTTTTCATTTTGAGGTAAAAAACTACCGAATGCTAATAAAGCTTTCATATATGGTAAGTCTTTAACCAATTCAATTTTCAATGTGTGTTTGTCTACTGCTTGAACACCAAGTTCTTCTACTTTTTTCTTACCTTCAGTAATTTCTTTGGCATTTTTAATGTTTTCGAACATGTAAGCATATTCAGCAGCTGTGTCTTTGTTTACAGTTCTACGCCATGAATATACGAAGTCATCAGCTGTAACAGGATCACCATTAGACCATTTTGCATCGTCACGAAGTTTAATTGTCCATGTTTTACCATCATCTGATTTTTTAGGTTCGCCTTTCGCAAGTGCAGGGATAATTTCATCTCCTTTACCTACTTTATAAAGGCCTTCATAAATTTGTTCGAATTGTGTGAATGCAACAGCGTCAGTCGCTTTTGATGGATCTAATGTCGGGATATCTGCTGATTCCGCGATTTTCAATGTCTTTTCGTCTTTACCTGCGTTGCCTCCGCCACTAGAACATGCTGTCAATACTAAAAGCGACGACAGAATACCAGTAGCTATCTTAGCTTTCTTATTCATGTTGTTTCCTTCTTTCTGATGTAATTTATATTAATGAATTAATATACTAGAGTTGTTGTGCTAATGCTTTCGCTTTTTCTTCAGTACAATAAACAAAATGTTTATCTTTCACTTCATATAATTTCAACGCTTCAGAGCGTTTAAAGCCAATGTTGCTGTCATCTTCAGGATGATACTCAATTATTTGTCTTTGGCGTTCAATATTCGGATTTGAAATCGGAATAGCTGATAATAAAGATTTTGTGTATGGGTGAAGCGGATTTTTGTAAATTTCTTCCACATCTCCAAGTTCAACAATTTTACCTTTATACATCACGCCAATACGATCCGAAATGTATTTGACCATAGATAGATCATGAGCAATAAATAGTATTGTTAATCCCATGCTTTCTTGAAGCTCTTGAAGCAAGTTAACCACCTGAGCTTGAATAGAAACGTCTAATGCTGAAATAGGTTCATCAGCAATAATAAGCTTAGGATTCACTGCTAAGGCACGTGCAATACCGATACGTTGACGTTGCCCACCTGAAAATTCATGCGGATAACGATAAGCACTTTCTTTATTAAGACCTACTAATTCAAGCAGTTCAAACACACGTTGTTTTCTTTCTTCTTTTGATTGATGTAACTTTTGTACATCTAACCCTTCCGAGATAATATCGATAATTTTAAATCTAGGATTCAAAGAAGCATATGGATCTTGGAAAATCATTTGGACATTCTGTGTGAATTCCAGTTTTTCTTTTCGTGATTTTATTTTTTGAGAATCCTTACCTTCAAAGATAATTTCACCATCTGTTGCTTGATACAAATGCATAATCGTTCTACCTAGTGTTGATTTCCCACAACCTGATTCACCAACAAGTCCGAATGTTTCTCCTTTAAAAACCGTTAAGCTGACATCATCAACCGCTCTCACTTCATTCGGTTTACCGATATTAAAATACTTTTTGACATGTTTCACTTCTAAAATTGGCTCTGTCATGCTTTGCTTTCCTCCTCTACTTGAAGAAGTAAAGGTTTTTCAAAAGTCTCTTCTTCAAACTCTTCATTCAACACTTTAACTGCATCAGGCACTTCAAATGCTGGTGTTGCTTCATGATATAACCATGATTTAGCATAATGTGTTTTACTGAATTGATATGTTGGCGGTGCTTGTTCAAAATCAATGTCCATCGCATAGTCGCTTCGTCTTGCGAATGCATCACCCACAGGTGGAAACATTAAGTCAGGCGGTGAACCTGGAATTGAGGCTAATTTAACAGACTTATCAGTTTCTAAATGCGGCATTGAACCTAATAGCCCCCATGTATACGGATGTTTTGGATCATAGAATATTTCATTCACTGTGCCATATTCTACAATTTCACCTGCATACATTACCGCTACTTTATCCGCAACATTCGCAACAACACCTAAATCATGAGTAATAAAGATGATGGAAGTTTTATATTCTTGTTGTAATGCTTTAAATAGTTCTAATATTTTTGCTTGAACTGATACATCTAGAGCGGTTGTCGGTTCATCCGCAATAATGATTTTAGGATCTAATATTAATGCCATTGCAATAACAATACGTTGACGTTGCCCACCTGAAAATTGATGCGGATAATAATTAAATCGTTTCTCCGCATTAGGTACACCCACGCTTTCAAGTACTTTGATAGCTTCTTGTTTGGCTTCGTTATGCCCTATCCCTTTGTGAACTTTTAATAATTCGGTGATTTGCTTTCCAATTTTCATTGTTGGGTTCAATGCTGTCATTGGATCTTGGAAAATCATTGAGATTTCTTTACCTCTAATTGATTGCAGTTCTTTATTCGTTAAATCAACAAGATTTTTATTTTCAAAAATAACACTGCCTTCTTTGATTTTAGCTATTCTTGGTGGCAATAATTTTGTAATAGCTTTTGTTAATACAGATTTACCTGAACCTGATTCACCTACAATTGCTAATGTTTCCCCTTCTTCTAAATCCAAGCTTACATTACGAACGGCTTGAACAACGCCATTGTCTAAATGAAAATCTATATATAAATTCTTGATTTCTAATATCTTATTCATATGTTACACTCCTGATGTTTATTCTGATTTAGGATCAAATGCATCTCGAATTCCGTCACTAAACAAATAGAAACAAAGTATTAATAGACTTAAAACAATCGCCGGAATAAACAATTGATACGGGAATGTTAATAAGAACTTTCTACCAGTATTCACAAGAGAACCTAAAGAAGCTTGTGGTGCTGGGATACCAAGTCCGATAAAGCTTAAAAATGCTTCGAAGAAAATTGCACTTGGTACTGTGAACATAGAGGTTACAATGATTGCTCCAGTTGCATTCGGTAAAATATGTTTGAAAATAATTTTTAAATTTGAAACGCCTAAAGAGCGTGCAGCTAATACAAACTCTTCATTTTTTAATTTCATAAATTGACCACGTGTAATACGACTCATCCCAATCCAACCTGTCACACTCATGGCTAAAATGATAGTCCATATCGATGGTTCAAAAATAAGCACAAATAAAATCAATACAATCAAGTTAGGAATCGAGCTTAATATCTCAATTAAACGTTGTAAGAATAAATCTGTTTTACCGCCAAGATAACCTGATATCGCCCCATAGGTCACTCCGATTGTGACATCCATAAAAGCGGCTACTAAACCGATAAAGATTGAAATTTGTGTACCCTTCCATGTTCTCGTCCAAATATCGCGACCTAAATTATCTGTACCGAACCAATGGTATTTTTCAACATGTTGTTCTGCATATAAATCACGACCGCTCGCATCCTTACCATCGAATGGTAAAAATGACACTTTATCTAAACCTTGAATTTTAGGTGGTAAATTGGCACTGTTTGTATCTTGTTCATAATACGTATATGAACTAACAAGTGGCCCTATTAGTGCAAATAATACGAGTATGATTAATCCGATCATGCCGTAAAAAGCTGCTTTATTTTTACGAATTTGCAACCAGACATGCTTAGCTGTCGAATGATATTCTCTTTCATTTTTCTCAATATCGTTCACATCAATCGTTCTGAATCTGAACTTTGATAAATCAACACGCTTTAGTTCATTTGATGACTTAGACTCTGATGATAATTGCGTCATGATTCTTTACCTCCTTGTGTTCTGATTCGTGGATCGATAATGCCATAAAGAATATCTACAACAAAAATTGAAACGACAAATAAGAAACTGAATAATAATGTCAATGCCATAATAACTGGATAATCATTAGTTTGAATTGATCTTACAAATTGATCACCAATACCTGGTATGGCAAAAATTGTTTCAATTGTAAGCGTTCCTGTTAAAACGCTGGCTAACATTGGAATTGCAACCGTTACAAGTGGAATTAAAGTATTACGTAACGCGTGCACAAATAAAATTCTTGGTTCTGATAATCCTTTAGCTCTTGCTAATAAAATATAATCAGAACTCAACACTTCAATCATTTCTGATCTGATATACCTTGCAATAACTGCTATCAATCCTAGTCCTAACGAAGCAGTTGGTAATACAGCAGACTCTAATGATGTCCATCCACTAACTGGGAAAATTGCTAATTTCACTGCCAAGAAATATTGCAGCAATACAGCAAGTACAAAAGCAGGAACCGAAATGGCAAATACTGTAATAACAGTAGATGTATAATCAATCCATGTATTCTTTTTAAATGCCGAAATCAATCCGAATAAGATACCGAATATTACAGCAACAATCATGGCATACAATCCAATTTCCATTGAAGGCCCTAAACGGAGTTGTATAAGAGACCAAACCTCTTTATTATCGTATTGAAAAGATACTCCGAAATCTCCTTTGATTACTTTTCCTAAATAATGTACATATTGAACAGGCAAACTATCGTTCAAACCATATTTTTCATTAATAATCGCTTTCTGCGCAGCACTCAGCTTTTCATCGTTAAATGGAGATCCTGGCATCAGTTTCATTAAGAAAAATGTGATAGACATAATTAAAAAAAGCGTGATGGCCATAAAGCCTATTCTTTGTAGTATATACTTAATCATGTTGTTCACTCTCTCGCTTGTATTTTCTGAATCTTTTGATAAGCGTATTATACCCACTTTCTTGGTTTAGTGCAATAAAGATTTTTATTTCATTAGTAATAAAAATACACTATAATAATTGCATATCATATCGAAGAGGTGGCTTGGCTTTGCAACCAAAAATCTATAAAATTTCAATCTCAATTATTTTAATTGCATATAGTTTGATTAGCTTGTTTGTCTATTTTAATGAATCACTTAATTCTCTTTTATTCGTATGTTCATTTTTAATATTTGCTTTACTTGTTATAAAACCATTGATTTTTAACGGTTCCTTACATCTTTTAAACTACGTTTTTAGTCGATTTAATTCAAAAATCAGTAAAAAGAAACAATCTAAAATACCTGATACCTTGTTTGATCATTACAAGAAAGTCTCT
This sequence comes from Staphylococcus simulans, assembly GCF_002902285.1. Taxonomy (GTDB): domain Bacteria; phylum Bacillota; class Bacilli; order Staphylococcales; family Staphylococcaceae; genus Staphylococcus; species Staphylococcus simulans. The sequence continues at coordinate 53,428 of NZ_PPRU01000045.1, read as the reverse complement.
CAAATTAGAAAACCTAATTACTTTTGGATTTTAATCAGTCTTAGTTTCTTTATTGCTACTATTTTTATTGCTTTATTTCATTCTCATTGATTTAGAAAAGCATTTCTTATTTTATCTTTCTTGCCTTGAACAATCTAAATAGTAATACCTCTATTAACTTAAATGTTATATAATAACGATATAAAATGAATGAGAGGTGTAGCACATGCTTTCTACAATAATAAGAACAGTAGCTTGTATCGCAGCAACGATTTATGTGGGGTATAGTCTTTTTGTACATTACGATATGGTTATTAACACAATTTTATTTATTGGTTCCTTTATCGTTTTTGCATTCTTTGTGGGTGTTTCATTGATTAAAAACGGTAACCTTCCGTTCTTTCATAATGCTCAACAACGTGCTGAATCTATCGGTACGAATTACTTTTGGATTTACGCGAGTTTGACTTTTTATATCGGTACAGTTTTTATTGCGGTTTTCCATGCGCTATAAGTAAAAAAAACAGCACCAGTACATTAATTTTCTTGTACTGGTGCTATCTTTATTAGTTTGCTTCTAATTATTGATAAATCTTACTGCCTTGTTCTACGAAATCTTTCGCTTTTTCTTTCATCGCATCTTGTCTTTCTTGCTCATCAAAATGATGTTGACGTAAATCATGAGAAATACGCATTGAACAGAATTTAGGTCCGCACATACTACAGAAGTGTGCAACTTTTGCTGACTCTTTTGGTAAGGTTTCATCATGATATTCACGCGCACGCTCTGGATCTAAAGATAAATTGAATTGGTCAATCCAACGGAATTCAAAACGTGCTTTACTAATTGCATCATCACGTTCTGATGCACCTTTCAAGCCTTTCGCTAAATCTGCCGCATGTGCTGCAATTTTATAAGTAATTACACCTTCACGTACATCGTCTTTATTTGGTAAACCTAAGTGTTCTTTAGGTGTAACATAACAAAGCATTGCGGTACCATGACTTGCGATTTGTGCTGCTCCGATGGCAGATGTGATATGGTCATAAGCTGGTGCGATGTCTGTTGTAAGTGGTCCTAATGTATAGAACGGTGCTTCTTTACAGTAAAAATCTGCTAAATCTTGGTTTTCTTTGATTTTATGCATTGGAATATGTCCTGGACCTTCAATCATAACTTGAACATCATGTTTCCAAGCGATATCTGTTAATTCACCTAATGTTTTTAATTCTGAAATTTGGCTTTCATCGTTCGCATCATAAATTGAACCTGGTCTTAATCCATCTCCTAAAGAAACCGCAATATCATAACGATTTAAGATTTCACAAATATCATCAAAGTGTTCATATAAGAAGCTTTCTTCGTGATGCGCTAAACACCATTGCGCCATAATAGAACCTCCACGGGAAACAATGCCTGTTAAACGATCAACAGTTAATGGAACATAACGTAGTAATACACCTGCATGGATAGTAAAGTAGTCTACACCTTGTTCTGCTTGTTCAATTAATGTGTCACGATAGATTTCCCATGTTAAATCTTCCGCAATACCATTCACTTTTTCCAATGCTTGATAAATTGGAACTGTACCTACAGGAACAGGTGAATTTCTTAATAAATATTCACGTGTCGCATGAATGTTTTTACCTGTAGATAAATCCATAATTGTATCTGCACCCCAGTGTGTAGCCCATACTAATTTTTCAATTTCCGCTTCAATCGATGAAGACACTGCAGAATTACCGATATTCGCATTAATTTTTACTTGGAAGTTTTTACCAATAATCATCGGTTCAGATTCAGGATGGTTCACGTTATTAGGAATAATTGCGCGACCTCTCGCAATTTCATCTCTGACAAATTCTGGTTCGACACCTTCACGTGCAGCCACAAATTTCATTTCTTTTGTGATGATACCTTGTTTTGCATAATACATTTGTGTCACACGTTTACCTTCTTGCGCACGTTTAGGCTGATATTTAAATGGCGTTTCAACGAATTTATGATGACCTTCTTTTTTAAAGCCATTATCAATCGATTGCACCTTACGTCCTTCATATGCTTCTACATCTTCACGCGCTTCAATCCAGTTAGAACGTAATTTCGGAATACCTTTTTGGACGTCTACTTCATAACCTTCTTCGTGATATACACCCGCTGTATCATACACTGTAAGAGGTTCGTTCTTTTGTGTGCTATAATCTGTCACCGTATCACTGAGTTCAATTTCACGAAACGGCACACGAATATCTTCATCTGCCCCTTGTTTAAAGACACGTCTGCTTGCTGGAAAACCTTTTTTCAATTCAATTTCTTCTTGTTTCATAAAATAATTCCTCCCTGCATCATTGCTAGGAGGCCTATAAAACATCAAGACAAGACAAATAAGAAAACGCATTCATAATTTTATGAATGCGTAAGGATTTTATACATATACAACTAAAAATAAACATATCTCTATGTCCATCTATCGTCATATTGAATTTCTGTTTCTTAATCATCTATGTACGCTTCCCTACGCTAGTACTAACTAGATCAGGTTCAAAGGGTTGATGGTATATCTTTCAGCCATTTCGGCACCCCTAGCAATGAGATATTTAATTTACATTTTTATACTAACATTCAACAATCTATTATACAAGTCAATGTGCGGTATCACATTTTAAAAGTCATAGTTATGTTATTAAGTTAAGTGTTTTCTCATTCTATTTAATGTAATCATTGAGGCCTTTGCTTCACCCACTTTTTCATAACCTAACTTTTGATATAAGGCATTTGCTTTGTAATTGATTTGATTTACAGTTAGCGAAATCTTATTAAATCCTGCTGCTTTAGCTTTATGTTCCGCTTCTTCAAACAAAGCTTGTCCGACACCTCTACGTTGAAACTCGGATGAAACAGATAACATACTGACATGATACTCATCATCTTCACCTTCTTGCATACGAATTAATGACAAGATAGATTGATAATAATTCAAAATATGCGGAAACACAAAAATGTGTTTTAACAAAGCAATTTGAATGACTGTCGAAACTAAACTTCGTTCTAAGTCACGATATGGCATACATGTCATCAACCCTGCTACTTTATCATTAATCGTTGCTTGAAGTGTATGTTCATAGCTGAAGCGATTCTTTTTCTTGCGATACATTTTCTGCATATAGTGTTCAATTAATCGGTCATTCTGACTCCCTAACATCGCATGACACATATCACCAATCGCGACATAGCTTAAATGTCCAGCTTGATCAAAATCACGTGATGCTGAAGTTATTTTTATAGTATCATTCACGCTTAGCGCTCCTTTTTTCTAGTTTGTTGGTGCAAGTTGTCTTACTGTATTCATACGCAATTTATGATTTGGAATCGTCATGTGCAACATCCACTCATCAATCATATGCTTCCTATTAATTTCATCTAACTTGCTTTGGACTTCTTCCTTATTTCCACTAATAATATGCATACGTTTTTCTGTCACTTCAAATGTTTCATCAGTTTGTGATAAATAATCATCAACTTGTGCTTTAGTATTTAAAACCGTGCGTCTGCCATCTTTAGAAATCAATTCAAAATGACGTTGTGAAAATCGAAATGGTAATTGATTATCACCAACTGCTGTAACCATAGCGGGTATACTTACAATAAAGCGTCCTTCTGGGAAGCGTGATTTATAAGCCTCTAAAGCCTCCTCTAGCGCTTCTTGTTCAGCGTTAATAAAGAATGCATAGATGACACCAACTTTAGCTTCTGCAGCTTGTATTACTGAGTTTAAACTCGTGCCCAGTAAATATACAGGTACACTTGAGGTCTCACTTTGACGTTTGGCCGTTTTTAATCCTGCGTATTTAGATGAATTATCAAAATTTTGAGTGTTCAAGCGATTCAATATCTCAAATTTCTCATCAAATGAAAAGTAGTGCTCTTTCAACTCTTCTTTTAAGATTTCAGTTACCTTAGGATATCCTCCTGGTGCTTTTCCTACCGCCAAATCTACACGATGGTTAGATAATTCATCCATTAAATGAAACTGTTCGATTATTTTAAGCGGATGATAATGCTGCAACATAACACCACCAGAACCTATGCGTAGATTTTTAGTTTGATTCAATAAATGCATCGTTAAGATTTCTGGAGATGTTCCAATCACATCTTTCAAATTATGATGTTCTGCGACTAAATAACGTGTATATCCTAATTGATCTGCAAGTTGCGCAAGTTCTATCGTTTGTTTTAAAGCTTCTTGTGACGTTTGATTTTTAGTAATGGGCGTTTGGTCTAATATACTGACCGGCAACATATAACCCTCTCCTGTTCTTGTCTCTCTTACTTGTCATGCTAGGGTTAAGCGTACATAAAGTCAAAGACTACGATTTTCTTAAATTATGCATAAAGAAAAACACGGCCAAAACTGACCGTGTTTCAATATTTAAATCCCCTTATTGTGTGAAAAATTATCCCTTTGTTTATTACTCTTTATCTTTCTTTTTCTTACCTGTTTTTCTATCGATATCTTTATCGATGTAGGCTGTTTTCAATGAATCTCTACCACCAACTTGGTGATAAACTACACCTTTAATTTGTGGATTTTTCAAGTAAGCTCTACCTTGTTGATAAAGTGGTGCAACTGGTGCTTCTTTCAACATTAATTCTTCTGCTTCTTTCAATTTATTAATTCTCTCTTTTGGATTCTTTAATAAAGGTCCATTAGCTTCTTTTAACATATCATCATACTGTTTACTGCCCCAATCTGTATTGTTTTGAGCATTTCCAGTAGTCATAATGTCTAAGAAAGTCATCGGGTCTGGATAGTCTGGTCCCCATCCAGATAGAGACATAGAATAATTCATTGATAATTCAGCTGTGACACGCTGTTTGAATGGTAATTGTTTAATATTGACAGTTACACCTGGTAAGTTTTTCTCCATTTCAGACTTGATAAATTGTGCTGAAATTTTTGCTGATGCTGTATCTTGAGTATTTAAAGTGAATGTGAATTCATCTTTACCAAGAGCCTTCTTCGCTTTTTCAAGATGTGCTTTAGCTTCTTTCGGATTATATTTCAATGGAGATTTTACCAATGAAGCATAATCTTTACCATCTTCAAGAATAGCTGTTTTCTTAGCTGTAAAGCCATCAAATGGTGCAGATCCATTATTTAAGACTGTATCAACGTAATCTTTTTTGTTGATAGATTGTGCTACTGCATAACGCATATCTTTGTTTTTAAATTCTTTTTGTTCTTTTTCATTGAGTTTCAAGAAGAACGTAGAAGCAAATAGTCTTTTGAAAAGTGCAGGATTCTTTTCGTATTTATCTACCTGTTCAGAAGTTATTTCCGTAACATCTGCTGAACCTGTATCATATAAAGATGCACCTGCTTGTTGGTCTTTCAATATTTTATAGCTAACTTTATCCAATTTAACTGCTTTTTTGTCCCAGTAATCTTCATTTTTTTCTAAAAGAATTTTATCTTCTACTTTCCACTCTTTCACTTTGAATGGACCGTTATAGACAACTTTGTCAGCAGTTGTCCCATATCTCTTGCCATACTTTTTCGCAACTTTTTCATTTTGTGGCATGTATGTACCAAACGCTAGCATTTGATCAAAATATGGTAACGGTTTAGTTAGTTCAATTTGAAGTTTATATTTATTTAAAGCTTTAACGCCTAATTTATCGGGAGACATTTTACCTTCATTTATCTTCTGAGCATTCTTTAAATCATACATAATATATGCATATTCAGATGCTGTTTCAGGTTTCAATGCTTTTCTCCAAGCAAAGACGAAGTCATGTGCAGTAACTGGATCGCCATTTGACCACTTCGCATCTTTTCTAAGTTCAATCGTTAAAGTTTTACCGCCATTACTTTTTTTCGGCTTTTCTTTAGCAACACCTGGCTGGATTTTATCTTCTCCATCCAATGTATATAAACCTTCAAATACTTGGTTATATGTGTTGAATGAAACTTCATCAGAAGCTAATACACTATCTAATGTACTCATATCTTGAGAAATAACTTCTCGATACACTTGCCCTTTATCATCATAAATACCGCCGCCTTGACTGCACCCACTGAGTATGAGGGCTGCTGCAGCAAGCATCATGGCTAATGAAATTAATTTTTTCTTCATCGCTTTATCCCCCTTACACTGTTTGTTGTAATCTTTGTTTTAATTCTTGCGCTTCCTCATCTGTCACAAAGACATAATGTCCTGGATTGATTTCTTGTAATGAACGTTCATCATTCTTTTCAGCATCTTCTTTATAGACAATACGTGTTCTTGTACGTTCACTTTCAGGATCTGGTTGAGGTACTGCTGATAGCAAAGATTGTGTGTAAGGATGTAAAGGATGATTATAGATTTCATCCGCAGTCCCTAATTCTACAATTTTACCGAAATGCATAACCGCAATTCTATCTGAAATATACTTCACCATAGATAGGTCATGGGCAATGAATAAGAAAGTAATACCTTTCTCACGTTGAAGTTTCAACAATAAGTTGACCACTTGTGCTTGAATTGAAACGTCTAGCGCTGAAATCGGTTCATCTGCGATGATGAATTCTGGTTCAACTGCCAAAGCACGTGCAATACCGATACGTTGTCTTTGTCCACCAGAGAACTCATGCGGATAACGGTTCGCGTGTTCTTTATTTAAACCTACTGTTTCTAATAAGTCATATACGCGTTTTTTACGATCTTTCGTATTCTTTGCTAATTTATGAATATCAATACCTTCTGCAACGATATCCATCACTTTTAATCTCGGGTTCAATGAAGCGTATGGATCTTGGAAAATCATTTGGATTTTCTTATTGAATTTCAACATATCTTTACGCTTTTTAATATCTTGTATGTTAACCCCTTCGTAATAAACTTCTCCAGCTGTCGCATCATTCAACTTAATTAAGGCTTTACCAGTGGTTGACTTCCCGCAACCAGATTCTCCTACTAAGCCGAATGTTTCCCCTTTGAATATCTTGAATGAGATACCTTCAACAGCACGAACTTCATTACGCTTTCCGACATTAAAGTATTGTTTTAAGTTATTAACTTCAAGCAACACTTCTTGTGACGGTTCTTGTTGACGTTGTTCAGCTGTTTCCCTTTGTTCTTGTTCAATATTTTTTTGTTGCTCTAGCGCTGTATTTGATTCGTTAAATTTTTGTTCACGATTATCCTTCATTGAACGCCACCCCCTCTTGTCGTTGTGGTTTATCAAACTTATTCGCCATTTTTCTTTGACGTTGTTTCACAAGCTCTGGCGGTTCAACTTTCGGCGCTCTTTCATCTAACAACCATGATTTCACAAAGTGTGTCGGTGATACTTTGAACCATGGCGGCTCTTCTTCAAAGTCGATATCTAATGCATATTGACTTCGTGGTGCGAATGCATCTCCTTTTGGTGGGTGCAACAAGTCTGGCGGTGTTCCTGGGATTGCTGTTAATTCAATATCATTACCTGTTTCTAAGTCAGGCATTGAAGATAACAGTCCCCAAGTATATGGATGTTGAGGGTCATAGAATATTTCATCAATTTCTCCTCTTTCAATCATTTGTCCACCGTACATAACTGCAACACGGTCTGCGATATTTGCGACGACACCTAAGTCATGCGTAATGAAAATAATTGATGTATCAATTTTTTGTTGCAGACGTTTCATCAAGTCTAAAATTTGTGCTTGCATTGTCACGTCTAATGCTGTTGTCGGTTCATCTGCGATTAATACTTTTGGTTCACATGCGAGTGCTGTCGCAATGACAATACGTTGTCTTTGCCCACCTGAGAATTGGTGAGGATAAGCTTTAAAGCGTTGTTTCGCGTTTGGTAAACCTACCATTTCTAAAATCTCTAGCGCACGTTTTTTTGCTTGTGATTTACTATAGTTACGATGTTTAATCAGAGGTTCCATCACTTGTTTACCTATTTGCATCGTTGGATTTAACGACGTCATCGGATCTTGGAAAATCATAGAGATGTCTTTACCTCTTAATTTGATTAATTCTTTTTCAGGTTTTTGTGCTAAGTCTTCACCTAAGAATAAAATTTCGCCTTTTTTAATTCGGCCAGCATCTCCTTGGAAGAGTTTTGTCAGTGCTTTCGTTGTCACTGATTTACCAGAACCTGATTCACCTACAATCGCAAGGGTTTCTCCCTTTCTCAAATAAAAGTCTACACCACGTACAGCTTGCACTTCTCCAGCATCAATATCAAAGGAGACATGCAAGTCGTTTACTTCTAATATTTTATCTGACATCCTTTTTGCCTCCCTTATTTACGCATTTTCGGATCGAATGCATCACGTAATCCATCACTGAATAAGTAGAAGAATAAAATCAATAAACTTAAAATCAATGCTGGAATAAATAATTCATGTGGATGAATCAATAACATCGCGCGTCCGTCATTTACTAATGAACCAAGTGATGTTTTAGGTGCTGGTACACCGATTCCGATGAAGCTTAAGAATGCTTCGAAGAAAATTGCACTTGGTACTGTGAACATTGAAGTTACAACAATTGCTCCTAATGTATTTGGTAAAATATGACGGAAAATCAATTTCCCTTTAGAAGCCCCTAATGTACGTGATGCTAATACGAATTCTTGTCCTTTTAATTTTAAGAACTCACCACGAACAACACGGCTCATGCCAATCCATCCTGTAATGGCCATTGCTAAAATAATTGTCCAAATTGAAGGTTCGAAAATCAATACGAATAAAATTACGACAATCAAGTTCGGAATAGAAGCGATGATTTCTATAATCCGCTGCATGACGTCATCTGTTCGTCCTCCAAAGAATCCGGATATTGCCCCGTAAACTACACCGATAAAGATATCTAATGCGGCGGCAACAACACCGATGAATAATGATACTTGTGCACCTTGCCAAGTACGTGACCATAAGTCACGACCTAATTGGTCTGTCCCAAACCAGAAGTTCTCTTTCACACCAGCTTCTTTATATGCGTCTTTGCCATCTGCACCTACACCGTCAAACGGTAAGAAAGGTATTTTGTCTAAGACAGGTATTTTTGCTGGTAAGTTTCTGCGGTCTACATCTTGTTCAGCATAATCATGGCTGCTGATTAAAGGACCGACAAGTGCCATGATGATGATTAAAATTAATCCAATCATCCCGACTACTGCAAGTTTATTTCGTCTTAATTGGCTCCAAGCATCTTGCCAGAAGTTTTTACTTTCACGTTGAATTTCTGGTTCTTTATCAATATCTTGTTCTACTAAGATAAAGTCAGGCGCATTCTCGCCATCTGTCGTATGTGATAACGTTGCATTGGAGTAATCTCCATGCAAGTGTTGTTTTTGTCTTCTGCCATTATTTCTTACCTCCTTGTATCCTAATACGCGGATCGATAATTCCATATAAAATATCCACTATGAAAATCGATACGATGAATAACGTACTGAATAAAAGAGTGGTTGCCATAATGACAGAGAAGTCATTCGTTTGAATCGATCTTACGAACTGATCCCCTAGTCCTGGAACCCCGAAGATATTCTCGATTGTAAGTGTCCCTGTTAAAATTCCAGCTAACATCGGCACGATGATTGTGATAACTGGAATCAATGCATTTCGTAATGCATGGCCGAATAGCACACGCATCATTGAATTCCCTTTGGCTCTCGCAAGTAAAATATAATCAGAACTCAGCACTTCGATCATTTCCGCTCGTATGTATCGTGCGACTGTCGCAAGTACGCCTGCTGAAAGTGCGAGTGATGGCAGAATAGCTGTTGAAATACCTTCCCAACCTGCAACTGGGAACCATCTTAATCTTACTGAGAACACATATTGTAATAATACTGCTAATACGAATGATGGTACTGAAACAGCGATAACTGAAATAACTGTCGCTGAGTAATCCACCCATGTATTTTGTTTTGTTGCTGCTGCAACACCCAAAATCAATCCTAAAACAATCCCGATGACCATCGCCGCAAGTCCCATTTCAATTGACGGAATCAAACGAGGTTGAATTAAATCCCACACTGGTTGGTTATGATATTGGAATGAAACCCCAAAATCTCCTGTGACTACGTTCTTTAAGTAGTGCAAATATTGTACAATGACTGGATCATTCAAACCGTAGGTCTCGTTCAAAATCTCCTTTTGATCTGCGCTTAACTTTGCATCATTAAACGGTGAACCTGGCATCAATTTCATTAAGAAGAAAGTGATAGTCATAATGATAAACAAAGAAATAAGCATGTACCCAAAACGCTTGAGTATATATCTAAGCATTGACAATCCCCCTTATAGATTCAAATTAAACATTCCCTTCTAATTATCAGAAATATTTTAATATTAGTATATCGGTACTTTACATTTAAAATCAACACAATTTTTTGAATAATTTAAATGTTATAACAAAAAGTTCCGTCACACATGTGTAACAAATATAGCAATATCAATAGATTACGTGCTTTTTGTTTCTTGTATTTCTATTAAAAAAACTTTATAGTTATTACTAAATAAATGCTGATGAATTACTTTTAAATTTTTAATGAATCGAGAGGTAATCGTGATATGAATAAACATTTCCGATGGATTTTCTGGGCAATATTCTCACCTGTTTTAAGTTTGATTATTTGGCTGTTTCGCGAACATACGTGGACCCAATTTATCGACATTTTATTCATTGTCAGTATGTTGCTTTTTATTGTCGGCTTCGTTTTCATCTTAGTTCAAGATGGTATCTTTGATGCGACAAGCTATGGTTTCAGGCGTTTGCGCTACCAAATGTCTAGTGCCAAACATCGTAAAGCACATGTTGATGATGAATTTATTAATCCTAAACAAGTTAAAAGAGAGGTCTATATTGTAGAACGTTGGACGATCTATTTAACTTTAGTCAATGTGGTTTATGTCATTTTATGTTTGCTAGCGACTTTCACTTTTTAACCACAAAAAAACGGCAGAGTGATTTCACTTTGCCGTTTTTTTCTACCTATTTAATTGCTAGTTTTATTTACCACTTAATTTCAATTGTCTATTCAGGATATACAAAGGAAACTTTTCACATATTATACATCATTGACAAAATCTAAATTTTTAGTACTAAACAAGAAAATTTAACATAAGTTATTTATCTATTTTTTGTATTTCTTATTAATTTAATACGTTCATTGTAGGGTTTTCAGTGAAATATAGTAATAATCGCATGTCTTTTTGTATATTAAACCTGAAAAATCCATTCGTTTTGTTACACTATCGCATCTGTATATTCAATATGAATGCTCCTGCATAAAATACAATTGTATTTTCAGGAAAGACAAAAGCCAGATATTTGCACTCTGATTTAGAGTCCAAACATCTGGCTTATTTTTAGGTCTATTTAAAATTAGTCTTCAAATTTTTTTCAATACTAATACTGCGTTGTGACCACCGAAACCTAAACTGTTACTCATCGCATATGTGATGTCTAAGTCTTGTGCTTCATTTGGCACGAAGTCTAAATCACATTCAGGATCTGGTGTTACTGCATGGATTGTTGGCGCAACTTTACTATCACGAATAGAAAGCGCTGAGAAGATAGCTTCTAAACCACCTGTAGCACCTAATAAGTGGCCAGTCATTGATTTAGTTGAGCTGACTTTCAAGTTTTTCGCAGCATCTCCGAATGTATTTTTAATCGCAAGAACTTCAGTCAAGTCACCTACTGGTGTACTTGTACCATGTGCGTTTAAGTATTGTACATCTTTCGGTTCGATACCTGCATCATCCATCGCAGCTTTCATTGCGCGAGAACCGCCTTCACCCTCAGGCGCTGGTGCAGTGATATGATACGCATCACCTGTTGAGCCATAACCAACGATTTCAGCGTAAATTTTCGCACCACGTGCTTGTGCTGATTCTAACGACTCAAGCACTACGATACCTGCACCTTCACCCATTACGAAGCCATCACGGCCTTCTTGGAATGGACGACATGCTGTTTCTTTGTCATTGTTTGTAGATAACGCACGGCTTGCGCTGAATCCAGCAATTGCCATATGTGTAATCGGCGCTTCACTACCGCCAGTTACCATCGCATCTGCATCACCGCGTTGGATAATTTTAAATGCTTCACCAATTGAGTTAGTACCTGTTGCACAAGCTGTCACTGTTGAACCGTTTGGTCCTTTAGCACCTAAATCAATTGATACTTGGCCTGTTGCCATATCAGGAATCAACATTGGTACGAAGAACGGACTGACACGGCGTGGTCCACGATTTAACAATTGGCTATGTGCCACTTCGAAAGTTTCCATGCCTCCGATACCTGAACCAATCCATACACCGATTCTGTCAGCTGTTTTATCATTAATATCCAACTTCGCATCTTGTACCGCTTCACGTGCCGCTACTACCGCATACTGTGTGAAACGATCCATACGACGTGCTTCTTTTCTATCGATATAATCTTCAACATTGAAGTCTTTTAATTCTCCGCCTAAATGAACATTGTAATCAGATGTGTCAATACGAGTAATCTCATCAATTCCATTAACACCTTTTAAAGCGTTTTCCCATGACGTTTCTGCATCATTTCCTAATGGAGATAATGCGCCAATTCCTGTAATTACAACGCGTTGCTCTTTGCTCATACCTTATCCTCCTATTTTCCCCATCTTAATGTAATTGCGCCCCAAGTCAGGCCGCCGCCGAAACCGACTAGCACTAAGACATCGCCGTCTTTAATTCTGCCGTTTTCGAGTTCTTGTCCAATACTTAACGGAATAGAAGCCGCTGAAGTATTGCCGAATCTATCTACTGATACACTCATTTTTTCTTTTGGAATACCTAAGCGTTCACGAGCAGATTCCATGATTCTGATGTTCGCTTGATGCGGTACGAACATATCGACATCATCAGCAGTTAATCCGGCTTTATCCACTACATTACGAGAAGCTTCTCCCATAATACGAACCGCAAATTTAAACACTTCACGACCATTCATAAAGATTTTGCCGTTATCGTGGTTCAAGTATAAATACTTGCCGCCACTGCCGTCAGAACCCATTTCATAGCTTAAGATACCATGTCCTTCAGATACTTCACCGATTACTGCTGCACCTGCACCATCACCGAATAAAATAGCAGTCGAACGATCTGTTAAATCAGTAATTTTAGAAAGTTTATCCACACCGACTACTAAAATATTATGATAGTCACCTGACTGTATGTACTGTTTGGCAGTAATCAAGGAATACATAAATCCTGAACATGCTGCTAATTGATCCATCGTCGCAACTTTTCCTAAACCTAAACGGTCTTGCAACATATTTGCTACAGTTGGAAACGGGAAGTCTCCTGTTGATGTTGCGACAATTACCATATCTATATCTTCAGGTTTAATTCCTGCATCTTCAATTGCTTTCACACTTGCTTCATAAGCAAGATCTGATGTTTCTTCGTCTTCGCCTGCCCATCTACGTTCTTTGATTCCAGTCATTTTAGAAATCCATTCATCAGATGTTTCTAAAAACGATTCAAAATAGGCATTGTCTACTACTTTTTCTGGAACGTAAGTTCCAAAACCTTTAATACCCACATTCATGGTTCTACACCTTCTTAAAAATAATTTTAATACCAGGTATTAATTTATCATATTCTACTTTTTGAATACAAGTGCTTTATTCGTATCCATCATGACATTGCTTACACTATTATAATATTTGAACGCGCGTATCACAATAAATGTGATGTTGTTTCATCTTCTACAACTTGGCTCTTGTGTCGAATTTCCTGATTTCACTATACAAAGCAATCACTCTATTTTATAATTGAACTAAAGATGAAATATGGAGGCACAACAGATGAAATACATTATGGTACTATTCTGGTCTGTTTTGCTGCTTCAAATGGTTAACTTCGTGTTAAACAGTTTAGCCGGCGGCGGAACATTAGATATGGTTCTTCCATTAGTTTTAGCAGTTGTCTTTACACTTGCTATCGTTGCTTTAGACGCACTAATGAAACCTATTAAGCCATCTGCTGCAGAAGAAGACAGTAAACAATAACAGCCCGCATTTCGCATCCAGCAAAAGTTCTTGCTGGATTTTTTTATGTATGAAAACAGCCGTATCAAATGCGATACGGCTGTTTCTTTATATTAATCATTATATTTGTGCTTTTTCTACATCAAATTGTAAACCATCATCATCTAAGTCAACTTTAATTGTTGTACCTTCTGGTAATGATTCTTTAATCATCATACGTGCTAACGGCGTTTCAATTTGACGTTGTACAAAACGTTTTAATGGACGCGCACCAAATTGCGGTTCATATGCTTCTTCACCCAACCATTTTTTCGCTGCGTCTGACACTTCAATTGAAATTCGTTGATCTAATAAGCGGATATTCAATTCTGCTAAGATTTTTTCTACAATCAAGCTCATGTCATCTACTGATAATGGACGGAATAATACAATATCATCCATACGGTTCAGGATTTCAGGTTTGAAGAATTGATTTAAATTATTCATGACTGCTTTTTCTGTGTCTTCTGTAATTACACCTGTTTCTTTCACTTGTTCAAGTAAGATTTGCGAACCAATGTTACTTGTCATAATGATGATTGTGTTTTTGAAGTCTACGTTACGGCCTTTAGAATCTGTTAAGTGACCTTCATCTAATAATTGTAATAACACGTTGAAGACATCAGAGTGTGCTTTTTCTACTTCATCTAATAAGATAACTGAGTAAGGATTACGACGCACTGCTTCTGTTAATTGACCGCCTTCATCATGACCGACATAGCCTGGAGGCGCTCCGATTAAACGAGAGACAGAGTGTTTTTCCATATACTCACTCATGTCGATACGAATCATGTGTTTTTCTGAATCGAATAAGCTAGAAGCTAAAGTTTTCGCAAGCTCTGTTTTACCGACACCTGTTGGTCCTAGGAATAAGAAACTTCCGATTGGACGGTTAGGGTCTTTAATACCTGCACGTGCTCTGATAACCGCATCTGCAACTAAATCAACGGCTTTATCTTGACCTACGACACGTTCATGCAAGATATCGTTTAAGTGTAGTAATTTGTCACGTTCACTTTCCACTAATTTTGTAACTGGAATACCTGTCCATTGACTGACGATATCTCCGATTTCTTCATCTGTCACAATTTCACGGATAATACGTTCTTCATCACCAACTTGATCATCTTGGAACGCATCTTCTAATTCACGTAATTCTTTTTCTAATTGAGGGATTTTACCGTGTTGCAATTCCGCTGCTTTTTCAAGATTATAGTTATTTTCAGCATCTTCTAATGCTTTACGGCTTTCATCAAGCTCTGCTCGTTTTTCTTGTAGTTTCGCAATTTTTTCTTTTTCTTGTTCTACACGAGATTGTAACGCTGCTTGTTTTTCTTTTTCATTTGAAAGCTCTTCTTGAAGTTCTTTCAAACGTTGTTGGCTGACACTGTCTGATTCATGTTGTAGCGCATTTTCTTCAATTTCTAACTGCATTACACGACGGTTGACTTGGTCGAGTTCTGTTGGGTTAGAACCCATTTCTGTACGAATTGTCGCACATGCTTGGTCTACTAAGTCAATTGCTTTATCTGGTAAGAAACGATCTGTGATATAACGATCTGATAATTCTGCTGCAGCAACTAATGCACGGTCTTGAATACGTACACCATGATACACTTCATAGCGTTCTTTCAATCCACGTAAAATAGAGATCGTATCTTCTACATCAGGTTCAGACACGTTTACTTTTTGGAAACGACGTTCTAATGCTGAGTCTTTTTCAATATATTCACGATACTCATTTAAAGTTGTTGCACCGATACAGTGTAATTCACCACGTGCTAACATCGGTTTCAACATGTTGCCTGCATCCATCGCACCATCGGTTTTACCTGCACCGACTAGCATATGCAATTCGTCGATAAAGAGAATAATACGACCGTCAGCATCTTTAATTTCTTTTAAGACTGCTTTTAAGCGTTCTTCGAATTCACCACGGTATTTTGCACCAGCCACTAATGCACTTAGGTCTAATTCGAAGATTGTTTTATCTAATAAGGATTCCGGCACGTCTTTTTTCACAATTCGTTGTGCTAATCCTTCAACAATCGCAGTTTTACCGACACCTGGTTCCCCGATTAAGACAGGGTTATTTTTCGTTTTACGACTTAAGATACGAATCGTATTACGAATTTCTTCATCTCTTCCGATAACTGGATCCATATTTCCTTGTCGGACTTCTTCTACTAAATCACGACCATATTTTTCAAGTGCTTCATAGTTTGCTTCTGGATTTTGTGATGTCACGTGATTTCCTCCTCTGATCTTCTTAATAATTTCTTTGATTACTTCATTTTTATTACCGACGTATGATTTAGTTGTCTCATCAACTTCCATGGCTGCTAACAACACATGTTCCATTGATACAAACTCATCATCATAGTCTTTCATAATAGCTTCTGCTTTATTAAACAGCGTATTGGTTTCATTGCCGATATATTGACCATATTGAATATTATCGCCTTTAACTGTCGCATGGCGTTTTAATTTTGAATCATATGCGTTCGCTAATTCACTCGTATCAATATTGGCACGTTCTAATACACTATTAAATAAACTATCTGTTTCTTTTAAGGCAGCTAATAACACTGCTTCTATTTCTACATTTTGTTGTTCATAGTCTTGTGCAAGTTGAATCGCTTGTTGTAACGCTTCTTGCACGGCATAGGTCATCTTATTTGCATCCATTCTCTTCACCTCTGTTACTCAGTATGCTTGCAAGTCCTTTTGACTTTGACTTTCTTTGACCTTATACATAGTATAGAGCATCGCCCCTTTATTTTTCAACTTATAACGCTTCGTTTCAGTAAATTTTTCTCTTCTTTTTAAGTCATTCCTCATATGCTTTACCACAAAACTTTTACCTATAACAAACTCACTCTAAATATAAGAAAGAACTGAAATCAGCGTTCATTTTCTGATTTCAGTTCTTGTATTCGTTTCTATTTATTTGTCTTTTTTACTGAGACCCATTGTTTTAATGATTTCATCAGATAATGCTTTAACACCTGGATATTCTAAATGAATACCGTCATATGCGAAGTATTCAGGATGTCCTGCAGAACGTTTATACCAATCTACGAGTTTAACGTTTTTATGTTCTTTAGCCGCTTCTTTCATCAATTGGTTAACGTGTCCTTCATAAGAACGCGGCACACGTGTGTTGACTAAATAGATGTCCGCTTTACCGAATGATGCGATGACATCATCTAATTGTTCTTTATTGAAGTCACCATTCGTACCTAATTCAATAATGACTTGGTCGCCTTTTTTATTATAGTGACTGTAATTTTGTTCGATTAATGGTTTAGCTTGGTACATATTACGTCCCACTTTACCATCAATGACTGAATGCGGTACTTGTTCTTTAAAGCGTTCACCAATATCAACCATAACAGAGTCACCGATTAATAAAGGTTTCACTTTATTGTATACTTCAACTTGTTCTTCTGGCTGCTTACCGCCGCCATTGCCTAAGAAATCAATTTTGCCATACGGCACTGGGCGTACCACATATTTATCAATTGAATTTGTATTGAATTGAGTCGCTTTATCCGCAGTTTTATCTTTACCGTAATGATCAAAGACACCTGCTAAAATTACCGCAAACGGAATCGCAATGACTAATAATGCCAGCCAATGAACCCAAATACGTTTTGATTTCGTTCTAAATGACAACATTTTAAAGCCTTGTTTTCTAAATGGTGTTTCAACATAACGATAAGACACTTCGGCCATAATGAATGTTAAAACAACATCTACGACATATACCCATACTGGAATTTGTCCTGCTACAAAGTAGCGATGCAATAATACGATAATTGGGAAATGCCATAAATATAAACTATATGAGCGTTGTCCGATATATACAAATAATGGATTGCCCATAAAGCGTGCTAATAAGCCGCTCGGGTGTACCACACTTGCAATTAAGAAGAGTGTAATCCCTGAAATCAAGTAGAAACCACCGTTATAAATCCAGTAACTTTGGTCTTCTACAACGACAAATAAAGTCATTAAAATTGCTAATGAGATAACTCCCATCAAATCAACTGACATACGTACCGCAAGTGGTGGATCTTTTCTCAAACGGTTCGGCGGCCATAAAAATGCAAGAATGACACCGAGTAATAACGTTTGCAAGCGTGTATCTGTACCGAAGTACACACGCGAGAAGTTCATGCCAGGATGTGTAATCCACACCATTGCTAATAATGAAGCTAATGAGATAATCCAAAATATCAATACAATTTGTTTATGTTTCTTAACTTTAGCCAGTAATAAAATCAAAACTAAAGGAAAGAATAAATAGAATTGTTCTTCAATCGCAAGAGACCATAAATGTTTTAAAGGTTCAAATGAAAATTGGTCGAAATAATTGACATCTTTAGCGATATACCACCAGTTAGAGACGTAAAAAATAGCCGCAATCGCATCTTGTTTAACACGAAGTATTTCATCTCTTTGGAATAACAACGTGAATATCGTAGTTACACTGACCACAAATAACATTGCTGGAATCAAACGTTTAATACGTCTGTACCAGAAGCGCTTTAAACTGATCGTTCCTGTTTGATGATGTTCTATTAATAAAAGACTTGTGATTAAATATCCAGAAATAACAAAGAACGTATCTACACCAAGAAATCCGCCTGAAAGCCATTGTTTATTTAAATGGTAGATAAGAATACCGAGCACAGCAATTGCTCTTAACCCATCTAAACCAGGCATATAGTTCATTTTTTTAGGTTTTTCAGGTGATGCACTGTTCTGAGCTGAACTGCGTTTCAAATTAGTCATGCATTTACCTTTCTTTCTGATTTAAGATTTTGCGTGGTTCATTGTGCTCTATGTATGTGACAGAACACGTGAGTGTCATAATTACCAATTGTAATATTAATGTAATATTCTTGCAATATCAAGATATTTTATAGTTATTTGAATAAATCTTTTATTTAGCATGAGTCGCACAACTCATTTATAACAATTTTGTGAACAAGTACAATTCGGGATAAAAAAACGACTTATCGTCTTCAGCTATTTTTCATTAGCTTTAAACAAATAAGTCGTTTCATTTCTTATATCATTGGCATGATATCTCTTAGCTCACGCCTAAAGCGATTTTCGCATAGCGTGACATCATATCTTTATTCCATGGCGGATTCCAAACAACATTCACTTCAGTATCTTGAATTTCTGGAATTTCTGCAAGTGCCATTTTGATTTGTTCAATAATTTGCGGTCCTAAAGGACAACCCATTGATGTTAGTGTCATCTCTACTTTACATAAACCATCGTCTTCGAGATTGACTTTATATACTAAACCTAAGTTGACGATATCAATGCCGAGCTCAGGGTCAATTACGTTTTCTAATGCACCTAAGATATTATCTTTTAATGCTTCATCCATTATATTCACCTCTTTTATGCAATTATGGTTATTATCAATATATCAAATATCCGACAAAACTCCAATAAAATGCTATTATAGGAATACATTCACAAAAAATGAATCAGCCTATTTATAGACAATGTTTCATATAAGGAGATTGAGCAGTGTTTATACTCAATTCATCCATTTCATGCGTCAAACCGCATTTAGATTTATTTATCAACTTAAGCACAAGGAGATTATACTATGGAACCTTATTTAATTTGTTTAGATTTAGACGGAACATTATTAAACGATGAAAAAGAAATTTCACCATATACATTTAAAGTTTTACAAACGTTAAAAGAACAAGGCCACCATATCATGATTGCGACAGGCAGACCTTTCAGAGCCAGCCGCCCTTATTATGACCAATTAGGCTTAAATACGCCGATTGTCAACTTCAATGGTGCCTATGTGCATAATCCGACAGATGCTGACTTCCCTGTCACACATGAAACATTGGATCCAGACTTGGCCTCAAGTATTATTGACGCATTACGTAATATGCAGGTAAAAAATATTATCGCAGAAGTAAAAGACCATGTCTTTATCGATACGTACGATGAACATCTATTCGAAGGTTTCTCTATGGGCAATCCTAAAATTGAGACTGGAGATATCGTCAGCCAATTAAATGAATCACCGACTTCTATTTTAATCGAAGCCGAAGAGCATATGATTCCAAGAGTAAAACAAATGTTGTCACGTTTCTTCGCAGAAAGTATTGAACATCGCCGCTGGGGTGCGCCATTCCCAGTTATAGAGATTGTTAAACGGGGTATAAGTAAAGCGAGAGGAATTGATAGTGTGAAAGATGCACTCGGTGTAGACCGTAATCACATTATCGCTTTCGGCGACGAAGATAACGATACCGAAATGATTAAATACGCGAAACATGGCGTAGCGATGGATAACGGCTTAGATGAACTGAAACACATCGCAAAAGAAACAACTTATTCTAACAACCAAGACGGTATCGGCCGTTATTTAAATGACTTTTTCAGTTTAAATATTCCTTATCAAGAAAACGCAAACGTGCATTCTTGTTAATATAAATCTTATCAATTCAAGGTTTGCAAGTGTTTTAAAGACAATCTATTATGACACTTTGTATCAACCTTGTTTTTTTATTACATCATATTGGAGGTAAAAACATGACACATATTATTATTGTCGGCGGTGTCGCTGGCGGCGCAACAGTCGCAAGCCAATTACGCCGATTAAATTCAGACTATAAGATAACGGTGTATGAGAAAGATCGCGATGTGACTTTTGCGAACTGTGGTCTTCCCTATTATTTAGGCGGTATTATTCCAGATCGTTCGCAATTGCTCAATTACACACCTGAAGGTTTAAAAGAACAAAAAGATATCGATGCACATGTCTATCACGAAGTCACACATGTTGATCCTTCTAAAAAAGAAGTGACAGTCAAAAACAGAGAGACTGGCGAAACATTCACAGACAATTACGATAAATTAATTTTAAGTCCAGGTTGTCGCGCAAACTCACTCCCACTGGACACTGATATGGCCTTTACACTACGTAACCTAGAAGATACAGATGCGATTGAAAACTACATTAAACAAAATAATGTTAAAAAGGTGCTGATTGTCGGTGCCGGCTACATTTCATTAGAAGTCTTAGAAAACTTATATCATCACGGTTTAGAAACGGTATTAATCCACCGCTCAGATAAAGTCAATAAATTCATGGATCAAGATATGAACCAAGTGATTTTCGATGCGATGGATGAACGCAAAATTGATTATCGACTCAATGAAGAAATTGACACTGTAGAGGGTAAAACGGTGCACTTCAAATCAGGTAAACAAGAAGACTTCGACATGATTATTGAAGGGCTCGGTATTGTACCGAACAATGAATCATTTAAAGGTACTGACATCAAATTAGATGACGATGGTTATGTCCCAGTCAACGCATACTTCCAAACGAACTTTGAAGACATTTATGCGATTGGCGACATTGCCTCTTACTATTATCGTCATGTTGACTTACCAACACGTGTACCGCTAGCTTGGGGTGCACATCGTGCTGCCAGCATTGTAGCACAACATATCGCTTTAGACAGTGCTCCGCCATTTAAAGGCTTCTTAGGCGCAAATGCGGTGAAATTCTTTGATTATACTTTAACGAGTGTCGGTATCTCACCAAACGAATTGAAACACTTTAATTATGGTATGACTGAAAATGAACAATACAACCATGCCAGCTACTTCCCTGGCGCAGAACGTGTCCATTTACGTGTCTATTTCGACAAAGATACACGTCGTATTTTACGCGCTGCCGCAGTCGGTAAAGCAGGTGCAGATAAACGTATTGATGTACTATCTATGACCATGCAAAACAATATGACCATTGATGAACTAACTGAATTTGAACCAGCTTATGCGCCGCCTTATAGTTCACCTAAAGATATTATTAATATGGTGGGTTATAAAGCGCAATCTAAATAATATATATTATTTAGAGAAAATCCATAAAACCATCAAGTATTCAAAAATAAATTAAAAATAATTATAATCATTATAATTAAGCTAAGGTTATATGTTATCATAGATACGGAATATTGAAGAAATGGGGAAATTACATGTTACATTTACACATTTTCAGCTGGGTCATCGGGATCATTTTATTTATCGCAGCTTATTTCAGTTTTAAATCACCCGGTGCACCTAAGAAAGCTTACAAACCGTTGCACATGGCATTACGTTTGTTCTTAGTACTGATCTTATTCAGTGGTGTGTGGCAAGTTGTTGTAGAATTCGCTACTGCAACAGGTAGTGCACATATGTTACTCACATTAAAAATGATTTGCGGTATCGCAGTTGTTGCTTTAATGGAAGTGACATTAATCCGTAAAGAACGTTCAGTTTCACACACAGGTTTATTCTGGGGTACAATTGTTCTAATCATTATCACAATGGCATTAGGCATTATCTTACCAGAAGGACCAATCTCAAGCCTATTCGGTATTGGTAATTAATAAACTATTTAAAGCTCGTCACTACATGTGATGAGCTTTTCTTATTGCTTTTAAACTTTAAGTGAAAATTAATTTTTCTATTTTGGATATTAAAAGACCCGAGTTGAAACAAATTCATTTCAACTCGGGCTTTATTATAATAATATGCTTAATTAAAAAGCATGATGATAATTAATTACTCTTCTTCTTTAGAGATAAAGTTAGTTAAAGTACCGATATTATCGATTGTAACTTTAACTTCATCACCAGGTTGTAAATATTGAGGTGGATTCATACCTGCCCCAACACCTGATGGTGTACCTGTCGCAATGATATCACCTGGGTGTAAAGCAACAAATTTAGAGATTTCTGCGATCAATTCATCAATTTTAAGAATCATTTGACTTGTATTGCCATCTTGACGAATTTCATTGTTTACTTTTGTGACAATATTTACGTCTTCAGGTGTCGGTAATTCATCTTTAGTAACGATATAAGGACCCATAGGGCAACCTCCAGTTAAGCTTTTAGATAAAAAGGCTTGGTCTTGTTGACGTTGTGCTGTACGGTCTGTGATATCGTTAATGATTGTATAACCGTATACATAGTCTAATGCTAAACCTTTAGGAATTTTCTCGCCTGATTTACCGATAACAACCCCTAATTCACCTTCATAATCCAATGTATCTGTAATATCTTTATGGTTAGGAATTGTTGATTCATCACCTGTTAAAGATGATGCTGCTTTAGTGAACACGTATAAGCGTTCTACACTATGATTCAATTCATCCGCATGCTCTTTATAGTTACGTCCGAATGCAATCACATTGTTCGGCGGTGTCACAGGTGGTAAAAATTCTAAGTCTGCAAATTGTACTTTATAGTCTTCTGAATTTGGACTATCTGTTGCTGCGACAACTGCTTTACGCACTTGCTCTTGGAAATCTAATGTATGGTTTTGTTCTAAACCTCCTAATAAAGTCTTAGGATGGAAGTCGCCTTCACCAAAATCTGCGAAAACTTTTCTTAAATCCCAAGCTGCTTCTTCACGTTTTACTTTCACACCATACGATGTTTCATCATTATATTTGAATGATAAAAATTTCATTCAATATCAGCTCCTCATCTCAATCTTAATTTACATTATAACTGTATTTTCAGAAAAATAACAAATATTTAATAAACACTTCCAAATATAGGGAGTGATAATATGAAAATACAAACTAAACGTCTAATCCTCTTAATTATCTCTACCCTGTCCATTTGGAATTAATGCGAAGTGTCATCTAATCTTAATTCACCGTATTGGAAGAAATACAGCGAACCTTTGACTTTCGTGTTTAAAATCGTCTCAAGTGCGGCTTGATAATAGTACATTTGTACTTTATAATGCGCTTTTAATTTTTCGCCGACTTCTTCATCTGTTTCACTTTTTCGTTGGTTAAAGGCGTCAGTTTTATAGTCCACAAAGTAATACTGATTATCTTGTCGGTAAATCAAGTCAATCATCCCTTGGATAATAGAAACATCTTCATTTTGATCCATTTCGTGATCAACTTTACTTTGGTTAACCACAAAAGGTACTTCGCGCATAATCTGATCACTTTGCGCAATCTTCATATAAAGATCACTATTGATGAATTTAACAACTTCTTTCATACGAATGTCTTGTTTCGCATCATCTTCGATAATATTCTTCTCAATCAAATGATCAATATATTGATCTAATTCATCTTCAGTCATACGCTCAGTTTTAAACGGTAAATGCTGCATCACTGTATGCATCAATGTTCCGATTTCATTAGCTTTACGTTTTTGATGTTGACGTAAAAATTGTGGACGTTCATAAGTCGAAGCACCTAAACGGTATTGGCGGACACGTTCATAACTTGTGCCGCTTTCTTCTGTTTCTAACTGACGTTTCAATTCAGATACAGATTGTTTCGTCGGTTTGACCATATCTTTTTGATATGGATATTCAAACGCTAATTGTTGTTCAATTTGACGTTCTACTTCTGGTTGACCAGACTGATAATCAATAATATCTGCCACCGTACGATAATCCTCTTTGTCTTCTTCTGTTTCATCTGGTTTGATATCACCATAATCATCGATTTGAATTTCTACTTTAGGTTGAAGCGGTAATGCTAAATCATTAATATCTTGTTCAAACTTCAAATCATTAGTAATACTGTGAGATTGATATTTCGCATAAATCGGATAAATCAGTTCAAATGGCGTTTTCGCACTCAAACGGTAACTAACAGGCAATTTATCTCCTGCAATTGCTGTACCAACCATTTTATCTAATGCTTGTTCGCTCTTCACACGTCCAATTAAGAATAATTGCTCTTTGGCTCTTGTTAAGGCTACATACATTAAACGCATTTCTTCAGAAATGATTTCATTTTCATTAATGGCTTTAAGTGTCACAGAGGCAAGTGATGGGAACGTGATATCTAGTTCAGTATCAAAGTAAGTCAAACCTAATCCGTATTTTTGATTTAAAATCACTGGTTGACTTAAATCCTGTTTATTAAACTGTTTACTTAATCCAGAATAAATCACAAATGGGAACTCTAAACCTTTACTAGAGTGAATGGTCATCATACGTACCACATCATCATTCGGACCAACGACATTCTCTTCACCGAAGTCTTGACCTCTTTCAATTAATTCATCAATAAATCGAATAAACTGGAAGAGTCCTCTGAAGCTGGATTTCTCGAATTCTACAGCTTTATTGAATAAACCATAAAGGTTTGCACGTCTGCCTTTACCGCCGATTAAACCACTGAAATATTGAATCACAAAGCGATCATTGTAGAAGCGGTCAATCAATTGATAGACCGGATGTTTTAAACTGAACGCTTGATAAAATGCTAAATCATCTAAGAAGCCTTGAAGTTTTTGAACTAAGCGCACATCCGCTTCTTCACTCTGCATATAATGCTGAATCGATTGATAGAAATAATCATCATTCGGACTGACAATACGAATACTTGCGAGTTCATCTTCTGTAAATTGATAGATAACAGAACGCATCAGACCGACTAAATAGATGTCTTGAAGCGGGTTATCTACCGTTCTTAAGAAAGATAAGACCAGTCTGACTTCAGTTTGTTCAAAGTACCCTTCTTTACTATTTACATGAAACGGAATATCTCGGTCTTTAAACACCTGCTGCAATGCACGAGAACGACTATATCCACGCTCTAAAATCACAATATCTTTATACGTCGGTTTACGATAAGTCTTGTTCTTAATGTCATAGACTTCATGTTGATTTAAAATGGTTTCAACTTGATCTGCAATATATTCCGCTTCTTGTTCATCACCTGTAAGTTCAGATTCTGCTTCTTCTACTAAAACATTTAAATGTAATGGATGCGGTCTATCATCAAACGGTGCACCGAAATACAATTGTGCCGCTTCATCGTAAACAATCTCACCGACTGCTTCATCCATCATATGCTTAAACAAATAGTTGGTTGTAGATAATACTTCAGGTCTAGAACGGAAGTTTTGCGATAAATCAATGCGCATGCCAGAACTGCCATCTATATTGAAACGATTGTATTTTTCAATAAACAAACTAGGATCCGCTTGTCTGAACTTATAAATCGATTGTTTCACGTCACCAACCATGAAGAGGTTGCCATTTGTTTCGTCGCCGCGTTTCAAACAACTTAAAATCTGTTCTTGTACGCGGTTGGTATCTTGATACTCGTCCACTAAGATTTCGTCGAAGCGGTCACGGTAATGACATGCAATTTCAGTCGGATTCCCTGCTTCATCCATTAAAATTTGCAACGCAAAGTGTTCATAGTCAGAGAAATCTAAGATATTACGACTACGCTTTTTGAGGCTGAACTGTTCAATCACATCTTGTGTAATTTGTGCTAATACCGCTACTCTAGGTGCTAGCGTCTGCATATCTGCTTTTAAATCTTCTGCTGAACGTGAGAAATAATCTTTTTTCACTTTCTCAACTGCTGCTTTATAGTCATCATAATATGATTTCGCGAGTTTTAGGCCGTCTTCAAAGCCTTCATTCGCTTCTTTAAGCTTCTTGGTAATACTTGGAAAACGCTTTGGCAATTGATGTTCACTGATTAACTCAGTATTTAAAACATCCCCTTCCATAGCACGTGCTAAAAACGCACGCTCACCTTCAACCACTTCTAAATGTTTTTCAACACCTGCGAATTCATGGTATAAGTCGTAACTCTTATTTAAATTTTCAAGTGCCGTATACATATAGACTTTCGCAATATTGATTAATAAGGCCAAGTACTCATCTTGAGTGTCAGTATTGTTATAAGGCTCCACTAATGATGACAGCCAAGCCATCGGTTGTGGATTCGCAAATGAGAAATAATACAGATTCTTAATGATTTTTCTGAACTTGTCATCACTTCTATCAGAAGATAAATGTTCTGTTAAATCAATAAAGGCTGGATCTAACGCATCATAATATTGTTCTAACACTTCATCTATAGTTTGTTCTAAGAGTAAGATGTTTTCAGCCTCGCTGCTGGTTCTGAAATTCGGATCAATTTCTAGCACATCATAATGTTGCTGGATAAGTTTTAAACAAAAACTATGCAACGTCGAAATTTGAGCTTGATGAATTTTAACGCGTTGATTTTTCAAGTGTGTATTACTTGGATTTTCTAAAGATGCTTGTTGGATACGTTGTTCGACGCGGTGCTTCATCTCACGTGCACTTAAATTGGTAAACGTCACAACTAATAAACGGTCAACATCAACCTCATCACGTAAGATACGTTGAATAATTCTTTCAACCAATACAGCCGTTTTACCAGAACCCGCTGCAGCTGCTACTAAAGTATCTTGGCCTTTCGCGTAAATACTTTTCCATTGGCCGTCTGTCCAAATCACATCATTCGGTTTTTCTGGTATCATGCGTCATCCTCCTCTTCTTCTGATGCTACTTTCAATAATTCTATCGGGTTAATCGTTTCATCTACTGTACGATAACGTTTACTGTCAATCATGCCGTCCACATGACACACGGAACGATAATTACAAAAACGACACGGTAATTTTTGATCATATTTCATCGGAGCGACCTCCGTATGGCCATCCATAATATCAGACGCAATTTGTGTGAAGTTCTGTTTATTATGTTCAATAAATTTATAAATTGTATCTGTATCTGCGACTGGATTGCTTTTACCTAATGCGCCGCTTTTCAACATATTCAACGGAACAATATCAGAAGTAAATTGAGGTTCTAAGCGTGAATCTTCTGCCTCAATCACATCTGGATCATTGTTGACCAAGCCGCTTAATCTAAAGGATTTCAATAATTCTTTTTGACGTTTCTCTTCATCAATATCTGCCCAATTTGAGAACTTTACACGTGGTTCATGGACATGGAAATAAAGTAAGCCGCCAGGTTCAGTTTGTGCTGCTAAGTTTAGTCTTTCTTTATTTTGAAGCACGACATCCATATACGTCATCATCTGCATTTGGAGTCCATAATACACTTTAGTTAAATCTAATTCTGAACTGCCTTCTGATGACTTGTAGTCGATAATATTCACAAAACTGCGGTCTTGGTTCGTATACGTGTCAATACGGTCGATTTGGCCACGGATATTAATCGGTATGCCTTGTGTAGTATATAACGCTTCTGCTTGAAGCTGATCTGGATTTTTCGGTTTTCTTCTAAATGATTTTTCAAACGCTTGAGGTCTGAATTTAGAGAAACTGCCTTGGTATTTCAACGCAGTCAATGTAGATTGAACAATCGCACCGATACGTTGAGACATATAACGATAATGCGCAGTAGAATTCAATAGATTGTATTGCACTGTCGGCAATATTTGTTCTAAAGCTTCTGTTGTTAATTGACGTATCTGTTGATTTGTCAGGTTTTTGAAATCCCCTTGAACTTTATCCGCAATATATTTTAAAACTGCATGGAAGATATCTCCTAAATCAAAGTTCTCTAGTTTATATTTTGTACGTTCGTTCAAGCGTAAACCATGAGAAGCATAGTGTTTGAACGGACAATTTTGGTAACCTTCAAAACGCGATACACTGGCATTAATAGTTGACCCATACAAATCTTTTGTTTGTGTTTCATTCAGTTGTACGGTTTTATTATCATACGTCAATGCAGATGTCAGATAGTTTAAACCTTGTTTCAGTTTATCGTGATGCAGCATTGCTTGATACGCATCTAACCAAGACTCTGCGGTTAATTCATGATGCAACCAACTTTGAAGAGCTTCAAATAGATTGATTTTTGTTTGATGTGGGTGTTCCATTAACGTTAATGGATTTTGTTGTGCAATAAAGGCGATATTTTGTACCTCTAAATTCGTATATAAATCTTTGATACTTTGGATAAATGGACTTGCTTCTTTTTCATCATTATTTAAGCCCATTAAGCTGTATGAAAATGTCACATAAGTAGTTGCACGTGTCATCGCAATATAGCACACAAAGGCTTCATCCAT
The DNA here is from genome assembly GCF_002902285.1 of Staphylococcus simulans. Lineage (GTDB taxonomy): Bacteria > Bacillota > Bacilli > Staphylococcales > Staphylococcaceae > Staphylococcus > Staphylococcus simulans. The sequence goes on along the minus strand of NZ_PPRU01000045.1, from coordinate 24,482 downwards.
TTGTAAGATATCTGCTGTCGGACTCAGTTCTAATTGCGTTTCTTCTTGGAAGTATTTTTTCTCTTCATCACTGATTAAGCTTGAATTAGAGATCGCTTGGGGCATAATGCCATCATTCATACCCACAATATAGACATGCGTTTTATTATCTACTTTTGCTAAGTCCATCGTACCGATAGACACTTGGTCTAAAGTTTGTGGAATCATCACAAATTCTAATTGTTCTAAGCCGACATCGAATAATTCTAAGAAGCGTTTTTGTGACATTTCAGTATCTCCAAAGACTGTCGCAAGATCATCTAATGTTTGAATCAAACCATTCCAAACTTGATCAAGTTCTTCAGCTTGTTGATGTTTGCCTGCTAAATCCAACTCATCACGTTCAGTCATTAATTGACTCGGTAAATTAAAGGCTTCGCATACTTTATAGAAAGCAGCCGCAAATTCTACTGCGGTATGTGCTTCACTTAAAGCTTGTTCAAATTTTAAAATATGATGCATCACAAAATCTTTTAAATCAATGACACGACGATACACTTCTTCTGTTTCTTCTGTCATCGGTTGGCGCTTTAAGCCCATTTGATTAAATTGTTCGATTTTGAAGTAGCTGTCATCTATCCAACGCTTTCCATAAATACCTCTTTCTAAGACAAAGTTTTCTAAGATATCTGTAAGGTAACGGCTATCTTCGTATTTACGTGTCAGCACTTGTGTTTTAAATAAGCGCATCAATGGTTCAAAACTCCATTTTGTTTCGATAACTTCAATGAGTGAACGTAGCATCTCCATCACTGGATGATGCGTCATAGATTTTTTTGTATCAATATTAAATGGAATATCGTATTCAGGCATGACACTTTCCATTAAATGCGCGTAGGCTTCATCACGGTAGAGAATAGCGACGTCTTGGAAGCGAATATTTTCTTCACGTGCTTTACGAATAATATCTCGCGCAATCGCATTCACTTCTTCACGTACATTAGAAGCTTCTAAAATATTAACGTGTCCATTGTTTGGTTGCGGATTAACTTGAAGTGCGTCAAATTGTGTTTCTAATTGGTTTAAATCTGAATTGTCGAAACGATATTGTGTCGTAAACAGACGTTGGTTCAAGTTAATATTTAATCGATACGCAATCTCTTCTAAATGCGTTAATACAGATGATGTCTTTCTAAATAAACTAAATGGGTCTTTATTGCCATCAGTTGTCAGTAAAACATTTACAGACTTGGCATGTTTAACTAATGTTTCAATCATTAAATACTCAAGTGTTGAGAAGTTATGGAAACCATCTATGTATATCTCAGCATGTTTTAACCACTCAGAGTTTTCCATACATTCTACAAACTTATAAAGTGTATCTTCTGAAGAAACAAAGTTGCCTTTTAATCGTTCTTCTAAATGATGATAAACTAACGCAATATCATGCAGCTTATCTTGTGTTCTCGGTTGAAGCTGATTTTCAGCGATAAATAAATCTAATTGGTCAGGTGTGACCGCATACTTTTTAAAGTCTTGGATTTGTTCTGTCAATTTAGAACTGAAACCATAATACTTAACTTGCGATTGGTATAAATTTAATGATTTACGTTGGTCTTGCAAGATATCAAAGACCATCATTTCCATAGCACCTTTTGAAACGTAATCTTCTGTCAGACCACCGATTTCTTGAAAGATTCTATGACTGAGTCGTTCAAAGTGAAGGACTTCTGCACGTAAACTCCCGTTTAACTCTGGATCTTTCACAAAGTCTTGTTCAATTTGGAATGTACTTTGCGTCGGCGCAATGATAATAATCGGATCACCTAAAGGATCTTGTTTCATTTTTTGTTTGATTTCGTCTAACATCGCATGGGATTTTCCAGTTCCCGCACGACCGATATATGCGTTAAATTCAGTCACCTTTCTCACCTCTTTGTCATTTATTGTAGCACATATGTTCTCATAGTTTCGTGCTTCTTCCCTTATGAATGTAAAAAGAGTTGATACTTATTTTTGAATGAAAGTATCAACTCTTTTTCGTCTAATCTATCTTAACATTTAATTTTCTGCTGGATTGAAGTTCACTTTGAATTTCGTTAAAGGCCAGTAACGTAAGCTGACTTTACCGACAACTTGATCTTCTTTAATTAAACCGAATGAACGGCTATCTTTACTCACTTCACGGTTATCCCCAAGGACTAATAATTTTCCTTTTGGAATTTTATTTGTGCCATCTGAGTTAGGCAAGTTTTTAACTTGAAGCGTACCTGTGATTTCATCATAACTTTTATGTTTTTCATTATAATCTAAGTACGGTTCTTTTACTTTTTTACCATTTACATACAATACATCATGTTTATATTCTACACTGTCACCAGGTGTTCCGATGACACGTTTTACATAGTCGCTGTTTTTATCTGCATGGAAGACAATTACGTTACCTTTATCAAGACCGCCCATTTTAAAGCCGATCACGTTGACGATAACTTTTTCACCGTCTTTTAACGTCGGGAACATAGAATCTCCGCGTACAGTATAAGATTTAGCAACAAAATTATAAATCAATAAGATTAAAACCAATGCTATAGCTATGGCTATAATCCATTCTTTCAATTCTTTTTTCACTGTAAAAACACCTCAATTATTCATTAAATGAAATTTTAAAATCACGCCATGGATAATATCTTAAAAACACAGTCCCCACAATATCTTGCTGATGTATCGTTCCGAATTTTCTCGAATCGTTTAAATCAGAGCGATCATCATTCAATATTAAATAGTGTTTAGGTGCTAAGATATCTCCTTCTGAATGTTTAATATTGCGTAATGCTAGGGTTTGAATAGGATGTTGTACCTGATAACTTTCATGTACTTGTTGGTCATCTCGATACAATTGACCCGCTTTTATTTCGACAGACTCACCAGGTGTCCCAATGACTCGTCCAAAGTAGATACGTCCTTGATGACGATACATGATGATATCACTATTATGTATTTGGTTAAAAGTGGTTTGTACTTTACTGACCAAAATACGATCATCCTGATGCAATGCAGGTGACATCTGATTAGAATGTACCACTGCACCGATTAAGATAAAAGCTTGAATCAACATTACAATAATAATCGCAATTATCAAGGAAAGCAAATATTTTACAATTTTTCTCACTATTTATCTCCTTCGTTATTTTATAAAACGACGCTCCAACTTTCTGCTGATTACCCAAAGTCCAGCTAAAATCACAATCACTGACATGACACGAATCGGGCTTTCTAAAATGCTATGCATTTCTCTGCCTAAAATACCTGTTAAAGCCATCGCAATCAAGTTTGAGACAGCTAATATAATGAAGAAAGTCTGACGTTTCATTTGAGACAAGCCAGCCACCACATTCATTAAAGAACTTGGGGTAAATGGAAAGCACAATAAAATGAAAATAGGTGTCACACCTTGATGATTCACAAATCCCAAAAACTTTTGAACTTCTTTTCGTTCTTTGACTTTATCCATGAATTTAGTGTTCGCAAAATAACGTATGATTAAAAAAACAACGAAACTCCCTAAAAATGTGCCAAGCCATGAGATTATAATTCCTAAAAATAATCCGAATGTATCTACATTAACAAACACAAATACGAACATCGGTAAAATAGGAATAAATGATTCTAAAAACGGTAATAAAAACCCAAGTATATCCCCATATTCACCCATTGCTCGCATCCACTGTTCAATTTGATGTGCTGACATAACTCCACCTGTCTCTCATTCATCTTCGATTACTACTATTATATAGGGAACAGGTGTATTTTGAAACTAAAAAAAGAACTCCCATATTACTAGTCAGCAATATGAGAGTCTTATATTTATTTCAGAATTATAAACGTTCTTCTAATTCTTGTTTTTTATCTTCGTAACCTGGTTTACCAAGTAATGCGAACATATTTTGTTTATATGCTTCTACACCTGGTTGGTTGAATGGGTTAACACCTAATTGGTAACCGCTCATCGCACAAGCTAATTCGAAGAAGTATACTAAATAACCGAATGTTTCTGGATCAATGCTTGGCACTTTAACCACTAAGTTTGGTACTTCGCCGTCTGTGTGCGCAAGTAATGTACCTTCAAACGCTTTTGTATTTACTTCATCAATTGTTTTACCAGCAAGGTAGTTCAAGCCATCTAAATCATCTGCATCTTCTTCGATTGTAATATCGAATTTAGGATTTTCAACTTTAACCACTGTTTCGAATAAGAAACGACGGCCTTCTTGTACATATTGTCCTAATGAATGCAAGTCAGTTGTGTAGTTAGCACTTGAAGGATAGATACCTTTGAAGTCTTTACCTTCAGATTCGCCGTATAATTGTTTCCACCATTCATTGAAGTATTGTAATGATGGTTCATAGTTGATCAACATTTCAGTTGTATAACCTTTAGCGTATAAAATATTACGTAATGTCGCATATTGGTATGCGATGTTTTCAGATAAGTCATCTGATTTCAATTCTTCACGCGCTTTAGCAGCACCATCCATCATCGCTTGGATATCAATGCCTGCAGCTGCAATTGGTAATAAACCTACTGCTGTTAATACTGAATAACGGCCGCCTACATCATCAGGTACTACGAATGTTTCGTAACTTTCGTTTGTTGCTAATTGTTTTAAAGCACCTTTTTCTTTATCTGTAGTCGCAAAGATACGTGATTTTGCTTCTTCTTTACCGTATTTATCTTCTAATAACTGTTTAAAGAGTCTGAAAGCAACAGCCGGTTCAGTTGTTGTACCTGATTTAGAAATAACGTTGACTGAATAATCTTTACCGTCAAGGTATTCAATTAAATCATGTAAGTAAGTTGATGATAAGTGGTTACCCGCAAATACGATTTCAGGATATTCATCACTTGTTCTGAATGCTGAACTTAACATTTCAATCGCAGCACGCGCACCTAAATAAGAACCACCGATACCGATCACAACTAATACATCAGAATGTTCTTTGATGCGTTTAGCTGCTTCTAAGATACGAGAGAATTCTTCTTTGTCATAATCTACTGGTAAATCTAACCAGCCTAAAAAGTCGTTGCCTGCGCCTGTACCTTCGTGAATAACACGATGAATTGTTTTTACGATTTCTTGTTGTTGTGTTAATTCGTGTTCGTCAACGAATTTTAAAGCTTTACTATAGTCTAGCTCAATATGTGTCATTTGAACTGCCTCCTGCTTTTTGATTTCACTCATATTTTACTAAATTTCTGATAATACAATCAATAAAACTGTCTATGAAATTGAAGGACTCGTCTTAATTGTGAAAAAATCGTCATTTTTTACTATTTTTCTAGGAAATAAAGTGTTGTACATTCTATAGTTTTTATGAATTTTGCATACATTTAGAACAAGCCTTGCTGTCATAGGGTATAAATGAGTGAGATTTCATCTTTTTGTATATTTATGTAAAATAATGGTTTATTTCTCATCTTCAATCTGCTATGATAATAACATGTTAAAAAATTCAAACTATTCTAACGAGGTGTAAAGATTATGAAGGATAAAATCGTATTAGCCTATTCAGGCGGATTAGATACTAGTGTGGCAGTAAAGTGGCTGATCGATAAAGGTTACGATGTAGTTGCTTGTTGTTTAGACGTCGGCGAAGGAAAAGATTTAGATCAAGTTTATCAAAAAGCATTAGATATGGGCGCAGTAGAATGCTATATCATTGATGCGACTAAAGAATTCAGCGATGACTATGTTGCTTATGCAATTAAAGGTAATTTAATGTATGAAAACACATACCCAGTTGTTTCAGCATTATCTCGCCCATTAATCTCTAAAAAATTAGTTGAAATTGCTGAAAAAACAGATGCAGTAGGTATTGCACATGGCTGTACTGGTAAAGGTAACGACCAAGTACGTTTTGAAGTAGCCATCAAAGCATTGAACCCTAAATTGAAAGTATTTGCACCGGTACGTTCATGGGGTTGGAGTCGTGAGGAAGAAATTGATTACGCAATCAAAAATAACATTCCAGTACCAATCAACCATGACTCTCCTTACTCTATCGACCAAAACTTATGGGGCCGTGCCAACGAATGTGGTATTTTAGAAGATCCTTACGCAGCACCGCCTGCAGATGCATTTGATTTAACTCGAGAAATCGAAGATACACCAGATACACCTGATGAAATCGTTTTGAAGTTTGAAAAAGGAATTCCAGTAGAAGTCGATGGAAAAGCATATCCATTAGATGATTTAATTCTTTATTTAAACGACTTAGCAGGCAAACATGGTATCGGCCGTATTGACCATGTTGAAAACAGATTAGTCGGTATTAAATCACGTGAAGTCTACGAAACACCAGGCGCTGAAGTCATTCTGAAAGCACATAAAGCTTTAGAAACTATCACATTGACAAAAGATGTGGCACACTTCAAACCTGTGATTGAAAAACAATTCGCAGAACAAACCTACAATGGTTTATGGTTCTCACCTTTAACTGATTCATTAAAAGCATTTATTGATTCAACTCAAGAACATGTCAGCGGTGAAGTCCGTGTGAAATTATTTAAAGGTAATGCGGTTGTAAATGGCAGAAAATCTCCATATTCTCTATACAACAAAGAACTTGCGACATATACAAAAGAAGATGCCTTCAACCAAGAAGCAGCAGTAGGATTCATTGAAATTTACGGCTTGCCGACTGAAGTCAATTCTATGTTGCATGGGGGTTATTCACATGAGTAAAAAAGCCTGGGGCGGTCGCTTCCAAGCAGAACCTGAAGCGTGGGTAGATGCTTTTAATGCTTCTATTCACTTTGACCACCTATTAATAGATGAAGATATTCAAGGAAGTATTGCACATGCGACGATGCTTGCACAACAAGGCATCCTTACTTCTGAAGAAAGCGACACCATTATTAAGGGACTCCAGGACATCCAACAAGATTACCACGATGGTAAAGTTGAATTTACAGAAGCTTTAGAAGATATTCACTTAAACATCGAACATGAATTAATCGAACGTATCGGCCCTGTCGGCGGTAAATTGCACACTGGCCGCAGCCGTAATGATCAAGTCGCAACAGACATGCATCTCTATACAAAGAAAGCAGTCAAAGAAATCATTGAATTGATTCATTCTTTACAAGAAACGATTGTTTCACTTGCAGATAAACACGTCGATACGATTATGCCAGGTTATACGCACTTACAACGTGCACAGCCAATTTCTTTTGCACATCATGTCATGACTTATTTCTGGATGCTTGAACGTGATAAAGCCCGCTTTAACGATGCTTTAAAACGTATCGATATCAATCCATTAGGTGCTGCTGCTTTAAGCGGTACAACACATCCGATTGATCGTCAGAAAACACAAGAACTTTTAGATTTCGCATCACTTTATGAAAATAGTTTAGACGCTGTAAGTGACCGTGATTATATTGTCGAAACACTCAATGCGATTTCGCTTGTCATGATTCATTTATCACGTTTCTCTGAGGAAATTATTTTCTGGTCAACAGATGAAGCAAAATTCATCACTTTATCTGATGCATTTTCAACAGGTTCATCTATCATGCCGCAGAAAAAGAATCCAGATATGGCAGAATTGATTCGTGGCAAAACTGGCCGTACTACTGGCAATTTAGTCAGCATGCTGATGACATTAAAAGGTTTACCATTAGCTTACAATAAAGATATGCAAGAAGATAAAGAAGGTTTATTCGATGCGGTGCATACAGTCACAGGCTCATTACGTATCTTTGAAGGGATGCTCGCTACTTTGACTGTGAATACAGACCGTTTAAACGAAACCGTACACAAAGACTTCTCAAACGCAACAGAACTTGCAGATTATTTAGTGGAAAAAGATATTCCATTCCGAGAAGCACATGCGATTGTAGGACAAATTGTTTATTGGTGTATTCAACACGATTGTTATTTACTCGATGTGCCACTTGAAAAATATCAAGAATTCTCACCTACTATTGATGAAACGATCTATAGTTATTTAAAACCTGAAAATTGTTTGAAACGTAGAAAAAGTTACGGTTCAACAGGACAAGAATCCGTACGTCATCAAATTGAAGTCGCAAAAGCTTTATTATAATACGAAAAGCCATTACCCGAGCGTTATCAGGTAATGGTTTTTTCATTCGTTATGATTTATAAAATTAAAAGTAAAAAAAGACCCTACCAGTTTTCACTGATAAGGTCTTAATTTCGTTATGAGCTATAAATTTAAGCCCAACCACGATAGCGTGCTGCTTCTGCAGTACGTTTAATACCGATAATGTATGCTGCTAAACGCATGTCAATTTTACGGTTTTGTGCTAATTCATAAATATCATTGAATGCTGTGATTAATTTATCACGCATTTTTTCGTTTACTTCATCTTCTGTCCAGTAGTAACCTTGGTTGTTTTGAACCCACTCGAAGTAAGACACAGTTACACCGCCGGCACTCGCAAGTACGTCTGGTACTAATAAGATACCGCGTTCGTGTAAGATACGTGTTGCTTCTAAAGTTGTAGGTCCGTTTGCTGCTTCTACTAAGATATCCGCTTTAATGTTTGGTGCGTTATCTTTTGTAATTTGGTTTTCAATTGCAGCTGGAATTAAGATGTCGCAATCTAATTCAAAGAGTTCTTTGTTAGAAATTGTTTCTTCAAATAAGTTTGTTACTGTACCAAAGCTGTCTCTACGGTCTAATAGGTAATCGATATCTAAACCTTCTGGATCAGATAATGCACCGTATGCATCTGAGATACCGACAATCTTAGCGCCTTTATCAAATAAGAATTTCGCTAAGAAGCTGCCTGCGTTACCGAAACCTTGAATGACAATTCTTGCTCCATTTAAATCAAGGTTTTTAATTTTAGCCGCTTGTTCAATCGCAATAACTACCCCTAATGCTGTTGAACGGTCGCGTCCTTCAGAACCGCCAAGCACAATAGGTTTACCAGTGATAAATCCAGGTGAGTTGAATTTATCTAATGCACTATACTCATCCATCATCCAAGCCATGATTTGTGAGTTTGTCATTACGTCTGGTGCTGGTATATCTTTAGAAGGTCCAACAATTTGTGAAATTGCACGTACATAACCACGAGATAATCGTTCTACTTCATGAATACTCATTTCACGTGGGTCACAGATGATACCGCCTTTACCGCCGCCGTATGGTAAGTCGACAATACCGCACTTCATTGTCATCCACATTGATAATGCTTTTACTTCATCCACGTTAACGTTCGGATGGAAACGAACGCCACCTTTAGTAGGTCCGACTGCATCATTATGTTGTGCACGATAGCCAGTGAAAGTTTTAACAGTACCGTCATCCATTCTTACTGGAATACGAACTTCTAAAAATCTTAAAGGTTCTTTCACTAAATCATACATACCGTCATCAAAACCTAATTTATGCAAAGCTTCTTTGATAATTTGTTGTGTCGATGCCACTAAATTATTGTTCTCAGTCATAATCCTTCTCGCCTCTTTTTCCTAACAATGATTTCGCTTTCATTTGTATTGTAACATAAGCGCTACCTTTTTAAAGGGTTTTCATTCCTTTTGTTACAACTTTTTGAACTCAGCTGAAAACCTTCTTAATTCTCTCTAATGCGTCATCAATTTCTTCCTTAGAAATAATCAATGGCGGCGCAAATCGAATCACCGTTTCGTGTGTTTCTTTGCACAATAATCCTTGTTCTTTTAATGCTTCAGCATATGGTCTCGCATTCTCTTTCAGTTCTAAACCGATGAATAAACCACGACCACGTACCTCTTTAATAGCTGAGTGATCAATCTTTCTTAATTCTTCTTGGAAGTAATCACCGAGTTCTCTTGAACGTTCTGCGAGCTTTTCATCTACCAACACATCTAATGCCGCAATAGAAACTGCTGCAGCTAATGGATTACCACCGAATGTAGAACCATGTGAACCTGGTGTGAAGACATCTAACACTTCATGATCAGCTGCTACAGCTGAAATTGGCAGTACCCCACCGCCAAGTGCTTTACCTAAAATGTACACATCTGGTTTTACATCGTCCCAGTCTGTCGCAAACATTTTACCTGAACGACCTAAGCCAGATTGGATTTCATCCGCTATAAATAAGACATTGTGCTCATCTGCAAGTTCACGAATCGCTTTCATATAACCTTCAGGTGGTACATTAATACCCGCTTCACCCTGAATCGGCTCTACTAAAATCGCAGCTGTATTTTCGTTAATAGCTGCTTTTAATGCATCGACATCTCCGAAATCTACTTTTTTGAATCCCTCTAGTAAAGGACCATAACCGCGTTGATATTCCGCTTCAGAAGACAATGATACCGGCGCCATTGTACGTCCATGGAAGTTGCCGTTAAACGCAATAATCTCAGCTTTATCTGGATCAATACCTTTAACTTCATAAGACCAACGACGTGCAGCTTTAACCGCTGTTTCAACTGCTTCTGCACCTGTATTCATTGGTAAGATTTTTTCTTTGCCTGTTAATTCACTGACTTTCTCGTACCAGTCCCCTAAATTATCACTGTTGAACGCACGAGAAACGAGTGTCACTTTATCCGCTTGATCTTTTAGTGCTTGAATAATTTTAGGATGACGGTGGCCTTGGTTAACTGCTGAATAAGCCGCTAACATGTCCATGTATTTATTGCCTTCAGGATCTGTTACCCAAATACCGTCTGCCTCAGAAATGACAATTGGAAGTGGCGTATAGTTGCGCGCCCCATAGTGTTCTGTTTTTTTGATAATATCTTCTGTTCTTGTCATAAATGATTCCTCCTCTATATCCCTTTGTTTTTATTTTTCTTATAGAATGTCACTCCATTGTATAGTTTCCACACTTTAAAATATTTTTGAAAAAAATCACATTATAGATACCGCATAATGCGACTAGAGCTATAATGTGATTTGTGTTGCTTACTTCAATCTTCTTTCAAGTTGTTTATATTGTTATATTTTATAGGTGTTCAGATACTGTACGACCTTGTAGGTGAAGCACTAGATAGTCTGGGCCACCTGCTTTAGAGTCTGTACCTGACATTTTGAAGCCGCCGAATGGTTGGTAACCGACAACTGCACCTGTACAACCACGGTTGAAGTAAAGGTTGCCGACCATGAAGTCGCGACGTGCTTGTTCGAGTTTGAAGCGGTTATTAGAAATAACTGCACCTGTTAAACCGTATTCAGTAGCGTTCGCATATTCAATCGCTTGATCGAAGTCTTTCGCTTTACTGAAACCAACAACAGGTCCGAAGATTTCTTCTTGCATCACACGGCTGTCATAAGCTAAGTCCGCAAATACTGTCGGATATACAAAGTTTCCGACTTCATCGTCTACTTTACCGCCAGTTACTAAACGACCTTCATCTTCGCCGACTTTCAAGTAACTTTTAATTTTCTTCAATGCTTTCTCATCAATAACAGGTCCCATAAAGTTATTGTAGTCTGAAGCATCACCGACTGTTAAAGCTTCAGTTGCTTTTTGAACACGTTCTAATAAGTCATCGTAAATATCTTCTACTGCGATAACACGTGAACAAGCTGAACATTTTTGTCCAGAGAAACCGAATGCTGAGTAAACAATCGCATCAGTCGCAACATCTAAATCCGCTTCACTATCAACCACAATTGTGTCTTTACCGCCCATTTCTGCAATGACACGTTTCAAGTGGTTTTGACCTTCTTGGATTTTAGATGCTTTCTGCATAATGCTTGTACCGACATTTTTAGAACCTGTGAATGAAATTAAACCGACATCTTTATTTTCTACTAAGAAGTCACCGATATCACTAGAATCGCCAGGAATCCAGTTTACTACCCCTTTTGGAAGTCCTGCTTCTTCTAATACTTCCATAAATTTGTATGAAATAACCGGTGTGTTTGATGATGGTTTTAATAATACCGTATTACCTGTTACTACAGGTGCTACTGTTGTACCTGCCATAATCGCATACGCAAAGTTCCAAGGAGAGATAACGACAGAAACCCCGATTGGTAAATAATCAAATTGGTTGTATTCTCCTGGACGAGAGTTGACAGGTTTACCGTCTTTCAGTTCTAACATTTGACGTCCATAGTATTCCATGAAGTCAATCGCTTCTGCAGTATCAGCATCTGCTTCTTTCCATGGCTTACCGCCTTCTTTTGTAAGCAATGCTGAAAATTCGTGTTTACGACGACGTGTAATCGCAGCAGCTCTGAATAAAATATCTGCCCTGACTTCAGGAGCTACAGTACGCCATGTTTTAAACGCTTCTTTCGCCGCTTCTAATGCTTTTTCCGCTAATTCTTTATTCGCCTTAGAGACATAACCGATTGTCTCTTCTCTATTCGACGGGTTGAATGATCTTACTTTATCGTCTGTATAGATACGTTCACCATTAATAATGAGCGGATACTCTTTACCTAAGTCTTCTTCGACTTTTTTGAGCGCTTTTTCATAAGCCTCTCTGTTCTCTGCTTTTTGGAAATCTGTAAATGGTTCATGTTTGTACGGAATCATTTTTAATCCCCCTTTGTTTAATATTAAAAATGGTATAAGAAAGCCCTTACATTTCTAATAATTACATAAAACTCCTATGATGTAAAAGGAAAAATGCTTAAAATTACGAAAATTTAAAATAGTGTGATTGCGCAAGACTGTCACGACAGGAAAAAGAAGATTCTACACAAAAATTAAAAAAGACCACACGATTAATACGTGCAGTCTTATATATAAATCTTAAACTTTCATATAATATGATTTCATTTCACTTACCAATGAATTAATGTTCACCTTTTTCTGGTAATGGATAGAAACCATTATCAAATTGTTTCCATAAGTTTGGCGGTAAATTATGATTATCTTCACGAGTCGAATCAAAGTAAGAAATAATATCTTCTGTACGTCCTTCTTTAATCTTCTCAATGAATTCAGCATCTAACAAGATTTCTCGACCTAGCGCAATGAATTGTACACCTGTATTTAAAGCGTCTAGGGCCTCATCAGCGTTAAAGATTGAACCGATACCTACTAATGGGATTTTATCGTCAATCCACTCACGAATGAGCTCAATACGCGTTTTACCTTCATATTTGCCCTCTCTAGTTTTAGAGTGGATGTCCATCAGTGAAGCATGAAGATAATCTAGTGGTTTGCTAGATAAGTAACCTAATAATTCTTTAGTTTGTTCCATTTTAATGCCGTCTTCTTCTGGATCTTCTGGTGAGAAGCGGTAGCCGACAATAAAGTCTTTATCTGCGAATTTACGAACTGTGTTCAGCACTTCATCTACCACAGCAAGCGGATATTTATAAGGCTTGCTCCACTCATCTTGACGACGATTGTAGTGGCGTGAAACGAATTGGTGAATTAAATAATGGTTCGCACCATGAATTTCTACACCATCAAAGCCTGCTTCAATAACACGGCGTGTCGCTTCACCGAAAGCTTTGATTGTTTCTTCTATTTCTTCAGGTGTGATTTCACGCGCATGATGTTCTTCTTGTTGGCCGAAACTCTTCAATGAAATCGGACTTGGCGCTACGACATCTCCTTCTGGTGTTAAGTTAGGTAGAGATTGCGCACCAGCATGATGAATTTGTACAAGTGCTTTTGCGCCATTTTTCTTCATGACTTCAGCTAATTGTTTTAATCCTTCAATATCTGAGTCATGCGCCACTGAAGGCTGACCTGGGAAACCTTTACCAATGTCTGTCACATTACTCGCAGCACTGACACTGATTCCTACATCTTTAGAACGTAACTCCATATGTTTCAGCTCATCTTCTGAGATGGTACCATCTTCATTGGATGATACATGTGTCAATGGTGCAAGCACAAAACGATTTCTAATCTCTACTCCATTTGGCAGAGTATATGATTCAAACAATGGTTCATATTTCTTATCCATTTATACGTGCCTCCTAATTTATCTTTGTGCATTCATTTTAAAGCACCGATAAATAAATTAAAAAAGAATCGCTCAAATCATTTTGAAGACAAAATAAATAAAAGGCCAATATACCACATGCTTATCATGTCGTATATTGACCTTCATATGAGATTAGAGTTTATTTTCTCTAATCATTCTCTTAGACTGCGCAATCCAAACCGGTAAACGTTCTTCTAATGTTTGAAACCCGTATTTTTCGTTTTCTTTGATCTCATCCAAAACAGATTTTTTCTCTTTCTTACGTTCATAATTTTTAAAGTAGTCATTATCTTTTAATGACAAATTGAGTTTACCTTCTTCATCTATAGACAGTATCTTGGCTTTGACAATTTGTCCTTCAGATAAGAACCTATTTAAATTATGGACATAATCATTCATGATTTCTGATATATGAATGAGTCCTTCCGTGTTGTCAGGGGTTTCTACAAATGCGCCATAAGGTTGAATACCAGTCACTTTAACTTTTACGTGTTGTCCTGATTTATAGTGATTATTCAACTTAATAACCCCTTAATTTCGTATTATTTCTAACAATAACATCATAGCATAAATTAAAGAGGCTCACTAACCGTAACGGTATGATATTTTCGAATTTTTTGATTTATAGCGCAAATTTCACTGAAATAAATAAGATAAATCTCTACCTTAAAATTCCAATAAAAACACAAAAGCACCCCTGCTTTCGATATCAAATCGATCGCAGAGGTGCACACTTACTTAATCATTCTTTTGAAAGAACGGATTATTTTTCAGTGTTATCTTTGTCTTCATTTTTACGTTTTCTGAAGAACATCATTAAACCACCAATCGCAAACATTAATGAAGCATATTGTGGGTCGATAGATGAAACATCTTGACCTGTTTTTGGTAATGCTTTCGCTTTATTTTTGCCTGCATTTTCAGCTTTAGCTTTAGTTGCTTCAGCTTTTTCAGCTTTTGTACCTTCTTTTGTAGCTTTTGTAGCTTTAGATGTTTGTTTATCTTGTGCTTTCACATCAGATTTTGTATCAGATTTAGCTGTATTTGGTGTAGATTCAGTTGTTTTTCCTGTTTCTTTCGCAGGAGCTTTAACTTTTTCTAGACCATTCAATGCAGTTTCAACAGCTTTAGTTGCTTCTTTAATATCTTGAACAGAAACATTATCTGCTTTTTCAACAATGACTTTTCCATCTACAACTGCTTGATCTAATTTTTCAACAGATTCTGGAGTGTATTTAGATTTATCAATTGTTTCGGTTTTATCTAATGCTTTTTCAAGTTCAGCTAAAGCGTCTGCTTTGGCTTTCGCAACTGCATCTGCTTTATCTTGAACCTCTTTAGTTTCAAGTGCTTTTGCTAAATCAGATTGTGCTTTATCCACAGATTCTTGAGTCGCATTTTGATCTGCTTCAACAGTTACTGCTGTATCTAATGCGTCTTTTACTGCTTTGTCTTCTTTATCAGTCACGTTCAAATCTAAACCTTCAGCAGTTTCAATTACTTTTTCAAGTTCTGATTTATCTGCTTTAGTTACTAAGCTTGATTGTGTTGATTTCAAGACTTCTGTTGCTTTGACAACTTGTTCCACTGTTACAGATTCTGGATTGTTCACGATGCCTTGTGCCACCGCTTGTGCATCTTCGAATGGAGCAACGCTGTTTGGTGTGAAGTTATCTTTAACCACTGTTCTTGAGCTTGCAAGTTGTGCTTTCAACGCTTCTAACGCTTTGTTGAACGCTTGTACTTTTTCTTGGTCAGCTTTGTCTTGAGCTGCTTTATTTTCAAGCGCTTTTGCTAAATCAGATTGAGCTTTGTCGACTTCTTCTTGTGTTGCGTTGAAGTCTTCTTGTACTTTGATTGCTTTATCTAAAGCATCTTGAACCGCTTTGTCTTCTTTATCATTAACGTTCAATTCAGTATTTTCTGCTGTGTCGATCACTTTATCAAGTTCAACTTTGTCAGCTTTTTCTACTAAATGTTTTTGCGCTTCTTTCAAGTCTTGTGTTGTTTTATTGATTTCTTCAACTGTTTTACCAGCAGAATTTTTCACGATAGCTTGACCTGTTGTTTCAGCTTTAGTTAATGGTTCTACACTGTTTGGAGTATATGCATATTTATCGATTGAAGCTACTTTTTCAAGTTCTTTTTTCAATACTTCTAATGCAGCATTCACTTGATCAGCTTTATCTTGAGTTGCTTTAGTTTCAAGTGCTTTTGCTAAATCAGATTGAGCTTTGTCGACTTCTTCTTGTGTTGCATTCAAGTCTTCTTGAACTTTGATAGCTTTGTCTAAAGCATCTTTGACTGCTTTATCTTCTTTATCATTTACGTTCAATTCAGTATTTTCTGCTGTGTCGATGACTTTATCAAGTTCAACTTTGTCAGCTTTTTCTACTAAGTGTTTTTGTGCTTCTTTCAAGTCTTGTGTTGCTTTATTGATTTCTTCAACTGTTTTATCAGCAGAATTATTTACAATAGTTTGACCTGCAGTTTCAGCATCTGTAACTGGTTTAACACTATTAGGAGTGTAGAAGTCTTTGTCGATAGTTTTTACTTTTTCAAGTTCTGCTTTCAATGCATCAAGCGCTTTGTTGAATGCGTCTACTTTATCTTGAGTTGTTTTAGCTTTTACTGCATTTTCAAGATCAGTTTTAGCTTTATCAACTGTTTCTTGTGATGCGTTTTGATTTGCTTGAACTTCTTTAGCAGTATTTAATGCATCTTGAACCGCTTTATCTTCTTTATCAGCTGGATTAAGCTCTAAAGTTTCTGTAGTTTTAACAACTTTATTCAATTCTTCTTTATTTGCTTTAAGTTCAAGTTTATTTTGAGCATCAGTAATTGTTTGTGCTGCTTGTTTCAACTCTTCAACAGTCTTAGTAGCATCAGCACGAGCTGTTTCACCAGCTTTAACAGCTTCTTCTAATGGAGTGACTGTGTTTGGTTTGTATTCATCTTTAAATACTGAGTTTGCTTCTTTAATAGCTTTTGTTAAAACATCTAAAGCATCTTGACGTTCTTTTGCAGCAATCGCATTGTTAATTGCTTTTGTTGCGTTAGCAACTTGTTCTTGTGTTACATTGTGATCTTCGTTAACAGCTTCACCTGCTGTTACTGCATCTTGAACGGCTTTGTCTTCTTTGTCAGTTGCAACTAAATCACCTAAAGTTTTTGCTTTTTCAAGTGCTTTCACAAGTTCTGTTTTATCTGCTTTTTGAACTAAAGCTTTTTGTAAATCTTTCAATTCTTGTGTGACAGCTTTGATTTCTTCAGTAGTTTTAAGTTCAGGAATTGTAACAATTGCGTTGCCTAAAACTTCTTTGTCGGCTAAAGGTTTCACACTGTCTGGTGTGTAGTCTTTATAGTCTAATTTACCGACTTTTGAAAGTTCTGCTTTCAATTCATCAAGCGCTGCTTTTTTAAGTGCGTCAAGTTCGTCTTGAGTTTTCTTAGCTGCAACGGCTTGATCAAGTTCAGTTTTAGCTGTATTTACAGCTTCTTGACTCGCATTGTCGTCAGCTTGAACTGTTTTTGCTTTATCTAAAGCATCTTGGACTGCTTTATCTTCTTTATCATTTGTATCAAGCGCACCTAAATTTTCAGCTGTTGTCACAGATGTGTTCAACTCTGTTTTGTCTGCTTTTTTATCTAATGCATTTTTAGCATCAGTGATGGCTTTTGTAGCTGCTTTTAATTCTTCAACTGTTTTAGTTGCGTCATCTTTCGCAGTTTCACCAGCTGTGACTGCTGTTTCAAATGGTGTTACTGTATTTGGTTTATAGTCATCTTTGTTGACTGTTTTTGCGTCTGTGATGGCTTTATTCAATTCATCTAAAGCATCTTGACGTTCTTTTGCGGCAACTGCATCATTGATTGCTTTTATAGCTTTTTCAACTTGTTCAACTGTTGCATTGTCATCAGCTTTAACAGTATTACCTGCTTCTACAGCATCTTGAACCGCTTTATCTTCTTTATCTGTTGCTGCTAAATCAGTGAAAGTATTCGCTTTATCAAGTGCTTTTTGTAATTCTGTTTTATCTGCTTTTTTCACAAGAGCATTTTGGGCATCTTTCAATGCTTGAGTTGCTTGATTAATTTCTTCAGTTGTTTTAGCTTCAGGTGTTGCAACAATATCATTACCAGCAGTTTCTTTTTCAGTTAATGTTGTGACTGTGTTTGGAGTATATACAGTTTTATCTACTGCTTTCACTTTATCAAGTTCTGCTTTTAATGCATCTAAAGCTTCTTGTTTAGCTTGTGCATCTTTCGCGTCTTGATCTTTCTTAGCATTGACTGCATTATCCAATTCAGTTTTAGCTGTATTCACTGCTTCTTGTGTTGCATTTTGATCAGCTTGAACTGTTTTTGCTTTCTCTAAAGCGTCTTGGACTGCTTTATCTTCAGCATCTTTAGTATCAAGTGCACCTAAGTTTTCAGCTGTTGTAACAGATGTGTTCAATTCTGTTTTATCCGCTTTTTTATCTAGTGCATTTTTAGCATCAGTAATGGCTTTTGTAGCTGCTTTGATTTCTTCAACTGTTTTAGTTGCGTCATCTTTTGCAGTTTCACCAGCTGTGACTGCTGTTTCGAATGGTGTTACTGTATTTGGTTTGTAGTCATCTTTATTGACTGCTTTTGCGTCATTTATAGCTTTAGTTAACTCGTCTACAGCATCTTGACGTTCTTTTGCGACAATCGCTTCATTGATTGTTTTAACTGCGTTAGCAACTTCTTCAGTAGTCGCATTACCGTCACCATTTACTTTTTGACCTGCAGTAACTGCATCTTGTAATGCTTTGTCTTCTGCATCATTAGGATTTAAATCACCATATGCAATTGCTTTATCTAAAGCATTGCCAAGTTCAGTTTTATCTGCTCTTTCTTTCAAAGCATTCACTAATTCTTCAATTTGTTTTGCTTTCGCAAGTGTTGCTGGTGTATCAGCAGATGGTGGGTTGTTGATGATTTTTTGTCCTTCAGTAATTGCAGTTTTTAACGGTTCATACGTATTTGGTGTATATTTCGCTTCATTAAGTTGCTCAGCTTTATTTACAGCTGATTTTAAAGCTTCAATCGCGTCTGCTGCTTTTTTGTTATTGATTTCATCTTCAAGATTCCAAGTTGCTGTTTTGATTTCTTCAGGTGTCGCATTTGGATTATTTTTAACAGTTTCAGCTGCATTTAAAACATTTTTCAATAATTGATCTGTATTAGAATCAGTTAAAGGTTCTAAAGCTTTCGCTTCAGTAATTGCTGTATCTAATTTTGATTTATCTGGTACAAGTTGTGCAGTAGCATCTTGAACTGCTTTAGTCGCATTGTTCAATGCTTCAACTGTTGATGTGTTATCGCCAGCTGCTGTTTTACCCGCTTTTACTGCTGTATCAAATGGTTTAACAGAATCAGCAGTATAATCTGTTTTATCTACTTTGGCAGCATCTTCTAATGCTTTATTCAATTGATCTAAAGCATCTTGATGCGCTTTTGTAGCAACAGCATCATTGATGGCTTTTGTTGCATCTGCTACTTGTTGTGGTGTTGCATTGTCATCTTTGTTGACTGTTTGTGCAGCATCAATAGCATCTTGGACTGCTTTATCTTCTTTATCAGTTGGTTCTAAACCAGTAATAGCTTTTGCAGTATCAAGTGCTTTTTGTAAATCAGTTTTGTCTGCTTTTGGAACTAAAGCATTTTGAGCGTCTTTCAATGCTTTTGTTGCGGCATTGATTTCTTCAGTTGTTTTAGTATCCGGTGCATCAGCAATGGCTTGGGCTGCTGTTTGTTTTTCAGTTAATGGTGTCACTGTATTTGGTGTATATGTTGCTTTGTCTAAAGCTTTAACTTTATTCAATTCATCATTTAATGCATCGAGGGCTGCTTTTTTTGCAGCTGCATCTTTAGCGATTTGATCATCTTGAGCTTTTTTAGCTGTAATCGCAGTATTCAAATCATCTGTAGCTGTTTTAACTTGATCAGCTGTTGCATCACCATTTGTATTAACCGCATTTGCTGCTGCTAATTTATCTTGTAATGCTTTATCTACAGGATTATTTGGATTTAGATTGTTATAACCATTAGCTGTGTTAATTGCTGTTTTAAGTGCTGTTTTATCTGCTTGAGGAACTAATACATTTTGTGCATCCTCTAATGCATTTGTAGCTGCTTTAATCTCAGCAATTGTTTTAGAACCTGGTGAACCTAAAATAGTTTTAGCATTTGTCAAAGCTTCAGTAAACGCTTTTTTACTACTTGTTGTAAATTGAGCTGGGTCAATAGTTTCAACATACTCTAATGTTTTTCTTAATTCATCTAAAGCATCTTCTTTATCCAATTCATCTTGTAAATTTTTAGCTGCTATCGCATTATCTAAATCAGTTTTCGCTTTATTAACTGCAGGTTGATCGATATTTAAATCACCTTGAACAGTTTTAGCAGTTTCTAATGCTGTTTTAAGCGCATCATCTTCAGGATCTCCAGCCTCTAATGGTTGAAGAGCTTCTGCTGTTGTAATAGATTGATTCAATGCTGCTTTATCTGCTCTTGGAACTAATGCATTTTTAGCATCTTTAATAGCTTTTGATGCATCAGTAAATTGTGCATTCGAACCATTTTCAGGTTGACCAGCTAATGTGCCACCCGCTGTTACTTTTGCTTCATATGCTTCAACACTTTTTGGTGTATAGCTATCTTTATTTACAGTGGCTGCATCTGCTACTGCTGCTTTCAAATCTTTAAGTGCAGCATTAGGCTGAACAGTAATATTAAATGTTGAAGTAGCTGGTTCACTCGCTTCTTGTGTTGCTGTAACTGTAACATTAAATGTTCCTTCAGCTGTTGGCGTACCTGTAATTTGTTTTGTAGCCGCATCAAACGATAAACCTGCTGGTAGACCCGTTACTGCTACAGTTGGAGCTGGATTTAAATCCCCTTCAACATTTACAGCGATTGGAGTAATTGGTGTATAAGCTTCGCCTGTTTGTGCATTGATTGGTGTGATTGTAGGTGCTTGAGCTCCTGCTACAGAAATTTTAAATGTTTTAGTAGTTGTATTCCCAGCCATATCTGTTGCTGTTACTTCAACAGTTGCATCTCCAGGTGTTGTTGGAGTACCTGTAATTTGTTTTGTTGTTTCATTAAATGATAAACCAGTTGGTAAACCTGTAACTGCTATTGTGTCAAAGTGTCCACTATTATCCGTAATATCCAAAGTGATTGGTGTAATAGCTTCTGAAACATTTGTAGTAACATCTGTAACCTCTGCGATTGTAGGATTTTGAATATCAACGACTGTATAAACAAGTTGTTGTGCATCATTTTCTAAAATGACAGTTTCAGCAATTCCATCGTAACCATTTGCATGAGCTTCATCTCTGACTTTTTCGGGCCCAAATTCATAACCTTTCTCAGCTAAATATTCAGCGTGATCTTTTAATGTGATTTTTTCGTTAACATCGCCCGCAGTACGAAGAGGTTTATCAATTGCTTCTTCTGTATCGTCATCAATAAAGTATTCATCTAATACAGCTGAAGCTGTAAATCTGAACTCATCTAATTTGATTTGTTGTAAATTATAATGATCTGTAGTTGAAGCTACAATTGAAAAAGCAAATGAATCTTTACGTGAATAGTTAATATAGTCTTGAATGTTTTGAGTCCATGTTTGCGTACCATACGTAATTGTCATCACTTTAGTTGTACCATTATAATTAAATTTAAAAGGTACTAATTGATTGTTTGGTTGTTCTTTTAATAAAGCCGCATTTCCTGAAGCATTTGGATTTATTATTACAGTATTAACTAGACCTGTGTCTGTAGTGTAAATAAATGCGCCAAAAGCACCTTTATTCTCAAATTGAATAGTATCCGAAAATGCTTTGCTTTTATCATCATTAGCCTTGTTAACAAATGTATCTAATTTAAAACCAAAACTAGATGATTCGCCACCAATACCAAACCCTTGCCCTGTTAACCCAAGGGTATAGGTCTTACCTGGGTTGAATGTAATTGCTAGACCTTCTCCACCAGTTACTCCATCTTTTGGATGAGCTTCATATTTATCACCAAGATTAACCGCTCCAGAAAAACTGAAATCTTTAGTTAAATTTAGTTTAAAATCTAAAGACATAGCTCCACTTTTGTTCGCTTCATTAGTCGTTAATGTTACAACACCGCTTTGAGAATCATAAGTTGCATCATTTAATGTTTTAAAATATTCACCAAAATTTTCTTTAGTTACAACAATTTCTTGGCTTGCAGCTTCTTCAAGATCAAATGCTCTTGTTGAATAACCTGAAGCTTCTTCACCTGTTCTTGGTAAAGTTGCTTGAGGGCTAAATAAGTCTTTTTGAGCTGATGCTTCTTCAAGTAAGAGTCTTAATACTTCTGATTTTAATTGTTCTGGTGTTAAGTCCGTAGTATCAATAACTGCTAGAACTGCATCCACTTTGGCACTGTCATAGTCATTACTCAAGTCTGCTTTTACTTTTTCTACTTTTTGTTCTGGAGACAATACAGATGTTTCAGTTACTGTTTCAACCGCTTTTTCTACTGCTGGCTCAGTTGCAGGAGTAACTACTGATTCAGGAGCTTCTTCCTTGTTTTCAACAACAGGTTCTGATGCTTTCTCAACAGTTGCTTCTGCTTTCACTGGTTCAGCTTCAGTAGAAGGTGTTTCTTTTGTTTTTTCAACAGTTGTTTCTGTTGATTCTTTTGAATTTTCAGTTTTTTGCGTTTGAATTGACTCTTCTTTTTGTTCAACTGCTTGTGCTGCTGCTTTAGCTTTTTCAACTATAGCGTGGACAGTTGATTCTGAGTCTGCTTGTTGTACTTCTAGAGTATAACTGTCAACTTCTTCTTTGTTTAAATTTTTAAGTGAAGTAATCTCTGTAGTAGCTTGTTTTTTAACTTCTTCTAATGCATTTTGCGTTTGTGCTTTATTATCAGTTTGCTGTTGTGTAGCATCAACTGTTTTTTCAAGTGACGTTTTGTTATTTTCCTCAGGTGCTTGTTGTGTCGTACTACTATCATTAGAAGCCTCTACAACTGTATTGTTATCGTTTATATTCTCTGCTGCTTTGGCTTCGCCGCTATGACCTAAGAATAATAGAGATCCGATTAGAATAGATGCTGTGCCTACAGTAAATCTTCTAATAGAGTATCTATTTCTTAAGATAGGCAAAAAGTCCAATTTTTTCATATGATGTCCTCCGATACTAGTATATTTCTACTACATCTTTATTATAATATTGTATTGCCCAATTGTATATGATATAAATTTTATGTTTTAGTAGTAAAATATCGTTAAATTCATTCTTTTTTATTTGGGAAAACAATGCAAAATTCATATAGATTGTTGAAAACACAGGCGTGAATACATACCTCTGTTATCAAAACCGACCATTCCTCTCACATTTAAGGTTCTAAACCATATATTTTAACTCAGTTTTTTAATTTCATTTTTACAATTATGTAATGAGAACTTAATAGACAGAAACATAAATCTGTTAAAAGTACATAAAATCAATGTAGCCTTGTCATATAAATAATTCATATTGATGCATTCTTCAAAACTTAATAAAAAGCAAACACCCCTAGCTGGAGATTATTCCAACTAGGGGTGAATACTTTCTCAAATCTTTTACTGTTTAGTGCTCAAAAGTTGATTTGATTATTTTTCTGTATTATCTTTATCTTCTTTTTTACGTCTGCCGAACAATGCCATTAAACCACCAATTGCTAACATTAATGTAGCATATTTAGAATCTGCTGGAGTTTCTTGACCTGTGTTTGGTAATACTTTGGCTTTATTTGCTTTAGTTTGTGCTTTTGAACCTTCTGATTTCTTAACTGCTTTATCAGATGTTCTTTCAACTGATTTACCTGATGTTGATTTAACTTTATCAGTTTCTTTTTCAATTTTAGGAGCTTTAATAACTTCTAAAGCTTTTAATGCATCTTCGATAGCTTTTGTTGTTTCTTGAATATCTTTGATTGATACCTCTTTAGAATTTTCAACAATCGCTTTACCAGTATTCACTGATACATCTAATTTTTCTACTGATTCAGGTGTGTATTTAGTTTTATCTGTTGATTGTGCTTTATCTAAAGCATTTTGTAATTCAGCTAATGCATCAGCTTTATCTTGAGTTGCTTTAGCTTCGATTGCTTCGTTCAACGCATCTTTAGCAGCGTCTACTTCTGTTTGTGTCGCATTAGCATCTGCTTGTACTGCTTTTGCTTTGTCTAACGCATCTTGTACGGCTTTATCTTCTTTATCAGTCGGATCTAATGTTAAACGTTCCGCATCATTAATTGATTTATCAAGTTCTGTTTTATCTGCTTTCGCAACTAAACCTGCTTGCGCATCTTTCAACGCTTGTGTAGCTGCTTTGATTTGATCAACAGTTACAGATTCCGGATTATTCATAATACCTTGTGCAACTGCCATTGCGTCAACTAATGGTTCAACACTATTAGGAGTAAACTCAGCCTGATTGATAGCTTTCGCTTTTTCAAGTTCTGCTTTCAACGCTTCAAGTGCTGCATTGACTGCATCTGCTTTATCTTGAGCAA
>NZ_PPRU01000044.1:12234-34951 GCF_002902285.1 Staphylococcus simulans | reverse complement strand
CTTTTATAGTTTGTCTCATAGATTTAATGCCGAATAATTTTTGAATCAGAAGGATTTTTACTAAAATTACAGGGTCAATAGAGGGTCTGCCATTATCTAAGCAATATTTATCTTTCACTAAATCATAAACAAAGTTAAGATCTAATACTTTTTCAACTTTACGTAACAAGTGATCATCAGGAACTAATTGAGATATTGAAATCATTTCAAGTTGTTCTCTGTTATTAGAAGATTTATTTAGCATACTATCACCTCATTATCTTATTACTATCATTATACAATAAATGGGGAAAAGGTTATTATGTAAAATGTTAAAAAATAAAAAATGCCGACAAGTCCGTAGGACTTTGTCGACAGTCTGAGACCTGTAAAAACAGGTCTAGTGGAGATTAGGTTATAAATAGATATTACCTTTTGCATATTGATAAAATCGTTTTTTACTTGGGATGAAGAGTGCTAATACTGTGACAACACCTAATTTACCGCAAATCATCACAATAATAATGATGATTTTAGTTAATGTACCATATTCAGAAGTGAAGTTCATACTTAAGCCGACTGTACCAAAAGCAGATACGACTTCGAAGATGACTTTCATGAAAGGTGTTGTTTCATTTAATAGACTAACAATAAATGTGACAGTTAATACAAAGATAAAGCTGACTGTTGTGACCGCAATGGCTTTCGCAATTGTTTTAGGTTTGATTGTTCTGCTGAAGATAGTGGTATGGTCTTCATTGCGTAAAGTACTATAAACAAACATAATCATAACAATGAAAGTTGTGACTTTAATCCCACCAGCAGCACTAAACGGTGCACCACCGATAAACATAAGTACCATCATCATTAATGCGGTAGGGGTATGAATTAATTCTAAGTCAACAGATTGGAAACCTGCTGTTCTTGTTGTGACGGATTGAAAGAATGAAGTCCCAAGCTTACCCCACATACTGAAAGGTTTTAAAGTATTGTTGAACTCTAATAAAAAGTAAAGCGCCATGCCGCCAAAAATTAAGACTAATGTTGTTGAAAGCACAACTTTGGTATGTAGCTTTAGTTTATTTAATCTTCTAGTTTTTACTAAATCTGACATGACTACTGGTCCCAGCCCGCCCATAATAATTAAAATGGGAATGACAAGCGTAACAACTGGATCATCATTAAATCCAATCATATTCTTAGAAAATAATGCAAATCCTGCATTATTAAAGGCTGAAACAGAAGTAAAGATGCTGATAAATAATCCTTTGCCGAAGCCATATCTAGGTACGAAAGATAAGGCAAGTAATAACATGCCTATAAATTCAGTAGACAAGCTATAGAGTGTTAGTTGTCGAATTAAACGAACCATTCCGCCTGGCTCATCAACATTCCAAGTGACCATGATTAATTTGCGTTCATGCATAGAAATTCTGCGATTCGCTATGATTAAAGTGAGTGTCGTAATGGTCACAATCCCTAAACCACCGATTTGAATTAAAAACATAATAATAAGGTCACCAAGCCAGTTGAATTGCGAAGTAATATCCACAGTTGATAGGCCAGTGACTGTAAATGCGCTTGATGCGACAAAGAATGCATCGATAAAAG
Organism: Staphylococcus simulans; assembly: GCF_002902285.1. Taxonomy (GTDB): domain Bacteria; phylum Bacillota; class Bacilli; order Staphylococcales; family Staphylococcaceae; genus Staphylococcus; species Staphylococcus simulans. Next base: position 33,361 of record NZ_PPRU01000044.1, on the reverse strand, counting down.
ATGTATATTGTTTACCAGTCCATGGCAAATATAATAACAGTGCACCTAGTAATGTCGTGCTCAGAAATAGTAATAAATAAACAGTTAAGGGTTTCTTTAGGAAAGCCACATAAACACCTTCTTTAATAGGGTAGATTTTGGTGTATATTTTAAATACAACTGTTATTATACATCCATTTTCTGTAATTGCATCTGTCAATTACCAAAAAATAAAAATTAATTTTTTGTAAAGATTTTAAAGGTTGATTGCAATCTTCAACTTTAGCCAGATAGGGTATCAATATTGTATAATTAAAATGAATAATTTTAAGCAAAAGGAGAAAAATATGAAGAAAATACTTACACCGCTTATTATTATCGGCATTGTTATTGTCATCATTGGAGTTACAATGATTGGCCCATATAATAAACTTGTCGGTATGGACGAAGATACGAATACAGCACTTTCAAACATCGATAACCAATTACAACGTCGTGTAGACTTAATTCCTAACCTTGTGAACACTGTTAAAGGTTACGCTAAGCATGAAGAAGATGTATTTAAACAAGTTTCTGATGCACGTAGTAAACTTGCAGGTGCATCAACACCAAAAGAGAAAGCGGAAGCTAATGGCGAAGTCAATTCTGCATTAAGCAGATTATTAGCTATCAGTGAAAATTATCCTGATTTAAAAGCAGATAAACAATTTACAGGATTACGTGACGAGCTTGCAGGTACAGAAAATAGAATTGCAGTAGCACGAAATGATTATAATACATCTGTTAACAAATATAACCAAGCGATTCGCCATTTCCCAACAACCATTGTAGCTAAGCTATTCGGATTTGATAAGAAAGAATACTTTAAAGCCGAAAGTGGTGCAGATAAAGCACCTAAAGTTGATTTCGGCACTGACTCATCTCAATGATCAGAAAAAGTGCCAGCGTCTTAGCTGTCATATGGGTTGGGATGTTACTCGTCGCACAAAGTATGTTTGCGGCATCAGATAAATTTCCGGAATTAGAACAACCTGTTTTTGTACAAGACCACGCAGATTTGATTACGAGCCAAGACAAAGATGAGATGGCTAAAAAAGGCCAAAAACTTCAAGACGGTACAGATTCAGATATTTTGGTGATGACCATGAAATCAATCGGACAAACACCAAAAGAAGATTATGCTTATCAAGCAGGCCGACATTATAAAGTCGGTGATCAAAAGCATAGTCGAGGCGTTGTAATTTTAGTCAATTTAGATAACGGCAATGAATATCAAAATCGTGGTATTCAAGTTGCGGTTGGCCGAGGGTTAGAAGGTGTCTTAAATGATGCTAAAGTCGGCGCATTGATTGATGATAACTTCATGCCTTATGCTGAAAAAGCAGGACAGACTGATAATAAAGAAAAACAAAAAGCATATTACAGTCAAGGCATCACACAACTTTATAATGCCATTTGGAAAGAAATAGCCAAAGCTTATGGCTATGATGGTGAAAAATTTACTGAAGATACACCTAAAGCGCAAAACCAATCAGAAGGTGATGGGCCATTCAGCTTATTTGGTATTATTTTTATTATTATCATTATCATCATTATTATCTCCATTAAAAATGGTGGCGGCGGACCTCCAAGAGGAGGCGGTCGCAGAAGAGATAATACAGGTACTTGGTGGGTCGGCACTGGAGGTTTTGGTGGCGGTTCATCAAGTGGCGGTGGTTTCAGCGGCGGCAGCTTCGGCGGAGGCGTCGGCTTCGGCGGCGGAGGTGCTGGACGCGGATTCTAACAACCGAATTGTATTTATCAGAAGCAGAGCATTTCGTGCTCTGCTTTTTTATGAGGTTTAATTGTTTAAAATGTAATGTTCATTCTGAACTCATAACTATTTAAAGATTCGCACGAAATTATGAATTTTATGTAAAAAATGTGTATAAAATATATCAATTTAAATAAGAATATCTTGTATTTCTTGTGTGTTTAGGCTAACTTTATAATTAAGATGTATAAATGATTGCATATAGAGAACAAAGTCATCTTAAAGTTTTCGAACATTGCGTTACAAAAGAGAAAAGGTTTGGATATAAATACAGTTGTTTGTTAAATAAGATTTTTTTATTAACTGTATTTTATTCCGATGCTTATGTTATACTGTTGAAAAAGCCTATTTAACTGATAAGAATGATTTCCTCTTTGGTGGAAATTTATCGTTGTTAATGTTTTTTCATTCAGAAATATCTTTAAGTGGGGTTGTTACATGAGTTTTTATAAGTTTATTATTACTTTTATGGAAGATGATACGCCATTCGGACAATTAGCCGATTGCATTGTAAGAGATCATAATTTTCCTAAAGAAGAAACAGATATAGATAATATATATGATTATGTACATGAGAATTATTTTGAACATCATCTTTTAGAATCAGCTAACAGAGCCATCAGTGTATATAAAAGTAACTAAAAGAAAAGCAAGTGCATCTCAAAATTGTGCACTTGCTTTTCTTATAGATAAAAATAAATCGTAAAAATTACGATTTATGGTTTACAAATAACGAAACGTCATGTAATATAAAACGTAACCGTTACGATTTACGGTCACTTAATTACAACTTACTTTACTTAATCAATTCGGTACACGGGAATGTACCGAATTTTTTTGCGCTCATTAGTGTTTTTCACAACGTATTAATTAACGTCTGCAGCCTTTTTAATAGGATAGATCAACCAATGCTCATCAATATATTCATCGCCATATTTACGAGAATTCGTTTCAAAACCTATTTTTGAAAAACCGTATTCACTATAGAAAGTCAGTGCACTGATATTATTTGAAGCAACAGGGGCCATAATTTTCTCAATTTGAAGTTCGGTACAAAAGTTTGCGACAGTATTTAATAACTTCTCATCCAAATGGTCAATATCCTTCACATACATATTTTCAATTATAGCTTTATGCTGTGTTCCAACTATAATTGGATGGAATAATGTCAAAGCTCCCACTAATTCATTATTAAAAAATACACCGAACAGATATTGTGCATTGTTATTGGCATCTATCAACTTTTTGAAATATTCCCTGCACACTTTATCCTCATCATAAATCGCCCAAGTATAAATATTTTTTTGATCACTTGTAGCTTCTTTAAATAGCTGATAGACCTCTTCTAAATCATCAGGATTTAGTAATCTAATTTCTTTCATGGATTTAACACCTCTCTTATGACTTTCTTAACTTTTGCTTAAATTTAATAATGTGGTCATTATTGATAAGTTTAATTTAATATTATTATATACTTTTAATCAAAGCAACACTTAATAGGTGTCCCTAAGAAAAAAGTAAAGTTTGAAAAGCGATTGTTCACAATATTGGACGATTTTAACCAAAATATATGGTATATCAAAAAGCTAATCTTATTTTAAAGTAGTTTTTAATCACACCATGAATATTTCGCCAATAAAATATCTGTAAACTTTTAATATGAAACTGTCTAATGATTGGTAGTTTAAAAGTATAAAATAACGCGCATTACACTCTAATACGCTGACTAATGTTAAACTATTATTAAAGAAACAAACTGGCCATATTATATAAGCAAGGGGTAGATAGGATGACGCAAGTAGAAATTGCTGTAACGATAGCACCAGAAGCTGACATAACACAGAAGTTGCAAACGGCGTTGATTGAAGCGCAAGCAGCCATCGATATAATTGAACTAAGAATTGACCAACGTCAAACGTTTGAAATTGCTGAGATTGAAACACTTATTGCCGCGTTACGAAAAAGTCTTCCTAAAGTTAAGCTGTTAATCACATATCGCACAGCTTCACAAGGTGGAAATGGCAATAAAGCGCAAGAATCTTATTATGCGCTATTACAAGAATTAATGCAAGTTCAAGGTTATGACATGATTGATATTGAATGGGAAGAAGCGTATAAGGAAAAAATCACTGAATTAGTGGCTGAAGCGCAAGCAGCAGGTTTAGAAGTGGTACTGTCTCAACATGATTTTGAAGAAACACCAGCAATTGAACAATTGAAATTCACTTATTTTAAAATGAGTAAAACAGAAGCTGATTATCTAAAACTAGCAGTAATGCCAAAAGATCCTGAAGATGTGACCTATCTGTTAGATGCACTCTATGTATCTTCTCAAAGTGTCAAAATGAAAGTAGTAGGTATATCTATGTCTCATCTTGGTTTAGTATCAAGAACGGCCCAAGGTGTATTTGGTGGAAGTATTTCTTATGGTTGCTTGGGAGAGCCGCAAGCGCCAGGACAAATACATGTTACTAAATTAAAAGAAATTTTGACATTATACGAATCAAACAAATAATTTGATATAATATGTATTTCAATCTATACTGTAATTGATAATGGTTATCATTAATATAAAGGAGAGTTAGATTGTGGAATTAAGAGATGCAATTTCATCAAGAAGAAGTGTGAAGATATTCGACCATGATATGCATATAGATGATACAGCGCTATATGAAGCACTAAAACTCTCTACAGATGCACCAAATCATGGGATGAGAGAACCATGGAGAATCATTCATGTCTCAAAGGACAGACTAGGGGATTTAAGTCGAACTGTTTCTCGTTATGCATTTAGAAATGAACCAGAGAAACAACAAAGTCACTATGATGCAGTGACAAAATTGGGTGGATTACTCGTATTAATTGTAAAACGAGATCCTAGACAAAAAGAAAATCTTGAAAATCATCTGGCATTCGGTGCTTATGCACAAAACTTGATGCTACTGTTGCATGAAGCGGGTATCGGTACGTGCTGGAAGACACCGCCATATATTTTCATGCCTAAAGTGAGAAAAGTAATAGGTGTCGAAGATGATGAAGATTTAGTTGGATTTTTATATCTTACTGATATGGACACGAAGATTCCTCCAAAGAAACCACGTCACACTGAGAACTTTATTTCAGAGTATTAATTATATGAGTAAAGCCAAGCTGAAATCAGCTTGGCTTTATTTAGTCTATATTACGTTATTTAAATGACTTATTTAAATGTTTCACTTAAGAAGTCTTCAACTTGCTCTGGTGATTTAGCATTTGCTGAGTGCAAGTGTGCTGTTTTTTCACCGTTTTTGAAAACAAGTAAACTTGGAATACCCATTACTTCGTAATCTTGAGCAACATCTTCTAATTCGTCACGATTTACGTTGTACCATTTATAGTCGTTGTATTTTTCAACAATTGGATCAATCCACATATCCATTGCGCGACAATCAGGGCACCATCCTGCTTCGAATTTAATAATCACAGGTTCGTTACTTTCGATAATTTTATCGAAAACTTCACGTGTTTTAATTGCTTCCATTTTCATTTCGCTCCTTTTTCTAATCCTATTATATATATTATAGCGAATTTGAACGTAAATTTAAAAATATTAAACCGACAAATTAAAGCGTTATTTTTAGAAATTTGGTATATTAGACATAATAGTTAAAGGAGGTCAAAAGATGATTAGATTTTATCAGTACCAAAACTGTACGACATGCAAGAAAGCAGCAAAATTTTTAGATGAATATGGTGTAAGTTATGAACCTATCGACATCGTAGAACTAAACCCTAATAAAAGAGAACTACAAGATATTATTGATAAAACCGGCGTTGAAATTGATAAGCTATTCAATAAACGCGGAGGTAAGTATCGTGAACTAGGTCTGAAAGATAGACTTGACAGTTTGTCTGATGATGAAAAACTAGATTTATTGGCTTCTGACGGAATGCTTGTTAAAAGACCACTTGCGGTTTCAGGCAATAAAATCACACTTGGTTTCAACGAAAAAGAGTACAAAGATACTTGGGTAAACTAATTTATAGTCATTATAGGTAGTAAATATCTTATTGCTATGCGCTTTATTTACACAAAAAATTAAAAAACTACAAGATGTCTATAAATAGTTGAATGAAAAGGTTTCATATGGCATCATAAAAGAGTATTCATTTATTAATTAGGAGGGGATTCGTGTGGCAGTGCCAGAGGAATTAAAATATTCAAAAGAACATGAATGGGTTAAAGTTGAGGACGATACAGTAACTATCGGTATCACTGAATACGCACAAGGAGAACTTGGTGACATCGTATTCGTTGAATTACCAGAAACTGACGATGATATCGAAGAGGGCGAATCTTTCGGAAGTGTAGAATCAGTTAAAACTGTTTCTGAATTATACGCACCAGTTTCAGGAACTGTAGTTGAAGTCAACGAAGAATTAGAAGACAGTCCAGAATTCGTAAATGAATCACCATACGAAAAAGCATGGATGGTTAAAGTAAAATTAAATGACACAAGCCAATTAGATGATTTATTATCAGCTGATCAATACAAAGAAATGATCGGTGAATAATCGGCTTTAAAAATCAAACTCCAAGATACTTTGTATTTTGGGGTTATTTTTTATTTGAAATAGGCTATAACAAACTAGAGCGCTAAAGTGCTGAACCTTTACAGCTGAATAATACATAATTTATCGTGTTTATTTAGTTGTTAAACAAGTTGCGTGTCTTTAAAACAACACCTGCGTTACAATGAAAGTATCAACTTACGCAACAATTTTATATAAGTTGGCAGAACCTAAGCATTTACGTTTGCGAGTAATGAAGCAATGATATCACGAGAGTATTGGAGTGTAGTGAATATGGCATTGTTAGAAAAAGTAATCGTTGTTGAAGGTAAAACAGATAAAAAGCGTGTACAAGAAGTGATTGCTGAGCCTGTACAAATTATTTGTACGCACGGCACAATGGGCATTGATAAACTTGACGATATGATAGAACATTTATATGAACGTCCTGTCTATATATTAGTGGATGCAGATAAAGAAGGCCGTCGCATCCGTCAATGGTTCAAACATTATCTATCAGAAAGTGAACATATCTTTGTCGATAGAACTTATTCTGAAGTCGCACGTTGTCCGCGCCCTTATCTTGCCAAAGTGCTTAGAAACCATGGCTTTATGGTAAAAGGTGAAGCACCCGTGAAAGGATTAGTTTATAAATGAACGTTAAGCAAGAAATTACAGATATCAAACAAAACTTTGATCAAGACAAGCACTTGATTTTCGGTTATACACCGATGTGTGGAACATGTAAAGTTTCAGAGAGAATGTTAGATATAGCTAATGAAATTTTACAGCTTCCGTTGGTCAAAGCAGATTTGAATTTCCATCCTGACTTCAGTGAAGCTTATCAAATTCAATCTGTTCCTGTTTTGTTAGTGATGTCGAAAGATAAGGAGATAGACCGTATTTACGCATTTCAGTCTGTTCCTTATTTGTTAGAAAATTTAAAATAGTTGTTGACTACTTCTGAGTGAAGTGGTAGGATAAATATCAATTAAATAGTTATCTCTTATCAAGAGAGGTGGAGGGATGTGCCCGACGAAACCCGGCAACCGTCTTATTTATAAGAAATGGTGCCAATTCACAAAAAGTTGAACTGCTTTTGAAGATGAGAGAAAGAAATTTCAAATTGCTTTCTCTTTAATGCTCATAGCAGCGATAAGGGAAAGCTTTTTTAATTTGTAGGTAGGTATTGCAAGGAAAGGGGAGAATGTAGTGATTCAACTGAAGCAAATCGTCAAAAGATATAAGACGAAACACCAAGAAGTACTGGCAGTTGATCATGTCGATTTAGATGTGTCGGAAGGTACCATTTACGGTGTCATCGGTTTTTCAGGTGCCGGTAAAAGTACACTTGTCAGAATTTTAAATTATTTAGAAGAACCAACATCAGGTCAAGTCATAATAGATGGAGATGAATTAGGACAACTCAGCAAAGCGCAACTAAGGAAAAAGCGTCAAAAGGTAAGTATGATATTCCAACACTTCAACTTATTATGGTCTAGAACAGTGTTAGATAATATTAAGTTTCCGTTGGAAATTGCTGGCGTGGATAAAGCGGCAGCTGAAAAAAGAGCGGAAGAATTAGTTGAGCTTGTAGGACTCAAAGGACGAGAAAAAGCATATCCGTCAGAGTTATCTGGTGGTCAAAAACAAAGGGTTGGTATCGCACGTGCCTTAGCCAACGATCCAAAAGTATTACTTTGTGATGAAGCTACAAGTGCTTTAGATCCTCAAACAACAGATGAAATTTTAGAACTCTTATTAAAAATCAGAAAAGAAGAAGATTTAACAATCGTGATTATCACACATGAAATGAATGTGATTCGCCAAATCTGCGACGAAGTTGCGGTAATGGAAAATGGTAAGGTCATCGAACGCGGTGAAGTTAAAGAAGTGTTTGAAAACCCTAAACATCAAGTGACGAAACGTTTCGTTAAAGAAGGCTTGAATGACCAATTTGATGAATCAATTCAGGAACTGATTCCAGAGTCGACAAACGGTTATATTGTACGTTTGAACTTCGTAGGTGAAGAGACGACAGAACCGATTGTGTCATATATCACTCAAAAATATAATCTGAATGTGAACATACTAGAAGCGAATATCCGCCATTCGAAAAGCGGACCAATCGGTTTTCTAATTGTACATATTGCAGACTTGAAAACTGAATTTTTTGATGATTTTAAAAACGAATTAGAGAATCGTAATGTAGGTGTGGAGGTGGTTCGTAATGGATAAATCGTTCAGTGATATATTACGTGAAATGGTCACAATGCCGAATGTTCAATGGGACCAAGTTTGGCTGGCTACATACGAAACACTCTATATGACAGCCATTTCTACAATTTTTGCGTTCGTGATCGGTTTAATTCTAGGCGTACTATTATTCCTAACAGCTAAGAGTAAATCACCGACAGCAAAAGTGTTTTATCAAATCGTGTCATTTATTGTGAACTTATTCAGAGCAATTCCATTCATCATTTTAATCTTGCTGTTGATTCCGTTCACAAGTTTATTACTTGGCACAATCAGTGGTCCGACAGGAGCACTTCCAGCATTAGTTATTGGTGCGGCTCCATTCTATGCACGTTTAGTGGAAATCGCATTTAAAGAAATTGATAAAGGCGTTATTGAAGCAGCGCGTTCTATGGGAGCAAACACATGGACGATTATTCGTAAAGTGTTAATTCCAGAATCACGTCCTGCCTTGATTTCAGGTATTACAGTTACTGCAATCGCATTAGTAGGTTCTACTGCAGTTGCCGGTGTTATCGGTGCAGGCGGTTTAGGTAACTTAGCATATTTAACTGGTTTTACTCGAAACCAAAATGATGTCATTTTAGTTTCAACAATCTTTATTTTAGTGTTTGTGTTCATCATTCAATTTGTGGGTGACTGGGCTACAAATAAAATTGATAAACGTTAATTCTATTTTGAAAGGATCAATCCAATGAAAAAAATTATTAGTATTTTAGCGGTTTTAGTATTAACTGTAGTTTTAGCAGCATGTGGCAGTAAGGATAAATCAGCAGGAGGCGAAGATTCTAAAACAATCACAGTTGGTGCTTCACCAGCGCCTCACGCTGAACTTTTAGAACAAGCTAAACCTATCTTGAAAAAAGAAGGTTATGACTTGAAAATCAAAACAATCAACGACTATACAACACCTAACAAATTAGTAAACAGCGGTGAATTGGATGCGAACTTCTTCCAACACACACCTTATTTAAACACTGAGAAAAAAGATAAAGGGTACAAATTAGTATCTGTTGGTAACGTTCACTTGGAACCAATGGCTGTATACTCTAAAAAATATAAAAGCTTAAAAGAATTACCAAAAGGTGCAACAGTTTATGTTTCTAACAACCCAGCTGAAGAAGGACGTTTCTTGAAATTCTTCGTTGACGAAGGTTTAATCAAATTGAAAAAAGGCGTTAAAATCCAAGATGCACACTTCAGTGATATCGTAGAAAACAAAAAAGATATCAAATTCAACAACAAACAATCAGCTGAATATTTACCAAAAATCTATCAAAACGAAGATGTTGATGCAGCAATTATCAACTCTAACTTCGCTATTGAACAAAAATTAAGCCCTAAAAAAGACTCAATCGCTCTTGAAAAACCTGATAATAACCCATACGCAAACTTAGTAGCGGTTAAAGAAGGTCACGAAAAAGATAAAAAAATCAAAGCTTTAATCAAAGCATTACAATCTCAAGATATTAAAGATTACATCAATAAAAAATATGATGGTGCTGTGATCCCAGCTGAATAAGAAATTATTAGTCACTCTCAAGTATAGATGCTTGGGAGTGATTTTTTGCGTTTATTAATAGTATAGGAAGCAAGGATACCCTATCATAATATGTGACAAAGATATGGGTAATGATAATGGAAGGACAGAAAATGAGAATCAGTAGCTTTGAAATTCGTGCAACATTTCACATTGAAACGCTTTAACGAAACTCATTACAATTTAAGAATTCTTTTTATTTAGGTACTTAAAAGGTTTATTCTGGGGTTTAATTGCGTTATAATTTATAAATGTACCAATGTAGTGCAGTTTTGACTACAGATTAAAATTATTATAAACTAGTAATTGAAATACTATTTATGTTTACGGAGGGACTTTTAATGCCATCAACATTGGAGATTAAAGACTTACACGTGTCTATTGAGGATAAAGAAATTTTAAAAGGTGTTAACTTAACAATTAACACGGGAGAAATTCATGCAGTTATGGGACCTAACGGTACTGGTAAATCTACTTTATCAGCAGCAATCATGGGTCACCCAGCTTTCACAGTAACTAAAGGTGAAGTATTACTTGACGGTGTTAACGTTTTAGAATTAGACGTTGACGAACGTGCAAAAGCAGGTTTATTCCTAGCAATGCAATATCCATCAGAAATTACTGGTGTTACAAACGCAGACTTCATGCGTTCAGCAATTAATGCGAAACGTGAAGAAGGTAAAGAAATCAACTTAATGCAATTCATTAAGAAATTAGATAAAGAAATGGAATTCCTAGATATGGATCCAGACATGGCGCAACGTTACCTTAACGAAGGTTTCTCAGGCGGCGAGAAAAAACGTAACGAAATTTTACAATTAATGATGTTACAACCTAAATTCGCTATCCTAGACGAAATTGACTCAGGTTTAGATATCGATGCGTTAAAAGTTGTGTCTAAAGGTATCAACGAAATGCGTGGAGATGACTTCGGTTCATTAATCATTACGCACTATCAACGTTTATTAAACTACATTACACCTGATTTCGTACACGTTATGTACAACGGTAAAATCGTTAAAACTGGTGGTCCAGAATTAGCACATCGTTTAGAAAATGAAGGTTATGAATGGGTTAAAGAAGAATTCAGCGAAGCGTAAATCATTTACGTAAAGAAGAAACAACCGATTAAATGTTATAAGTATCGTTAGGAGGATATTAAGTTATGACGACTGAAACTTTGAACATTTCTGAAGCAGAACTTGTTGAGTATTCACAAGCCCAAAATGAACCTTCTTGGATGACAGAATTACGTAAAGAAGCGTTGAAACTAACTGAAACTTTAGAAATGCCAAAACCAGATAAAACTAAAATCACAAAATGGGATTTCGACTCATTTAAACAATTCGAAACAAAAGCTGAAACTTATCAAGATATCAGTGAAATTCCAGATTCAATTGAAAAAATCATTGATGTTGAAAAAACTGAAAACTTAGTGATTCAACACAATAATACACTTGCTTATACACGCGTTTCAGAAGAAGCGAAAAAAGATGGTGTAATTATTGAAGGCTTAGCAGATGCTTTAGTGAATCATGGAGATTTAGTTCAAAAATATTTGATGAAAGATGCGGTTAACGTAGATGAACACCGTTTAACAGCGTTGCATACTGCATTAATCAATGGCGGCTTATTCGTATATGTACCGAAAAATGTAGTCGTTGAACATCCAATTCAATATGTAGTTTTACATGATGATGAAAATGCAAGCTTCTTCAATCACGTTATTATTGTGACTGAACAAAGTGCAGAAGTGACTTATGTTGAAAACTACTTGTCAGATGCAAGTGGCGAAGGCAATCAAGTGAACATTGTTTCTGAAGTGATTGCTGGTGCGAACTCTAAAATCACTTATGGCGCAGTAGACTATTTAGATAAAGGTTTCACTAGCCATATTATTCGTCGTGGTATTACTGAAGCGGATGCATCAATTAACTGGGCACTTGGATTAATGAACAAAGGTAACCAAATTATTGATAACACAACTAATTTAATTGGGGACCGTTCTACAAGTGTATTAAAATCAGTAGCAGTAGGTACTGGAGATCAAAAATCAAACGTAACATCTAAAATCGTTCAATACGGTAAAGAAACAGATGGTTACATTCTTAAACACGGTGTAGTTGAAGAAGCAGCGACTATTATCTTTAATGGTATCGGTTATATCAAACACGGTGGTTCAAAATCAGTTGCGAACCAAGAATCACGTGTGTTAATGCTTTCTGAAAAAGCACGCGGAGATGCGAACCCAATTCTATTAATCGATGAAGATGACGTAGAAGCAGGTCACGCAGCTTCAGTTGGTCGTGTTGATGACGAACAGCTTTACTATTTAATGAGTCGTGGTATTTCTCAACAAGAAGCTGAACGTTTAATTATTCATGGTTTCTTAGATCCAGTAGTAAGAGAACTGCCAATCGAAGATGTAAAACGTCAATTACGCGACGTTATTGAATTAAGAGTATCAAAATAAAAAGTATAAGCTAGGCAGGAGAGATTAAAAACAGGAGGAAGTTAGCTGATGATATGTGCATCACTGCGTCGTATTCCTCCTTCTCTTTACGCGTTTGAATAACCTGTTCGCAGTCAATTATTATTCATTAAATCCTGTCAGCTTGTAAGTTATTTTGTACGACAAGTGATTATTAATGAAGAAAGGTCTGTGGATATAGTGGCCGAAACAACACTAAATGTTAATGAAGTTATTGAAGATTTTCCAATCTTGAAACAACAAGTCAATGGCAAACGCTTAGCTTATTTAGATACAACAGCGACAAGTCAAACACCACTTCAAGTAATCGAAGCGATTGACGATTATTATAAACGTTACAATTCTAATGTGCATCGTGGTGTACACACACTCGGCTCATTAGCAACAGATGGTTATGAAGGTGCACGCGAAACAGTAAGACGTTTCATTAATGCACGTTACTTTGAAGAAATTATTTTCACAAGAGGTACAACAGCTTCTATTAACTTAGTCGCACGTAGTTATGGTGATGCGAATGTTTCAGAAGGCGATGAAATTGTCGTAACTGAAATGGAACATCATGCTAACATCGTACCTTGGCAAGAATTAGCACGCCGCAAAGGTGCAACTTTAAAATTCATCCCGATGACAGAAACAGGTGAATTAAACATCGAAGATGTGAAAGCCACAATTAATGACAACACTAAAATTGTAGCGATTGCACATGTATCTAACGTTTTAGGTACAATCAACGATGTGAAAGAAATTGCGAAAGTTGCGCATGAACATGGTGCAATTATCAGTGTGGACGGTGCACAAGCAGCACCACACATGAAAATTGATGTGCAAGATTTAGATGTAGACTTTTACAGTTTTAGCGGACACAAAATGCTTGGTCCTACAGGTATTGGTGTCTTATATGGTAAACGCGGTTTGCTTAAAGATATGGAACCTATCGAATACGGCGGTGACATGATTGACTTCGTAGGTAAATATGAAGCAACTTGGACAGACTTGCCAACAAAATTCGAAGCAGGTACACCTTTAATTGCACAAGCTATTGGCTTAGCTGAAGCAATTAAATACCTTGAAAACATTGGTTTTGATGCGATTCATCAACATGAAAAAGAGTTGACTGAATATGCATACGAACAAATGGATGCGATTGAAGACTTAGAAATCTATGGTCCGCCAAAAGATAGACGTGCTGGTGTGATTACTTTCAACTTGAAAGACATTCATCCACATGACGTTGCGACGGCATTAGACACAGAAGGTGTTGCTGTACGTGCAGGACATCACTGTGCACAACCATTAATGAAATGGTTGAATCAATCTTCAACAGCAAGAGCAAGTTTCTATATCTATAATACAAAAGAAGACATTGATCAATTAATTTACGCTTTAAACCAAACGAAGGAGTTTTTCTCATATGAATTTTAATAATTTAGATCAACTATATAGATCTGTAATTATGGACCATTATAAAAATCCGAGAAACAAAGGTAAATTAGATAACGGCTCTTTAACTGTTGATATGAATAACCCAACATGCGGAGACCGAATTCACCTTACTTTCGATATTGTTGATGGCATTATTGAGGATGCTAAATTTGATGGTGAAGGTTGTTCAATTTCAATGTCTAGTGCATCTATGATGACTGAAGCAGTTAAAGGTCATTCGTTAAAAGAAGCATTAGAAATGAGTCAAGAATTTTCTAAAATGATGCTTGGCGAAGATTATGAATTAACTGAAGATATGGGAGATATTGAAGCATTACAAGGTGTTTCTCAATTCCCTGCACGTATTAAATGTGCAACACTTGCTTGGAAAGCTTTAGAAAAAGGTACTGTGGAACGTGAAGGTCAAGCAGATACTGATTCTGAAGAAAATGCAAAGTAAACACCCATAACGGGTAAAGAATAAGTAACTGGCAAGGTGGTTTCTAACTTGTCAGTTCCATGATAGACTGGTTTATACAAGTAGCAATATTCAATAGAATGTTGTGAAAGCTATAAATCATCATGAAGTTCTATCAATTGATTGAAATATTGCCACGTGTCTATGTATCGTGTTGATTATATAAAAGGAGTGATTGAAATGGCTAAAAAAGCACCTGATGTTGGGGATTACAAATATGGTTTCCACGACGATGATGTGTCCATTTTCAGATCAGAACGCGGATTAACAGAAAATATCGTAACTGAGATTTCAAAAATGAAAGAAGAACCTCAATGGATGTTAGACTTCCGTCTAAAATCTTTAGAGTTATTCTATAAAATGCCAATGCCACAATGGGGCGGCGACTTGTCAGAGTTAAACTTTGACGATATCACTTACTATGTAAAACCTTCTGAACAAGCAGAACGTTCATGGGACGAAGTACCTGAAGAAATCAAACGTACTTTCGACCGTTTAGGTATTCCTGAAGCAGAGCAAAAATATCTTGCTGGGGTTTCTGCACAATATGAATCAGAAGTTGTTTACCAAAACATGGAAGCTGAATTAGAAGAGAAAGGTGTTGTCTTCAAAGACACTGACTCTGCATTACGTGAAAACGAAGAATTATTCAAAGAATATTTCGCTTCAGTAGTTCCAGCTGCAGATAACAAATTCGCAGCATTGAACTCAGCAGTATGGTCAGGTGGTTCATTCATTTATATTCCTAAGAATATTAAATTAGATACACCACTACAAGCATACTTCCGTATTAACTCAGAAAACATGGGTCAATTCGAACGTACTTTAATCATCGCTGATGAAGGTGCTTCAGTGCACTACGTTGAAGGTTGTACAGCACCTGTGTACACTACAAACTCACTACACTCAGCTGTAGTTGAAATCATTGTACACAAAGATGCACACGTTCGTTATACTACAATTCAAAACTGGGCTAACAACGTTTATAATTTAGTTACAAAACGTACTTTAGTTCATGAGAATGGTAACATGGAATGGGTTGACGGTAACTTAGGTTCTAAGTTGACTATGAAATACCCTAACTGTGTATTAGCTGGTGAAGGTGCGAAAGGAAGTACACTTTCAATCGCATTAGCTGGTAAAGGACAAGTTCAAGATGCGGGTGCGAAAATGATTCACTTAGCACCAAACACATCTTCAACTATCGTCTCAAAATCTATCTCAAAAGATGGCGGTAAAGTTGTTTACCGTGGTATCGTTAAATTTGGACGTAAAGCTAAACGTGCACGTTCAAACATCGAATGCGATACTTTAATCTTAGATAACAAATCAACTTCAGATACGATTCCTTATAATGAAATTATGAACGATGACATTTCATTAGAACACGAAGCGAAAGTATCTAAAGTATCAGAAGAGCAACTCTTCTACTTGATGAGCCGTGGTATTTCAGAAGAAGAAGCAACTGAAATGATCGTAATGGGCTTCATCGAACCATTCACAAAAGAACTACCAATGGAATATGCCGTTGAAATGAACCGTCTAATCAAATTCGAAATGGAAGGTAGTATTGGATAGCTATAAACCGCGTGGTTGTGCGATTCTTATAGTCGGAAAATGGCTATTGATACCATTTTGATACCATTTAC
This sequence comes from Staphylococcus simulans, assembly GCF_002902285.1. GTDB lineage: Bacteria > Bacillota > Bacilli > Staphylococcales > Staphylococcaceae > Staphylococcus > Staphylococcus simulans. The sequence goes on along the minus strand of NZ_PPRU01000044.1, from coordinate 17,182 downwards.
TCATCAAAAATGGCTATCGCATCATGCTTTTTCTGGGTGTATAAATGGCTGTAAGTGCCCATCGTTTCAGTGATTTGAGCGTGTCTCATGAGTGACTGTAAAACGAAAATATCTACACTATTATTCGCAAGGTATGATGCATAAGAATGTCTCAGCGTGTGTATGTTATAATGTGGGAAAGCCTTTTGAAATTTTTTATGAACATGACTATAATGTTTAGGTGCAATTCCACCGAAAATAAAATAACTACGTTCATCAAAATATTTGTTAGCTGCTTTTTCACGTTGGAAGCGATCAGCTAACATTTGGTTAATAAATTTAGGTAAGGGGACAATATCTTCAGAGCTTTCAGTTTTAGCTCTGGGGTATATAGTCCGATTAGAGATGTCCATAGTTTTGTCTATGGATATCTCTTTTTTATATTTATTAAAGTCTGTCCATACTAACGCCATTGCTTCTCCAATTCGCAAACCGGTATAAAACATCAACTTAAATAATTCTTGATAGTCTTGTTCCTCTACTTCTTTTACACGCTCATCAAATTCTTCTCTTAACATATACTTTGGTTTAGGTTTAACACGTGGAATCGGTTTAATTGAGATAGTAGGATCTATACGCAAACCGAAATATTTTTTAGCGTAGTTGATAACTACTTTGAAGCCAGACCATATTGTGCGTGCAGTGTTAGTGGAAGGGATGTTATCCATTAGATACTTTCGGAACTCTTGACACTGGTTCTGCGTAATCTTGTTCATATTAATATGTCCGAATTTATCTTTAAAGTGTCTATTGTATTCATTGATTTTATGCTTTTTAGTTTTAGGTCTTAGGTCGCTATGCTCTAAATAATGATTGAACACATAGTCAAAGGTATTTGAATCACTATAACCCTCATTAATATCATTTAAAAACGCAGCTTCCGCATATTTAGCTTCTCTTTTAGTATTATAACCTCGTTTCATTTTACGTTTATTATTACCGTAAACATCTTTATATCTGACAGAAAAATACCACTTATTTGTACTTTCATCTTTATAAACTGGCATTTTTACTCATTCCTCCTCAAAAAAGGTAAAAAATAATAAGGGTACGGTGGTGTACCCTAGAGCTATTGATTTGTTAAGTGGACATATTTTACAATTCATCATAAACAGTATTGTGAATTTCAAGCTCTAAAACTTTATTGTCAGCGTCGATATAAAAGTCGCTATTGTAATTTATTTTGTTTACTTTTAACACTCCGCCATTATCTCTTACATACAACGCTACATCGTCGTCTTGGTCGATAATTACTAGGGTGTTCTCGTTGGTAAGAACTTCGTGTTCTCCGTCATACTTTACTTTAATAAGCCAATCGTTAAATTTCATTTTGATCATTCCTTTTTATTCTTATAAATATCTATAATGTGTTAAAATAAATATGCGGGTGAAACCGCAGTGAAAACCCCTCTATTTACTAAAATTTATACCAGCTTCTTTTGCTCCCACGCTATATAGAAGCTGGTATTTTTAAATTGATTTTGGTATAATTAAAACTCTCCTAAAATAGGTGGATTTATAAACATCTCCCATTTTTTGAAAGTAGACTGCAAAACCTCGGCTATTAATATCATTAGTAGTTGAGTTTTTTGTATTACATACACTACGCTTCTTGTTCATTTTGCTCCAATTTATTAGCTATTTCTATTAACTTCTCTCTTATTTCTCTAACTGTTTGGTCTTCACTAAATACATAGCTGAAAGGTATACCTGACTCTGTCTCAGCATAAATGGTAACTAAATCTCTATAATTGTTATAAGTTAATGTATAATTTTTAATTTTCATATCATTTCACCTTTTACGTCTACTTATGTAGGCGTTATTTTTATACCAATTCGCCCCATAGTGGAGGGGTAAAAAAAAATAGGGCAAGTGAATGCCTTTATTCAAAACTCGAGACAATTAATTTGATAACATTTCCTTCTTCATCTAAAGAAAAAGTAACATAATAATCCTTATTTAAAGAAGGTGAATGATATATTTGTTCAGTATCGGTTTTGTTAGTCATAAATTTAGCATCATCAGCCATTAAATCTTTAGCATGTTCATTTAAAAAATTTCTATCGATATTAGGATCAATTGGTAAATCCGAAAAAGATTTTTCAGATTGTAATATCTCGTCATCGTCACCTAGTATATAAGTCATATCATCAATTACTACTACGCTATTATCATCATGTTTCTTTGTCAATTTACCATAAACAGTGTCATCTTTCGGTCTAACTTTTTTAGCTTCAGATGTTTTATCTTCTTTTTTTCTTTTTGTTGCATTTTTTTTATCGTCTTGTTTTTTAGATTGTTCATCTGTTGCTTTTTGCGTCTGTTTTTCAGCATCGTTTTTCTGTTTATCTTCATCGTTGCCAAATAATGCACTGCAACCACCAAAAACTAAAATAATTAACACAATGATACCTAAACAACCAAGACAACCTTTTTTGTTTTCGTCTTTTTTGCTCTCGATTTTCTTTTTTGACATTTTCATGTCCTCCCTTTAACAAGATTTTATATTAAACGCGTAAAGCGGTTTAATCAGTTTTACAAAACTATTTTTCCTACTACTTTCAAATCATTAAATGAACTTACTGTAATATCTTCATACTTCGGATTCAAAGAGATGAGTTTAAGATATTCCGGATGAATATCTACACGTTTGATAAAGCTTGTACCATCAAGAACCACTAAAGCGATCGTTCCGTCCTTAATGTTAGTTTCTCTTTTGATAAATGCGTATGTACCTTCTTTAATCATTGGTTCCATTGAATCACCGTTGACTAATATGCAGAAGTCAGCACCTTTAGGAACTTCATCTTCATAAAACTCAACATCTTCCTCAATTAAGTCATCAAATAATTCTTCGCCGACTACACCAGCAGCTGCAGCATGCATACGTTTGATAGTAATAATATTTCTGTCGTTTTCAGATACTTCATTGTTCTGCTCTTCTAATTGTTTATTAGCAAAATCTAATACATTATGCTGGCGTGGAGGTGTGAGTTGGGATGTAGTAGTATTGATTTCTTCAATAACTTTATTTTTATTATTTTCGCTCACTAAATCTAAGGGTTCTACACCAAAGATATTAGCGATTTCAGGTAATTTATCTAGTTTAGGACTTCTAATACCCTTCCTCCATCTTGTAACAGTTGTGCGGTTAACATCTACTAAGTTCGCTAAATCACTATCACTCATGTCTCTTTTATTCATAAGTCGCTCTAAATTTGAAGAAAATGAAGTCATTTTTTACCTCCTTTAAACTTGTTTTTAAATTTGTAACTTCATTATATGCCTTAAGTTCCAAAAATGCAACAGAAACTTAAAATTATGTGTAGAGTAAAAAAAATATGTTAAAAACACTTGCAATTTTGGAACGATGGGTTTAGTATTGTTGTCAGGAGGTGTTCCAAAAATGCACAAAGATTTATATAGCTCTCGTAAAACAGCTAAAAAAAATCAAGACTATATGGGAAACCTAATAGGCGTTTCAGGTCAACAATATGGAAAAAGAGAACGTGGAGAAATTCCTATTAGCTTAGATGAAGCTATGGTTTTTTCTAAAGATCTTGAGATTCCTATTCAAGAATTGTTCCCAGAATATTTTTTTATCAAAGAAGTTCCAAAAATGCACAAAGAACGTCAAACAACTTAATAGGAGGAAACAATGGAGCAAATCACATTAACAAAACAAGAATTGATTGAAATTGTAGAACGTGAAGTAAGTAAAAGGTTGGACGGTAAGAAAACAATTAAACCAATCTCAATTTTTAGTGAAGTAAGAATTGAAGAAGACGATATAGCGAACATCAATGAAGACTTTAATTTTACAAAGTTTATAAAACCTCCATATAGAGGACATCATTATAAACCATTAGCTTTAAAGAAATATCCTATAGGAAACAACGAACGCTTTAATGGAAAAGTATATGATGATCAAATTCATGACCTTATAAGAAAATTAACTTTAGCAGTTTTTGGCGTTAGCAGAAATTCTGATTTAAGTGAACGTGAATTTGAAGAGGCTGTAAAGATTTACAGATACTTCAAAGATATGTACTTACATCTATACCAAAAGCGTCTTTCAAATTTATCTATTAAAGATTTCGAGTAGAGGAGGAAACCACATGCAAGATTTACAAACTAAACCTGACATCGGAAAGATGTTCAACATTCAAGAAAAAGAAAATGGAGAAATCGCAATCAGCGGTCGGGAACTTCATAAGGCATTGGAAGTCAAAACAGAATATAAAAAATGGTTCGGTAGAATGTCCGAATATGGTTTTGAAGAAGATGTTGATTACACAAGGGTGACCCAAAAATGTCTTACCCAAGGTGGATACCAAAATATGACTGACCACGCACTCACACTAGACACTGCAAAAGAAATCGCAATGATACAACGCAGTGAACCAGGCAAGCGTGCAAGACAATATTTTATTCAAGTAGAAAAAGCGTGGAACAGTCCAGAAATGGTAATGCAACGTGCCTTAAAGATAGCAAACAATACAATCCTACAATTAGAAACTCAAATTGAAAAAGATAAACCGAAGATTGTATTTGCTGATGCAGTAGCTACTACTAAAACATCAATTCTGGTTGGTGAGTTAGCAAAGATTATTAAACAAAACGGTATCGATATTGGTCAGCGTAGATTGTTTGAATGGTTACGCCAAAATGGATTTCTCATTAAACGTAAGGGCGTAGATTACAACATGCCAACACAATACTCAATGGAACGAGAATTGTTTGAAATCAAAGAAACCACAATCAGTCATTCTGATGGACATACATCGATTAGTAAGACACCCAAAGTTACTGGTAAAGGACAACAATATTTTATCAACAAATTTTTGAACGAAAAACAAAACAATTAACAGGAGGAAACCACATGCAAGAGCAAAAATTAAGTAGAAG
>NZ_PPRU01000044.1:11666-12224 GCF_002902285.1 Staphylococcus simulans | reverse complement strand
TCAAAGAAACCACAATCAGTCATTCTGATGGACATACATCGATTAGTAAGACACCCAAAGTTACTGGTAAAGGACAACAATATTTTATTAACAAATTTTTGAACGAAAAACAAAACAATTAAAGGAGGAAACCACATGCAAGAGCAAAAATTAAGTAGAAATCAAATTTTTAAGGTTTATACATTGAAAGAACAAGCATTCGAAGAATTTTACTCACAAGAACACCAAGAGTTAGCTAATGAAATTCTTCAAGCAATAAAGAAAAAAGAACCAACGTATGAGGAAGCATACGCGGTCCTAAATCTTGTTCATGCAAAGTTACAATTCGAATCTAATTTTGTTCATGTTTTACCAAATGTAAAGAAATGAATTCTAAATCATCATCAATTTTTATGATTGGTATATTCCAGCTTTTATCTAGAGATTGGATGTTGTATGCATAATCAGAGCAATTCATATCAAATTCGTAAAAATCATTATTTTCTAAAAGATAAAGCATTAAATAATTAGTTTCTTGGTTTTTGTAATGATTTATCAACTGCTTAAATTTGAATTTTC
>NZ_PPRU01000044.1:11184-11656 GCF_002902285.1 Staphylococcus simulans | reverse complement strand
GTTTTACCAAATGTAAAGAAATGAATTCTAAATCATCATCAATTTTTATGATTGGTATATTCCAGCTTTTATCTAGAGATTGGATGTTATATGCATAATCAGAGCAATTCATATCAAATTCGTAAAAATCATTATTTTCTAAAAGATAAAGCATTAAATATTTAGTTTCTTGGTTTTTGTAATGATTTATCAACTGCTTAAATTTGAATTTTTCTTTCACCATATTGTATTGAGAGTTAACTTCCGTATAAAACTTCGCTTTATCATCTGAAAGTGAAGCGATAGTTTTAGGTTCTGAAAGATAAAACTCATCATCCCATTCAAAAGGAATCACAAAATCTAGTGTTACAAATTGATTATTCCATTTACAAATTATTTTGTATGAAAAATCCAATTTCAGATCATTGCTGATTAATTTAAGCAAAGTGTCAATACACTTTAATTCTTTATAACTCATATAAATCACCTCCTT
>NZ_PPRU01000044.1:0-11174 GCF_002902285.1 Staphylococcus simulans | reverse complement strand
AATCCAATTTCAGATCATTGCTGATTAATTTAAGCAAAGTGTCAATACACTTTAATTCTTTATAACTCATATAAATCACCTCCTTATATAAGAAGTATACCAGAAAGGAGCATAAACATTATGCAAGATTTACAAGTATTTCAAAACTCACAATTCGGAGATTTAGAAATTTTAACTATCGATAACAAAGAGTATTTTCCAGCAATCAAGGTAGCGGAAGTTCTCGGTTATACAAATCCGCGAGATGCTATCTCAAGGCACACAAAAAAACGTGGGGTCGTGAAACACGACGTCATCGATTCGTTAGGTAGAAAGCAAGTTAAAAAGTTCATTGATGAAGGTAATTTATACAGATTAATCTCACGTTCAAAATTACCTCAAGCAGAGCAATTTGAAGAATGGATCTTTGATGAAGTTCTACCAGCAATTCGCAAACATGGAATCTACGCAACGGACAGCGTAATTGAACAAACATTACAGAATCCGGATTACATCATTACAGTGTTGACTGAGTATAAGAAAGAAAAAGAACAAAATTTACTTTTACAACAAGAAATCGGAGAGCTAAAACCCAAAGCAGACTATGTTGATGAAATATTAAAGTCAACTGGGACATTGGCTACAACACAAATCGCAGCAGACTACGGTATTTCAGCGCAAAAGTTAAATAAGTTGTTACATGAAGCTAGATTACAACGAAAAGTGAACAAACAGTGGGTTCTTTACTCAGAGCATATGGGCAAAAGCTATACAGAATCAGACACTATACCAATTGTACGCTCTGACGGTAGAGAGGATACAGTTTTGCAAACCAGATGGACTCAAAAAGGTAGATTGAAAATACACGAAATCATGACTGACTTCGGTTATGAAGCTAATTTAGGAGGAGTATAAATAACACCAGAACAAAAAGAAAAATTAAATGACATTGTACTGACTTTGTATGTTGCTAAGCAGGATAAAGGTCCAACATTTCTACATGGCGACACAACATCTGTGCGAGGAATTGGTACTATCGAACACACATATGAAGTAGATAGAGAGGAACATCTTGAATCAATGATCGAATGGGCGATTGACCAAATCGGACAACATTTTGACTTAGATGGAGAAGACGAGTAACAACACCCTACCCACAATCGAGAGGAATTAAAGGAGGAAACCACATGCAAGATTTAAAACCAATTAAAAAAGCAATCATTCTATATACTGCTGTAACAGTTATAGAACAATTGCTTAATCGACCTAAGAATCTTTATCCATTAAAGAAAAAGCATCAATCGAATCGAAATAAACAAATAAATGATCTAATGGGAATGTTGTAGAACCAGTAGTTACAGTTACATTTTTCAAATGTAAACCTTGAAACGGTTCTGCATCATCAACTAAATCATCTGTTAAAAAATGTAAATTACGCTGAATTGCATTGTCTGCTTCGTTTGTAGGATATGGTTTACCAGTAACAAAGGAACCATTGACTATTAAAAATAAATCGTCATCATTTTCATAAGCTTCTATAGCAAACTTACGGAATACAGAAACTTTATCTTTAGATTTCATAGTATCACCTCCTAATAAGGAGTATAGCAGAAAAATTATGAACAAAACCCACAATCGAGCGGGATTAAAGGAGGAAGCAACATGGAAGAAGAAAATAAAAAACCTCAAACTACTCATGGCAGTGAGCAGAATGAGGAAACTAGTATTGTTTTACCTATTGATAAAGGAAGAGTGAAAGATTCTATTCTTCTTTTAAAAACTTATGAACAACACTGTAAATAAGTGTTTCGTTATGTTTTTTAGAACATTCATGTAATGCAAGTAAATAGATATACTCATCTGAGAATTGACCATTCGAATTTGCTTTTAGTTGGTCAACAGTATTTTTGAAGTACTCACTGTTGGGATCGAATTGTTCATCTATTTCATTTGTTACTTTTCTAAAAAACTTTTCAAATTCATTCCAATCCATAAAATCACCTCCTAATAAGGAGTATAGCAGAAAAATTATGAACAAAACCCACAATCGAGCGGGATTAAAGGAGGAAACAAAGTGAACATTCAAGAAGCAACAAAGTTAGCAATGGAAAAAGGAGTTGCTATAAGACGAAATAATCAAAATGCATATGGAATATTACCAACCAATTTGGTTAATTACCAATGTTTGATTGTGACGAAAAATTATAAAACCAAAGGACAAACCGCCTACGCAAGGTGGCAGCCTAGCGCAGACGATTTAATAGCTGATGATTGGGTTTTAGAAAATTAACTTTTTCAAATCTTTAGTTAAACTTAAAAGGTTTTTGTAGTTTTTCTTAGTAAGATTTTCTGAATAAGCAATGCCTTCGCGGTTTAATGCCATTTCAGCAAATCCGTCATCTCCAGGTGCAACTGTTAACAACTTTTTAGATTTTAATTCAAAAACAGCATCAATGTAGTCTTCAAAATTCAATCCTAGAAAATATTTTTCGTGTGATTCTATATCATTTCCAAAATAAGAGGATGATCGTTTTGATTCACCATCCTCAATTTTATCGAGAAATATTGAATATAAATGAAGTAATACGAATTTAGCTTCATTAGTCACATTATTCACCTCCTTAGGTGATTATACCAAAACCCACAATCAATAGAACGAATTAAAGGAGGTAAAACGAAATGAGCAAACTCAAAGCAATTAAAATAGCACTCCTCTTATATATCGCTACAACGATATTAGAGAAAGTGCCGAAAAGAAAAAGACATGGAATTAAATTATCCATAAATAAAAACGGTTCATTCATTAAAAATTATTGAATGCGAGGTAAATACTTATCCTCTCTACTATTATAATCTAACGCCCAATTACTCTTGATGATGATCTTGTCAGGAAACTGAATGAACATTACATGAAAGCCGTTATCATATTGTTGCTCAAATATTTTTAAATCATCAGTTTGATAAATTTCATCATGCTGCATTCCATCTTGCCAATTTTCATATTCGTCAAGCCAAGGTGTATCTATTATAAATTCATTAGTACCACCATTCTTAGGAGCCTTGACTTCATAAGTAAAAGGGAATTTTTGGATATTAACCATTCTTAACACCCCCAATCCATCGCAGTAGCGATAAAACAATTATACATGAAAGGAGACGACACTTTATGATTATAAACTATTTAACTATAAAAGATATTCAAGTTCTAGCAGGAGTTGGTAAAAGCAAAGCAACCTCTATTGTAAGAGAGATGAACAATGAACTTAAGGAAGAAGGATTTATTGCGATTAGCGGAAAAGTCCCCGTTCAATTGGTGAGAGAAAAGTTTCCGTATTGTGATTTATCAGATGAAAAGATACGAGAGTTAAAAGAAATCACCGTATAAAGTAGGGGGTAATTAAAATGCATAAATCATTTTGGATAGCATATGTATTTTGTTTTGTAAGCACAACTATTCTTACATTTGTAACACAAGATTTCATTCTATCTTCAGCGATTTCTTTACTTCTGTCACTTGCGGTATATCTGTTCTTTTTAGTCTGGTACTACGAAGTAGATATATTCAATGACGAAGGTGAAGTAATGGATGATGGCGAAGAGTATATTACGTTATTCATTATCAAATATTAAAAAAGACTGCTAGCAACGGCAATTGCTAACAGTCAGGGTGTAATGTTTTAGAAACTTTTCACCCTCTAAATTACCAAATTCAGGAGGAATAATCAAATGTATTTTAAACAAGGTGCAGTAGTACGTCATAAATTCAAGGTAGACGGCTTTGAGTTTATGAGAGAAATCGCAAGAGAAGATGATCATATCAGTATTTTAATTTTGACTGTAAATAATGTTTACGTCACAGAAACAGCAGTCGCCAGTTTATCAGACATAGAAACTGCAGAAGAAATTATTAAACAAGATGTATATACATTTATTGAAGAACAGACAGACGAACTCGATAAAATCATGTCTTACTTTTCGAAAGGGTGGAATTAAATATGGCTAGCTTATATAACTTATCTGAAGGCTACAAAGAAGTTTTAGACAAAATGGATGAAGGTTATTCATTTGAAGATATTAAAGACACATTAGATGCAATTAAAGCTGATATGGACACTAAAGTTGATAACATTATCGGCCTCAAACGCTCAGCAGAAGGCGATGTTGAAATTATAAACAAAGAAATCAAGCGTCTGCAAACTCTAAAAAAACAGAAACTGAACCTATCTGATAAATTGAAAGGCTACCTACAGGACATGTTGGAGGTTCAAGAATTAACTAATTATCGTACCTCTAAAAACTATGTATTTAAGAAGCGAAATGCACCGAGCAAGTCAATTACAGATGAAAAGCTAATCCCTAAAGAATACTGGTTATCTCAAGCGCCTAAGTTAAATGCTAAGCAGTTGACAGACGACTTGAAAGCAGGTAAAGAAGTGCCAGGTGCTGAGCTTAAAGTGACTGAAAGCCTGGTGATTAGATGAGTGAAGAACAAGACATTTTACAACAACTAGGCATTGAGGAAATTAACGAAGATACCCAAAAATTTTACTCAATTATGGCTTATGGAAAATCGGGAACTGGCAAGACAACTTTGGCTACTAGAGAAAATAACGCTTTTATTATCGATGTACATGAAGATGGTACTCAAGTTACTAAAAAGGGTTTTGTTAAAAAAGTCGATAGTTACAACGCTTTTAGAAATACAGTAGCAAATATTGAAAAAATTATAACAGCAGTAAGAGCTAAAGGAGTACCCGTAGACGTCGTAGTTATTGAAACAGCTCAAAAATTAAGAGATATAACGCTTGCGCACGTTTTACAAAAAAACAATGTACCAAAAACTAGAATACAAGATTATGGTGAAACTTCTAAATTAATTGTTAATTCAATTAGGCACTTATTAAAAGTTAAAAATGAAATGGGTTTCCATGTTGTCCTTACTGGTCATGAAGGATTAAATACAGAAGATAAGGACGAAAACGGAAACATTATCAATCCTAGGATTTCAATAGAAGTACAAGCTGCAATACACAATAATTTAGTAACTCAATTCGACATTATAGGTCATACATTTATTGATGATCATACTGATGAAAATGGAAATACCACTCATGATTATGTGTTTTCAGTGGAACCCTCTAATTTATATACAACAAAGGTTAGGCATAAGCCCGAAATAACAATCAATAATCCAAAAATCAAAGATGCGTCAATTTCAAAAATTGTAGATATGGCGCAAAACGGAAATTAAAAATAAAGGACGGTAATTAAATATGAAATTCAATTTAAATTTACAAGGCGCACAAGAATTAGGTAACTATATGCAACCAGGTCAATACAGTGTTAAAGTTAGAAGTTTTGAAAGTAAAGAAAGCAAGAATGGACATCCGCAATTAGCAATTACATTCACGCATAAAGAAGAGGGCGAATTTACTCATTACGCTAATGGTGATACGTCAAATGATTTCGCTAAAAACTGGTTATACACATTCTTAAAAGCAATAGGAATTCAAGACAACAACGGTCAATTCAACTTTACTGAAAGAGATGTAATTGGTAAACCAATCAATATTGAACTTGAACGTAAATACAATGACTATACAGAAAAATGGAACACAGCATTAAAACGTTTTTGGAAATTCGACGGCACACCAATTTATGAAAAGGTTGGTATTAAAGAGAATGAAAAAAACGAAGGCAGTGAGCAATCAAGTAAACCAAATGTGAACGATAGTAATAATCAGTTTGCAAATGCGAATGGACCTGATATAAGTGATGATGATCTTCCGTTCTGATTGGAATGATATAAGTGTCAAAAATCATTAAATATAAACCAAATAATAATGGTTCTTATGATGTAGTTGTTACAGATGTAGAGATACCAGAGCAAGCTATAGAACTGCTAGATGTAAACCAACTTATTGATGTTGATTGTTCAGTGATAGATCCAAATTCTATCACTGGCAAGCAACGTCGTAAGATATTTGCGCTTGTCAAAGACATAGAAGCTCATACAGGACAGCCGATGGACTACATGAGGCATTTGTTTATAGAATTCGTTCGGACTTACTACGGCTACGACAAACACATATCATTAAGCGACTGTACACGTACCCAAGCAAACCAAATCATAGAGGTCACACTTGATTGGATATTTCATAACGATATCCCGTTAGCTTATAAAACAAGCGACCTGCTTAAACAAGATAAATCCTTCTTATATTGGGCTACAGTCAACCGTAACTGTGTTATCTGCGGTAAACCTCATTCAGACCTTGCGCACCATTACGCAATAGGTAGAGGTAAGAACCGTAAGACAATGAACCATTACGGGTATGAAGTGTTAGCGCTATGCAGAGAGCATCATCAGTCTCAACATAATATGGGCGTTGAAAGTTTTGATAAATTACATCATTTAGAGAACTCGTGGATTTCAGTAGATCAACGATTAAACGAAATGCTAAAAGGAGGAAAAAATAATGAGTAGACCAAAATGGAATAGCGAAAAGAAGAGAAAAATTAAAAGTGAACTGACTAACGGAATTAACAAATGTTTTATGTGTTCCGAAGTTTTAAATAGTGTTGATGAATTGCAAATTGAACATAAAATACCAGTTTCAAAAGGTGGTACTAACGAATTATCAAATTTAACTGTACTTTGTAAGAAGTGTAATTGCAGTAGAAAAAACAGAGTTGGAAACGAACATTTGAAAATTATACTTAAAAATATTGAAAAAGAGATGAATAAAATAAACATCGACTTACTCGCTTACGAAAAAGAAATCGGAACTCTTGATAACGGAGATATTGCAGAAATAATTGGTGAACTAAAAAGAATGTATACAGATTTCCACAACACATTGGTTGGAGAAGTTTTAGATGCCTAAAGATAAAATTAGAAGCAATATTGCTGGTTACGGACTTGTATTTAAGCGAGTAATGAAAGATACAACAATAAGTATTGAAGCTAAAGCGTTATACAGCTACTTATCTTCATATGCTGGTGCAGATGAAACATCTTTTCCAAGTGTGGATCTAATAAAACATGAATTAGATATAGGTAAACAAAGATACCAAAGAGCAAGGAAAGAGTTAGAAACAGCAGGATATTTACAAGTTAGCAGAAAGCAAAACGGTAATATCTACGGAAGTAATTTATACACTATTTACCATAGTCCTCGACGGGTTGATTCTCGACCGGTCGACGGTCAACCGGTTGAAATTCAATCGGTCGATAACCAGCCCACTACAATTAACAGTATTACAAATAACAATTATACAAATAACAGTAACACAATTAATAATAGCGCAACTGACGTTACGCGTGAGCAATTTGAGGAGTGGTGGCAACTCTATGATAAAAAGCTAGACAAAAAGAAAGCTGCATCACTATTCAAATCAGCACTTAAAAAACATGACTTCGACACTATCATGAACGGTACTAGAGAATATCTAAAAACAATCACTAACAAACAATATCAAAAGTACCCTAAAACATTTTTAGGCCAAGAAAGTTATCTAAACGACTTTACACAAGAAACAGTACCTAATGGAATGGATCAACTAGAACGAATGAAATACGACCCTAGTTATTGGGATTAGGAGGATGTAGATGAGAAGGCTACTAAACCCACAGATAAAACAGAAATTAAAGCAATACGAGCCTACTAATATCGAATACGGATTGTTTTGTGAGAAATGCGGTAAGAAATACGACCTGCACAAGTTTGATAGCGGTTATGAATTCAAAGACGGTTGCGAGTGTTCAATGATTGAAGCTGGCAAACAAGCAGAGAAACAACGTAAACAAAAAGCAGTCAATCAGATATTCAGACAATCTACAGTAAACGCATCTATCAAAGATGCTACTGTAAGAAATTATCAACCTAAAAATGCAGACCAAGAGAAAGCTAAAAACACAGCGATTGAATATGTTACTACTTTTTCAACTGATAAACCTAAATCATTAATACTTCAAGGTTCATACGGTACAGGTAAATCACACCTTGCCTATGCGATTGCCAAAGCGATTAAAAAAGAAGGGTATTCAGTAGCTTTTATGCATATACCAATGCTTATGGAACGTATTAAAGCAACATATAACCGCAATGCAGCAGAAACAACAGACGAATTAGTTAAATTACTGAGCGGTATTGATCTGCTTGTCCTAGATGATGTAGGTGTAGAAAATACAGAACACACATTAAACAAACTATTCAGTATTGTCGATAACCGCACAGGCAAAAACAATATCTTTACTACTAATTTCAGTGATAAAGAATTAAATCAAAACATGAACTGGCAACGTATCAACTCACGTATGAAGCACAATGCACGAACGGTACGGATGTTAGGTGATGATTACAGGGAGCGAGATGCATGGTGATGTTAACCAAAGAGAATATCATTGAAATATTAGGATGTAGTCCAGTATATGCTCAGTACCACATAGATAAAGCAAACGGCGACCCTTATAAATTAAAGAAACAAATAGATAGGGAACAGATGAAAAGAGCATATACGCCCGGCGTGCGTCAAATAGAGGTGTCTTATGGAAATAGAAATTAAATTCAACGAAACACATAAAGCACCTATCGGTTCACCAAGACCGAGATTTGCGAATAGAGGAAAATTTGTACAAACCTATATGCCTGCAACTTATACGGCGCATAAAGCTTTTATACAAAAGCAGATGCCTAAACTTATGTTGGAAAATAGCGTGATTGTAACGTTGAAATTTATTTTCACACCACCTAAAAGCTGGAGTAAGAAAAAACGTTTGGCAATGGTCGGCAAGTATAAGCGTACAAAGCCTGATGTAGATAATCTGATGAAAACTGTTTTAGATGCCGGCAATAAGCACCTGTGGAAAGATGATAACCAAATCGTAGATGCAAGAACCTTAAAGCAATACGGTGATGAAGCTAAAATCATCATGGAAATCGAGGAGGTAGATTAATTGAATATCGACAATGACGATGTAGAAATGCAATTCAAATGCACAGTGACGTTTACAGCTAAAGTCAGAGATACATTTAACAAACATGAAAATACACAAGCTATGGAAGATAGTTTGATCAATAAAATTCATAAGGAACCAGAAGCCTACATGGATGATTTAGAAGTCACAGATGTAGAGCGGTTATTGTAGGAGGTTAGAGTAATGTCTAGAAATACAATCTATGTAAATAATAAAGCGGTGGCGTTGACACCTGAAGACATGCGTCAGATTAAATGCAAGGCCTTGAATTTATTGCTGGTTGAAAAACGTATGAACCACGGATGGAGTAAGGAAGAAGCGACTACCCTGCGTAGAGATTATATAACTAAATGGGGTTCTATTTATTGGAGAAGAGATTTTCCAGATGTAACTTTATATGTACCTTTGAATGAAATGCAGAGAATCAAGATTGAAAGATACCAAATCAATAAAAAGTATCAAGAAGGCAAGAGTTTTGAAGAAATCATAGGAGACGACTTTGAATATTATCTTGAAGAACATAAACCAACATTTAACGTAGACGAAATAGAAAAGAAAAAGAAGTTAGCAGAACAAGCAGAAGCACGCAGAAGAAAAGAGCGTCCTTGGTTATATGACGGTACACCGCAAGTCCATTTGCGTGGCAAATACACACAATACCTTATGGACACATCTATCTATCCAAAGGCGGTGCGTTAGATGAGAGAAGTAAAAGAATTACACGTAGGCGATGAGATTATTCTTTGGCAGTATCGTGGATTGAATGTGCAAGGACCTAATGGAGATGACGGTCATGCAGGCGTAGTAATTAGGGAAATTAACAGGAATGATGAACAATCATTGTTAGTTAAATTGAAAGGCATTGATGATCCGTTCGAGTTAACAGATGAGGATTACTTCGACAAGCTTCCAATATCTTTTAAGAAAGCTGAACATTTTGAAGATTGCAAAAACAACTCAGTGCACCAACCTAAACATTACCAGTTCGGTCAATTTACAGCAGCAATGATTATTGAGTTAGTAGGAAGGACTTATAAATCAGCTCCAGTCTTTTATCACGTAGGCAACGCTTTAAAATATTTGATGCGTGCGCCTAGAAAGAATGGATTGGAAGATATTAAAAAAGCGAGACAGAGCATTGAATTTGCGATTGAGTGTTGGGGTAAGTAGATGCGTGATTTATCAAACACAATTAAACAGCGTTTCAAATCAGATACACGAGGACGTAGTTTAACGCAACTAGAGCAAGAGTTACAGGTCAGAGGTGTAAAGGGGTTTGTGATTGATGCAAGCCCTACACGCATCACTGCAATCGTTGCTAGAGAGGATTATTTGAATAATAGGAGGAAATGGGATGAAACCTAAATTCAGAGCGTGGGATTCGTTAGAAAATAAAATGAGATATGACATAGGAGTTATTGAATTTAATGCATTCGATAAAAACGTTAGTGCATTAGCTTTTAATCATCACCTTGACGACACGGGTTACGGGGAAGTTGATAACTCGCAATCTGAATATTACGATGCCCTTTGTTTTAAACTAATGCAGTACACTGGTCTAAAAGACAAAAACGGAAAAGAAATTTATGAGGGCGATATTCTTAAGTGGTTGGGACATCATGGTCATGGTTGGCAAGCTACAATATATGGTTTTATCACATATGAAAAGGAGCAAGCAAGATTCAGATTAACTGAAGATAACAACGAATATTATGAAGATATTTATCGCATTTCAAAAATCGGGGAAGTTGTTGGAAATATTTATGAAAACCCTGAATTACTGGAGAGGAGCAGTGAGTGATGAAATACAAATACATGGAAAAACAAGTGGAAGGTGCTAAAGCATTGGCAGAAAAGTACCCACACATGCAAACACATCAAGATATTTACAAAGAGCATGTAGAGGTGCTGGAAAAGGCAAAGGCGTTTGATGAAGTAATTAAAGCAAGTCAGAAAGAAAAAACATATGAACAATTAGGTTTTACGACATCAAGAATAGCCAGTGAATATTGGAGGGACAAAAGCAATGACTAAACTACAAATCAAATTACTATCAGAAAACGCAACAATGCCGAAACGCGCTAATGAAACTGACGCTGGCTATGACATTTACGCAGCTGAAACTGTGATACTTGAACCGCAAGAGAAAGCGATTATCAAAACTGATCTAGCAGTCAACATTCCTAAAGGATATGTGGGATTACTCACTTCAAGA
>NZ_PPRU01000043.1 GCF_002902285.1 Staphylococcus simulans | reverse complement strand
TTATACAAGAAATGGGGAAAAGGTTATTATGTAAAATGTTAAAAAATAAAAAATGCCGACAAGTCCGTAGGACTTTGTCGACAGTCTGGAATAGTTTTAAATAACTATTACCTTTTAAAAGACATAAAAGAGTAAGTTGTAATACATAGAAGTATCGTAAAACAAAAAGTTAGAGAGGAGGATGAGTATGATAAGACGTGTTGGGTTTTTAGAAGCGTTTAAACTTTTCTGGAAAAATTATGTTAATTTTACAGGCAGATCGACACGCTCAGAATATTGGTTTGCGGCGTTATGGATGTTGATTTTATATGCGCCATTAACTTTTGTGATGATTTTAGGAACCATATTTTTAGTCGGTGGAGCTGCAGTTGATTCCAGTGGAGTAGCAGTTATGGGTATGATTTTATTCCTCATCTGCATGTTGGTTTATGTATTGTTTGCCTTAGCTACATTTATTCCAACTTGGGCTGTTATGATCAGACGTTTTCATGATACAGGCAGAACTATGGTGACGCCGATTGTTATGTTCGTATTGAGCATTGTGATGAATGTGTTTAATTTTGTACTTAATATGGATGAATCAACTGAACTAACACCAGCGTTAATTATATTTTTAATCATCAGCTTGGTTTATTTAGGTTTGTGGATTTATGTTCTTGTAGTGCTTTGTCTACCGAGTCAAGATAAAGATAATAAGTATGGTCGCAGTCCTTATGTGCATCGTTTTGAACAAGGTAATACGCCAGCCTCTAATACATCTCATGCTAAATCAGTTCAATCGACAAAAGGCAGTACGACCAGTCATGATTCAGGTTCAGATTTTTAATTTTGCTAGCGTTTATTGAGATAAGCATCTATTAGAAAGTAGTTCATATAGAATCTAAAAAATGGAGGAGATATACGATGCATGAACAACACAAAAAGAGTGTCGGATTCGTAGAAGCTTTTGTTTTATTCTGGAAACGTTACATTGATTTCAACGGAAGATCACGACGTTCAGAGTTCTGGTTTATGGTACTATGGACAATGATTATTAACATTGTATTGAATAGTCTGGATGCTTTATTAGGTTTGAATCAAAGTTTTGATAATACTTCTTTTGGTTTAACAACACTTTTTGAAATCGCAAGCTTCATTCCAGGGGTCGCTTTGCTTACAAGACGTTTCCATGATACAGGCAATACAATGGTGGTCCCAATTATCTTTTCTGCGCTATTAGTAATAGAACGTATTCTTTTATTTGTGGATTTAGGAGATGGCATGTTTGCTACAATTGTAGATGCCATTATCTCTATTGCACAGCTAGTATTTGTAATTTGGGTGATTGTCGTAGGTGTACAAAAGTCACAAGAAGGGCACAATGCTTATGGTCCAGAGCCTGTTGGACAACGTTACAGACACGCCTAAAATCGAATAACAAAATAACAACACGGACGATACTTTTATATAGAAGGTATCGTCTTTTTGTTTATTATATATGTCAATTTGACTAATATACTTGTCAAATTGACTATTATCATATAGCATGTGTATTAACGGAGGTAAGGCGCATGAAAACACGATTAAAAGAATTGCGGGCACGAGATGGCTATAATCAAACACAACTTGCGAAAAAAGCAGGGATTTCACGACAAACCGTCTCATTAATTGAACGAAATGAATTTATGCCTTCCGTACTGACTGCCGCAAAAATTGCGCGGATATTCGGAGAACGCATTGAAGATATTTTCATTTTCGAGGAGGACGACTATGAGTAGCACGAAAAAGAATTGGAAATATGCAGGGAAAATCGCATTAGGTGGGCTAGCAGGCGGATGTGTAGGATTATACTTCAGTTTTCTAGGTAACCATTCATCGTTACAACTGTTCGATTTTCAAGCAACCATTATTACCACACTGTTTACTATACTTTTAATTATAGGTATTGGTATTGTAATGAAATTGCAGCTATCCCAAGCTAAAAATTACAAGCATCTTTCAGAAGAAGATGAAGTGTTAGGAGATCATTATGATACTTTGTTCAATCGTAAGTTTTTCAACGCTTCAGTATTGAGCCATCTCAGTACATTTGTTGCTTTAGTGAATATTATTTTAGTCACTGCGTTTAAATTTGCCAATAATCATTGGGAGGTTTCAGTCATCCCTTTTTTAATTTCATCAATTTTTAGTGTGATGTATCAAATCTATTTGCCTAAATTAGATTCAAGATTACCAAATCCTAATGATGAACAATATGTAGATAAAATGATGAAAGCGATGGATGAAGGCGAGAGATATGTTACATTTTCAGCGATATTTAAGTTATTTCAATATAACTTACTTGCATTAACTATTTTGATTCTCGTATTGGCATTCTATTCAGCAATTACAGGTCATACACAATCATTAGCTTTAACACTGCTATTTATCTTGTTTGTCTTTAATGTTAGTTTTTATTACATAAAAATTTACAAGTATTATAAAAGCAAATAAGTGTAAATTCTTTGTGAACAGTTTGTAAAGTTAGAGATTTAATAATATTATTATCATATACTTATGGTATATGATTAACAGAGTTGCTTTTCCAACACCAACGATAAGGAGTGATGTACGATGGCTTTAGTTTTAGAAGATGTGACAAAGCAATATGGCGATAAGACAGTGGTCAACGATATTTCATTAACACTTGAAAAAGGGAAGATGTTAGGGTTCTTAGGACGAAATGGTGCTGGGAAGACGACAACATTCCGCATGATTTTAGGACTGACACCATTGACAAAAGGGATCGTTACATATAATGGTGAAAAGATGGGTGAACATATGTTTAACCAAGTAGGTTATCTGCCTGAAGAACGTGGTTTGCATCCAAAAATGAAAGTCGCAGATGAGTTGCGTTATCTTGCGACTTTAAAAGGAATGTCAAAAAAAGATTTTAATCAAGCATTAGACTATTGGTTAAATCGTTTTGAGATTAACGAGAACAGAGATAAGAAAATTGAATCATTATCTAAAGGTAACCAACAAAAAATTCAATTGTTAGCTAGTTTGATTCATAAACCTGAATTATTGATTTTAGATGAACCTTTCAGTGGTTTAGATCCAGTCAATGTAGAATTATTAAAATCAGCAGTTAAAGATCTGAACGAACAAGGTACTACTATTATTTTCAGTTCACATCGTATGGAGCATATAGAAGAACTGTGTGATGATATCTGTATTTTGAATCATGGTGATTTAGTTTTACAAGGCGACATACAATCGATTAAAGATCAATTTGATTTGAAGAAAATTGTGATTGAAACTGAAGATGCTTTAGAAAATTTAGAAGAAGTTGAAGGTGTTACACGTGTAGAACGTTCAAAACGTATGATTACTGTTTCTGTAGAAAATCAAGCAGCCGCAAAACGTGTCTTTGACGTAGTAGCTCAACATGGGTTTGTGAAACGATTCCAAGTGCTTGAACCTTCAATTCAAGATATTTTTATTCAACAGGTAGGTGATATTCATGAATAAATTTTTAGCTACGTTCAATTTGACGTATAAGAATAAAGTGAAATCACGCGCATTTATCATTATGACGGTCATTTTAGCAGTGATTATTATTGCGGCAGCTAACTTCAATAAGATTATCGATTTGTTTGATAACGGGCCGGATAAAATCGGCATTGCTTCTAATGAACCGAAAATTGCGCAAATGGTCAAAGCACAAAGCAAACATATTGAAGAAAAAGGTACAGAATTTAAAATCTTATCTAAAGAACAAGCGTTAAAAGAAATAAAGAAAGATAAAATTGATAAAGCTTATATCATTGATCGACAAGGACAAAAAATTAAAGGCGAAGTTGTTAGTAAAGACGCACCTTCTGATGAGAGTGTTCAAAAATTAGAAAGTATTTTAACACCGATTCAAACCCAAGCAGCAGCGCAACAAATTAATTTAAGTCCGAAAGAACTTTCTGATTTACAACAAAAAAGTGAAGTCACTTCAAAAGCAATCGGTAAAGGCGGCTCAGATACTTCTCAAAGCAATAAATTTTTAAATTGGATTATTTTATATGCGGGCATCATGTTGATGTTCCTGGTGATTATGAACTATGCCAACCAAGTAGCGATGGAAGTTGCGACAGAAAAAACATCACGCGTTATTGAAATGGTCATTACGAGTATTTCACCTGTGAAGCATATCTTAGCTAAAATTCTAGCGATGATTTGTGTCGCTTTTACACAAGTGTTGATTTTAGTTGTGATTGGTGCCGCAGCACTGTATTTTTCAGATGCAGGCGACTTAATGAAAAAGTTTGATATGACTATGACACCTACGACAACACGATTGATTATTGTCGGCGTACTTTCTATCATTATCGGCGTGGTTTCATATACTGTATTAGGAACAATTTTAGGCGCACTTGCGACACGTATTGAAGATTTAAATCAGTCGTTGATGCCGATGACAATTATTAGTTTCATTGCTTTTTATATCGCATTATTCAGTATGAACAATCCAGATATGATGTTAGCTAAAGTAGCAAGCTTTATTCCATTGTTATCACCATTCTTATTATTTGTTAGAGCTTCGACCCCGAATTTGGAACTATGGGAAATCATAGTGAGCATGGGTTTATCTGTAATCGTACTTGTTTTACTCGTATGGATAGCAGTGAGAAGTTATCGTGATTCAGTTTTAACGTTCGATAAGAATATCTTTAAAGCGTTGAAACGTGCAATTAAAAAATAAAAATGACAATCCTATAAAAAGATTTCTAAATGGCGCATGGTTTACTGGATTTCATCTAGTAAACCATGCGCCTTATTGTTAAAATATAAAGTAAGGAAAGTATTATAAAAAATAGGTGGCAGTCAGTATATGATGTATCCAATTGCAATTTTTATTTTAGCAGGGCTGTGTGAAATCGGCGGCGGTTATTTAATTTGGTTGTGGTTGAGAGATGCACAATCACCGTTGTTAGGGATGCTTGGAGGTATCCTGTTAATTACATACGGTATCATCGCAACATTCCAAGTATTTCCAACATTCAGCAGAGTATATGCAGCATATGGCGGTGTGTTCATTGTCATGAGTATTATATGGGGATATGTTTTTGATAAACAGATGCCAGATAAATATGATGTCATCGGCGGCATTGTATGTATTATCGGTGTCTTGATTATGTTGCTGCCTGATAGAGGCTGATGATTTTCATCGGGCAAGGAAAGGGTGTATTGAAATGATGTTTACAGAAGTGGAGCACCAAAGAAACGGTTTGGATTTAATCAAGGTTGATAACGACCAAGCGAAAATTATCTTTTCAAATTTTGGGGCGCGTATTGTGTCTTGGAAATATGAAGATAATAATATTGTGTTAGGAAATGTTGTTGAAGCGGATGAGTATTACCATGAAAACCCGTATTACTTCGGCGCAAGCGTCGGTCGTTTTGGGGGACGTATTGAAGACGGACGTTTTGAATTAGAAGGTAAAACTTACCAACTTGAACAAAATGATCCGCCTCATCATTTACACGGCGGTTTTCACGGAATTAATAAACACTATTTTGATTATGAAATTAAAGATGACAATGGCGGCTATATTCAAATTATCTTTACTACAACTGTTAAATCAGCAGATGATCATTACCCGGGCGATATTAAACTAAAGATTATACATACGTATGATATCGACAATCGATGGACGATTGAATATAGTGCAGAAGCAACAGAAACAACGTTATTTAATCCGACTAACCACGTTTATTTTAACTTGAACAGAGATAATAAAGAGGTGAACAACCATATCTTAACAAGTTCAACATTGAAAATGCATTTATTAAATGACAAGAATTTACCAACGCTTAATGATACTGTAGATTTAATTCAGGTATTAGGTAAACAATCAATGCGATTTGAAGATATCGGCAAAGCTGAAGATGAACGATTACATGCTCAAATTGAACGTTATCATGGCTTAGATCATCCATTTACAATCGGTGATGAACTGACTGTTGAAAATAGCCAATTCTTATTGAAAATGAAAACAGATATGCCACATGTGGTTATCTTTACTTTTAATGAAACCAGCAATTGGGAAAGTGATATGAACATTTATAAACCACACTCAGGTTTTACTTTAGAAGCACAATGCTTACCAAATGATATTAATTTACTAGGAGAAGAAGCACCTTCTATTTTACGTAAAGGTGACACATTCTTTTCTAAAACAACGTATCAAATTATAGAAACATCTGAGTAATATAATGACAAGGAGTATTCAGTGATGGATGTTAGAGCGTTAAAATTACAAACTGTGAAAGACGCAGTCTCAGAAATTAAAGATGGTATGGTTGTCGGTATTGGTACAGGCAGCACGATTGAACTCTTATTACCGCATATCGCGAAATTATTAGATGATGGCGCTACAATTACAGGCGTTTGTACGTCTAATAAAACCGCATTGCTTGCGAAAGAATTAGGGATTACGATTGTTAACGTCAATGATGTCGATCATATTGATGTGGCGATTGATGGTGCAGATGAATTTGATCCGCAATTAAATTTAATCAAAGGCGGCGGTGGTGCACTGTTTCGTGAAAAAGTTATTGATGAAATGGCTGAACGCTTTGTGGTCATCGCAGATGAAACGAAACAAGTAGACTACTTAGGCCAAACTTTTAAATTGCCAGTAGAAGTTGATCGCTTCAACTGGATGCTAGTAGCGAAAAAAATAGAGAAAGATACTAAAGCAAAAGTATCACGTCGTAACGTGGAAGACATTACCTTTATCACAGATAATGATAATTATATTTTAGATGTTGAATTACCACCAAACACTGATCCATATGACATGCATGAATATTTAATTCATTTAACAGGTGTATTAGAAACTGGATACTTCTTAGATCTTGCTGACCGTGTAATTGTCGGTAAACAAGAAGGTGTCGAAATTATTGATAAGGTCTAAAGAGACTTATTTTATTTAAATGAATAGGTTAAAAAGAAGCGCTGACAGATAACTGAATGATATCTGCCAGCGCTTTTATAATATAGCGATTCACTTATTTAGGTTCGTCTGTGTCTTTAGTTTGTGCGGGTTCATCGTCTTTGATAGATTCAGAATCGTCTGTTGAATGTTCAGGCTCTGTATCTTCAGTGACTGGTGTAGTTTCTTCTGTTTGTGCAGTTTCTGATACTGCAACATCTTCGTCTTCTTCATCTTTTGGATAGTCTAAAGGATTATTTGGTTCAACTTCCTCTAAAGAATCTTTTGTGAAGAAATAGAAAGCTGCTCTGATAAGCAGGCTGAGTAAGATGAAAACAGCGCCTACAAGTGCTGTGCTTAATGCGATTACTTTCATAGAGAAGACGTCTCCTAGTTCTTCACTGAAGAAGAAGACTAATCCAAATGACATTAAAGCATGGAATGCTACAGCAATGTAAATTGTACGTCCTTTAGTACCTCTGATCAATTCGCCGATAATCATTGAGAATGCGAAGTGATACAACAAGTTATATAATGTGAATTCTAATGTATAAGTCGTATTCACATTCCATAAGGCATATAGAATACCGATCAGGATAGATGCGAATAACGTATTCGTTTTTGTTTCTACGACATTTTGCAAGTATGAACGGAAACCGAATTCTACAAAGAATGCCATTAAAAGATGTCCGATTAAAATAGATGTGACAGACACAGATAAGTTTTTAGATTGTAAAATAATAAAACTGTCTGCGTAAGTATTAAAGGCAAACATACAAATAATACAAATCACAAGCGGTAAGATTAAAGCTAAAATAATGCGTTCAATCACTTTAAAACTGATTGTGAATTTTAAACTTGCGAGCTGAGCGCGTTTATTTCGAAATACAATTAAGCAGATAATAGCTGCGATAAATGGCGCAAGTGTACTCAAATCAAAGACAAAGCGTTTGAATGGAACTTGGCCTTGAAAATCTTTCAGTACCAATGGGAGTGCGTATGCAAGTACATAGAAGACAAAGATCGTCATAGCCCATTGGAAACCTGATATGCGTTTCGTGTCCATTATGAAACCTCCAATAATTACGGCGATATCCATACATTTTTATATTAACTTCTATCATATAATACATTACAAACAGAGTGAACCCTTAAGTATGTATTGAGAGTTTTAACCGTATTTTTAAGCGTATGGATATACATAATAACCTAATAGTATTATACATCTCAATAAAACATAAATAAATCACTTCCCCTGAAATGACTTCTAAATGAAATCTTGTTGTAAAGGTTGAATACAATAGTCTTAAGTGTAAGCGTTTTAAATTTTTTCAGAAAAGGGTATGCAAAAAGTAGAATAGACTGTTAAGAAATGTATATAATGATTCACAAGGTATGACTTAAGGAGGATGTGGAACATGTATAAGCAAGCCAACAAAGATTTATGGACAGGTAGAGTGGATAGTGAAACAGATTCATCGCAATTCAGACACTTCCAAACAATTGAACTAAAAGACATCAATGAAACAAATTTTGATCGAAAACAAGGAACTGGTATTTTAGGCTACGCTGTAGATAAAGGGGTAGAACTGAACAATGGCCGCGTAGGTGCACAAGAGGGACCAGATGCGATACGTAAAGCATTTGCGAACTTATCAGTGTTAACACCTTGCTCAGTTTATGATTATGGCAATGTCTATCATGATCATGACGCATTGATTGAAACACAAGAAGAATATGCAGACTTAGCTTCAAAAATGTTTGACAATCATAATTATTCATTATTAATCGGAGGCGGACATGATATTGCTTATGCACAATATTTAGCCATGCGTAAATCGCATCCAGATGCATCTATTGGCGTTATTAATATTGATGCGCATTTTGATACTAGAGAAGCAGAGTCGTCCACTTCAGGAACAAGTTTCAGACAAATTTTAGAAGAAGATGACAATGCGCATTACTTTGTTTTAGGTATTCAACCTGCGAGCAACACAAAACATTTATTTGATTACGCGGAAAAACGTGGCATTGAATATGTCACAGTAGATGAAATCTTACATGAGATTTCTCCAACGATTAAAGATAAAGTAGACCACTTCATTAATAAGCATGACGTGATTATGCTGACGATATGTATGGACGTGGTAGATAGCGCATTTGCGCCAGGTGTCAGTGCACCGGCAGTAAATGGCTTAACACCGCATATTATTTTAGAGTTAACAAGACGTGTCATCGGACATGAGAAGTTAATTTCTGTAAGTGTTGCGGAAACTAATCCATTGCATGACGTCGATAATCGCACCGCAAAACTTGTCGCATTATTACTGCATAATTTCATTCATTAATAGAGATAAATAAGACGGATACTTCAATTTGTGGAAGTATCCGTCTTATTTTAGTTCATTTTCCAATAATTGATACAGGCATCAATCAATTGATTGGCAGGTTCTGAAAGCTTACGTTTTTCTAGATAGTTTAAATAAATCGTTCGTTCAATATTTGGTTCTAATTTGACCGCATTTAAATGATTTGCTGAAGAAGATTGGTAGTAGAATCTTGGAATGATTGTATGTCCTAAACCTCTATGAACAAGTGTTGTCGCAGTTTCAAAACGATCGACCTCAAGTACAATATTCGGATGAATATTCATATGTTTAAAATATTCATCAACGTGCTTACGGACTTGGTATTGTCGATTAGGCAAGATTAAAGGCAATTGTTGTAATGCTTCAGCGCTGATGCTCTTTTGATTATTAAACGTATTCTTCGGTGTAATCAATACATAAGGCTCTTGGTATAAAGGAACAGAGACAATCCCTTCACGTTGAATGGCTTCATTGAAAATTGCGAATGAAATATCAAAATTCAACAAGCTGGAAATAATATGTTCAAGACTATGTTGTTCGACAATTTGATAGCGCTGTTTATGAAATTGATAATGATGTTGTTGGATGACCATTGCCATCCATGCGCTTGTAGACTCTAATATTGAGAGTTTAATGCGTGGTTCATCACTGATATTCAAATCATACATCTGATCCAGCGTACGATGATACATCTCGACTAAGTCTGTCGCATGTTTATAGAATTGAATGCCTTTCTCTGTAATCTTTAAAGCTTTTGTTGTACGGATAAATAGAAGATACCCTAAATCATCTTCTATTTTCTTTATCGCAGTTGTTAAAGATGGCTGACTGATATGTAGAAACTGTGCTGCTTTTGTAAAAGAATTGTATTTAACAACTGCTAAAAAGTACTCTAATTGTATAATTTTCATGAAATTATCCCCCTGATTAGACATGCTGAAATCTTTGTAACACGTGCGTTTTCCCCTTGTTATAGTTTGAAGCTATAAATGATTAGTTTATTGATATTTGAAGCTTATAATCATCTACGCGTATACTTAAGTTGTATTACAAGTTATACAAAAATATTCTAACGCAACAGTTTTAACGTTAAAATTTCGGAATATTCAATAAATTACCACAGTTAATAATCTAAAAATTATAACTATTCATTCATTATAACATGGAATAGTCAGTGTAACTTGTAAGAATGGTAATGTGAGGTCGGTCCGTAAACAAGGGGACGTACATAAAATGAAGGGGATCATTTTTACGTAAGTTGATCGACCTTTCACTATCATTCACAAATTCATAACATGATGCGAAGCTTAAGTCATCGAGAGCCAGTCAGTTGAAACAGCTTTGTCGTACTTGTAAAACAAAGGGGTGTGTCAAGTATGAAAACAGAAGCAGATTTGGTTTCTGGCGATATGGAATTCCAGCCTGAGAGTAAACCCGCTGATAAGCAGACGGGGGTCGGCATGTGGCGGTTTTACGTATTCAGCATTATCGGAATTTTATGTTTCTTCGTACCAGTGACAATTAACGGAACGAACACGATTATTGTAGATCATGTTCATTTATGGATTCGCGCAGCATTCGGAGTAGCAATGCCTTACGTTGCCTTGCTGATGATTTTAGTAGGTGCAGCATTACCGATTATTCGTAAAGACTTTATGAAATCAGCGACAGACTTTGTGGTGACTTTATTTAAAGTACTCGGTGCTGTCATTGGTATTATGTATGTCTTTAAAATAGGTCCGGCATTGTTATTTAATCCGAATTACGGACCGTTCTTATTCGATAAGTTGATGTTGCCGCTAAGTATCTTGATTCCAGTCGGTGCCGTGGCACTATCATTACTTGTTGGTTACGGGCTGCTTGAATTTATCGGGGTATTAATGCAGCCGATTATGCGTCCAGTCTTTAAGACGCCAGGTAAATCTGCAGTAGATGCCGTAGCATCTTTCGTCGGAAGTTATTCATTAGGTCTCTTGATTACAAACCGTGTCTATAAAGATGGAATGTATAACAAGAAAGAAGCGGTCATTATCGCGACAGGTTTCTCAACAGTATCCGCAACATTCATGGTAATTGTCGCAAATACATTAGATTTAATGCCGCATTGGAACTTATTCTTCTGGAGTACGTTGATCATTACATTTGTAGTGACAGCTATTTCGGCACATTTACCGCCGATTCGTAATGAATCAGAAGAATATTACGAAGGACAAGAAGGTCAGAAAGAAGTAGAAGTTAACGGCAATCGAGTTGTCGCAGCTTATGATGAAGCAAAACGTCAATCACATGGTTCTTTACCATTACTCAAAAATATTTGGGTGAATGTGAAAGATGGTTTTGAAATGACGATGGCGATTTTACCATCTATCTTATCAATCGGATTCTTCGGATTGTTGCTAGCGAATTTCACACCAGTGATTGATTGGTTAAGTTATATTTTTTATCCGTTTATCTATATTTTCCCGATTGCGGATAAACCATTGCTAGCGAAAGCTTCAGCGATTTCACTGATTGAGATGTTCTTACCATCATTATTAGTTGTGAAGTCAACGATGGCAGTTAAGTTAGTGACAGCTATTACAAGTATTTCAGCGATTATCTTCTTCTCAGCGCTGGTACCTTGTATTTTAGCAACGGATATCAAAATTCCAATTTGGAAATTAACTCTGATTTGGTTCATCCGTGTGGCATTAACTTTACTAATCGCAATTCCATTTGCGTTATTAATTTTCTAAATCGAAATCTAAAACTGTGTATTTAATATCATAACTAAACAAAGGAGAGATTGATTATGACTAAAGAAGTAGCAGCGAAAGGCAGACAAATTAAAGCGAAAAAAGGATTGGAAATTGAATGTAAAGGATGGGAACAAGAAGCAGTCCTTCGAATGTTATACAATAACTTAGATCCAGAAGTAGCAGAGCATCCTGAAAAGTTAGTCGTTTACGGGGGTATTGGTAAAGCGGCACGTAACTGGGAAGCTTTTGATGCTATTGTAGATACATTGCGTCGTTTAGAAAGTGATGAAACGATGTTAGTTCAATCTGGTAAACCTGTTGCTGTCTTTAAAACACATGAAGAAGCACCACGAGTATTATTATCGAACTCTGTACTTGTACCGAAATGGGCAAACTGGGAACACTTCCATGAATTAGATAAAAAAGGCTTAATGATGTATGGTCAAATGACAGCGGGAAGCTGGATTTATATCGGTTCTCAAGGGATTGTTCAAGGAACATATGAAACGTTTGCTGAACTCGCAAACCAACATTATAACGGTTCATTAAAAGGTACAATCACATTAACAGCTGGTTTAGGCGGCATGGGTGGTGCGCAGCCATTAGCTGTAACGATGAATGAAGGGGTAGTTATCGGTGTAGATGTGGATCCATCTCGTATCGAAAAACGTATTGAGACACGTTATTGTGATATTATCACAGATTCTTTAGATGAAGCGTTAGAAAAAGCACAAGAAGCGAAAGAAGCAGGCAAACCATTATCTGTTGGTTTAGTCGGCAATGCACCTGAAGTTTATAATGAGATTTTAAAACGTGACTTCAAGATTGATATCATTACAGACCAAACGTCTGCACATGATCCGTTAAACGGCTATGTACCTGAAGGTTATTCTTTAGAAGAAGCGTCAGCGTTACGCGATGCAAATCCTGAAGAATATGTAAAATTATCTTCACAATCAATGAAAAATCATGTAGCAGCAATGTTAGAATTCCAAAAACGTGGTGCAGTAGCATTTGACTATGGTAATAATATCCGTCAAGTAGCGTATGACCAAGGTTTAGAAAACGCTTTTGATTTCCCTGGATTCGTACCAGCATATATCAGACCGTTATTCTGTGAAGGTAAAGGACCTTTCCGTTTTGCGGCATTAAGTGGTGATCCAAAAGACATCGAACGTGCGGACCAAGCAATGCGTGAACTTTTCCCTGAAGATGAGAAGTTAATGCGCTGGTTAGATATGGCAACAGAAAAAATTGCATTCCAAGGTTTACCTTCAAGAATTGCATGGTTAGGTTATGGCGAACGTGCGAAAATGGGCTTGAAATTAAACGAATTAGTACGTAATGGTGAAATCTCAGCACCAGTTGTGATTGGACGTGACCACTTAGACTCAGGTTCAGTAGCTTCACCAAACCGTGAAACTGAATCAATGAAAGACGGTTCAGATGCTGTAGGTGACTGGGCAATCTTAAACGCATTAGTCAATACTGCAGCAGGTGGTTCTTGGATTTCAGTCCACCACGGCGGCGGTGTAGGTATGGGTTATTCATTACATGCCGGTATGGTTGTTGTTGCAGACGGTTCAGATCGTGCAGAAGCACGCTTGAAACGAGTATTAACAACAGATCCGGGTATGGGTGTAGTAAGACATGCTGATGCTGGCTATGATATTGCGATTGATACAGCAAATGAAAAAGGTGTCGATATTCCAATGTTAAAGGAGCAAGATTCTAATGAGTAATGATGTTGTTATCCAAAATATTGCACAATTAATTTTACCGAAGAAAACTGATAAACCTTTAAAAGGCAATCAGTTAAATGAGTTGAAAATCATTGAAAATGCAACATTAGTTGCGAAAGACGGTAAAGTAGTTTATGCAGGACCTCATACAGAAGAGTATGATGCACAAGAAGTGGTAGATGCGACAGGCAAAGTCGTATCTCCTGCTTTGGTTGATGCACATACACACTTAGTATTCGGCGGTTCAAGAGAGCATGAAATGGCATTAAAACAACAAGGTGCGTCTTATCTAGAAATTCTAGAACAAGGTGGCGGTATTCTATCTACAGTTAAAGCAACACGTGAGGCAACTGAAGATGAGTTGTTAAAGAAAACAGACAAGTCTTTACGTGAAATGATGTCTTATGGTGTCTTAACAGTAGAAAGTAAGAGTGGATATGGATTAGATAAAGAGAATGAATTGAAACAATTAAAAGTGTCACATGCTTTAGAGAAAAAGTATGGCATTACAATGAAACACACATTCCTAGGGCCACACGCTGTGCCGAAAGAAGCGGAATCTAATCAAGCATTCTTACAAGAGATGATTGACTTATTACCAGAAGTAAAAGAATATGCAGACTTTGCGGATATCTTCTGCGAAACGGGCGTCTTCACAGTTGATGAATCACGTGAATATATGAAAGCAGCTAAAGAACAAGGCTTTGATGTGAAAATTCACGCAGATGAGATTGATCCTTTAGGTGGTTTAGGTGTTGCGATTGAACAAGGTGCGATTTCAGCTGATCACTTAGTCGCTTCAAGTGAAGAAGATAAACAAGCATTAAAAGATAGCGACACAGTTGCGGTTGTTTTACCAGGAACAACATTCTATTTAGGTAAAGATCAATACGCAGATGCACGCGGTATGTTGGATAATAATGGTGCAGTAGCCATTGCCTCTGACTTCAACCCAGGCAGTAACGTAACGAATAATTTACAAATGGTTATGGCAATTGCAGCACTGAAATTAAAATTAACTCCAAATGAAATTTGGAACGCAGTCACAGTCAATGCGGCAAAAGCAATTGATGCAGATGCAGGTACGTTAGAACAAGACGACCGCGCAAACTTCGTGATTTGGAATGTACCGAATTATGAATATGTACCATACCATTATGGTATCAACCATGCGGAATATGTTTATAAAGACGGTAAGTTATTTATTGACAACCGTATTGAAGTACAACAATAAGCTTTAACTATCAGTTAAACACAACTTTTTACAGCCATGCTTATGATTTCTCATAAGTGTGGCTGTTTTTTGCTTCTTAATAGTCTGACAATTTATGTTAAGATAAGTGCATAGAGAAGTGGGCGGGTGAAAAAATTGGAACGTCAAATGTATGTGAATCAATGGAAAGGTGATATCAAAGACAACGTGTTGGCAGGTATTTTAATTGCGTTATCTGCATTGCCTGGTGCAATTGCTTATTCATTTATTGTCGGCATGAACCCTTCAATCGGCTTATTGAGTATGGGGATTATGATGATTGTACTCAGTCTGACTGCAGGCAGGACTTTAATGATTACAGGACCAAGCAGTGGTATAGCCTTAGTCGCAGCACCTCTAGTCATGTATCATGGTGTCGGATACTTAATCTGTGCAACGATTGTCATGGGGATACTCCAATTAGGCATGGGTGCGTTAAATGTAGGACGATTGATTGAACGCATTCCTCAAGCAGTTGTAATCGGCTTTATGAATGCCTTAGCTTTATTATTAATGTCTTCGCAAATCGATAATATTTTCAACATTTCAATCGCAACGTATGTTTTTGCGATAGTCTCTTTTTTAATTATTTGGTTCGCGCCCCGATTCATTTCGTTTATTCCAGCACCTTTGATCTCAATTATTGTCTTAACCATCATTGCACATCTTATTCACCCGAAACTACATTATGTAAAAGATTTAGCGGATATCTATGTGGTATTACCTAAACTACAATGGTCTCAGTTTCATCTGTTTACAGAAAGTCATGCCTTAATGGTTATTGTGGGTTACGGTATCACGATGGCAATTGTAGGTACACTGCAATCTTTATTGACTGCACAAGCATTAGATGTGCTAACAAATGAAAAGAGTTGTTTAAATCAAGAATCAGCTGCACAAGGACTTGCGAATTTAGCAGCAGGATTATTTGGTGGTTTTGGAGGCAGTGCATTAGTCGGTCAATCAAAATTTAATGTGAAAGTCGGTGCAACTGCACGTTATGCGACCTTAGTGACTGCTTTGTTTTTATTATTGACGATTTACGTCTTAGGGCCTGTTATCGCACTGATTCCAATGGTCGTACTCGCGACTGTATTAGTTTCGATTGCGTTGAATACTTTTGATAGACGTACTATACAAGCGATTAAAGTGAAGCCTCTGTTAAATACCGCAACGATTATCGGTACGATGATTGTTACGTTAATAACGAATAATTTAGCCTTTGGTGTTGCGGCAGGTTCAGCAATATATTTAGTGATCTACGTTGTAAGTAAAGGAAGGGAAAGTTTATGAGTCTTTTTAAACAATTAGTCGAATGGAGACGTATGTTTCATCAGCATCCAGAAGTTTCTTATCAAGAATATGACACTACTGCGCGTTTAAAAGAAATTTTAGAAGAACATGAGATCAAAATTATAGATTATCCACTAGACACAGGATTAGTGGCAGAAATCGGTGAAGGTGAAACGATTGTTGCGTTACGTACAGACATTGATGCTTTACCGATAGAAGAACAAGTAGATAGTGAAATCACGTCACAAAATAAAGGTGTAATGCATGCTTGCGGACATGATATACATATGGCAAGTATTTTAGGTGCTGCATTGTTGCTGAAAGAGAAAGAAGCAGAATTGCCTGGACGTGTGCGTATTTTATTCCAAGCTGCCGAAGAAGTGGGCAGCGGTGCACAACAAATGGTAGAAGCGGGTGTATTAGAAGGTATTAAAGCTGTGACAGGTTTTCACAATGATCCGACATTAAAAGTGGGCACGTTAGCGATTAAACCAGGTGCGATGACTTCAGCAGTAGATCGCTTCTTTATTCGAATTAAAGCAAAAGGGGGTCACGCCGCAAAACCTGAAGAAAGCAATGACCCGATGATTATTTTAGGTCAATTATTAACGAGTGTGCAGTCTATCGTCAGTCGTAATGTTTCAGCCTTTGATTCTGCAGTTGTGACAATTGGGGAAGTATCAGCTGGCAACACGTGGAATGTGATTCCAGATTCAGCACGCATTCAAGGAACAGTTCGAACATTTAATAATGAAACACGTGCACTTACAGAACAACGTCTACAAAGTATTTGTGATGGTTTAGCTGCTGCCTTTAATGCGGAGATTGAATTAGAATATATTCATTTACCGAATGCAGTCATGAATCATGAAACATTAACACATATTGCACAAGAAGCGGCAGAAGAGACAGGTTATAAAGTTGAACAATTGAGACAACCTAAAACAATTGGTGAAGATTTCTCAGCTATGAGTGATACTGTCCCTGGTGTTTTCAGTTTCATCGGTTCACAATCTGATTATGATTTACATCATCCGAAATATAACCCGAATGAAGACATTTTGAAAAAAGCGCCTGAGTTTCTTGCGAATTTAGTTCAAAAATTATTTTAATTTGCCGATGAATGAAATATGGATTTTGTGGTATATCAATAGAGAGACAAATAATTGAGGAGTGATAGATAATGGCACCACAAGATCCACGTACAAAATTCTCTGATCAATATTATCCAAAACAAGAACAAGAATGGCCAGGTTTCCAAACAGATATGGATCCAAAACCAGACTGTGGCGAAACATCATATAAAGGACATGGACGCCTTGAAGGCTTGAAAGCATTAGTTACAGGCGGTGACTCTGCGATTGGTCGTGCAGTCGCAATTGCGTATGCACGTGAAGGAGCGTCAGTTGTGATTAACTATCATCCAAAAGAAGAAGAAGACGCACAAGAAGTTAAGAAAGTTATTGAAGATACAGGCGGAACTGTTTATTTAAAACCAGGTGATTTATCAGATGAACAATTCAACTACGATTTAGTTGAATATGCACACGAAACGCTTGGCGGTTTAGACAATGTGACATTGGTTGCTGGACATCAGCAATACCATGAAGGATTCGAAAACTTCAAAACAGAAGATTTCACACAAACATTCACAACGAATGTGTATTCATTATTCTGGACAGTTCAAAAAGCACTTGAGTATCTAAAACCAGGTGCGACAATCACTACGACAACATCTATTCAAGGTTATGACCCTAATCCAATCTTGCATGACTATGCGGCTACAAAAGCTGCGATTATTTCACTAACAAAAAGCTTAGCAAAAGAATTAATCGATAAAGGTATCCGCGTGAACTCAGTAGCACCCGGACCATTCTGGTCACCGCTTCAAATCTCAGGTGGTCAACCGCAAAGTAAAATTCCTGAATTCGGACAAAGTTCAATGATGGGCCGTGCAGGTCAGCCAGTAGAATTAGCAGGCACTTATGTCTTACTTGCTTCAGACGAATCAAGTTATACAACAGGACAAGTGTATGGCGTAACAGGCGGTAAACAAATTAACTAAGCTATGATTAAGACAGCGTTCCAACAATGAATGGAACGCTGTTTTTATACATACAAACACATTATTCGCAAAGTAAGATTTAGTTTATTATGCTATAGGTATAATTAGTATAGTAACTAAGGAGGCAGAATGATGAAACATTTTAACCCTAAAGATTTAACGCAAAGAGAAAATTATAAATTATTAAGCGGCAGCGTCTTACCAAGACCGATTGCTTTTGTGACTTCTCAAGATAAAGAAGGTCATTTAAATGCGGCACCATTCAGTTTCTTTAATGTGGTCAGCAGTCATCCGCCGATGATTATGATTTCAACTGGACGCACAGAAGGTGTCCGTAAAGATACAGCACAAAACATTATTGATACTGGAGAATTTGTGGTACACATTTCTGAATTGTCTATGATTGAAGGTATTAATAATACTGCTGCACCGATTGAACGTGAAGCAAATGAGTTAGAACGTACAGATTTTAAAACAATTCCTTCAGATGTCGTTAATGTACCAGCAGTCGAAGGGGCGCGAATCCGATTTGAGTGTAAACTGGATCGTGTGATTGAACTCGGTGATGACAAAGCGGGCAGCGATTTAATCTTAGGTGAAGTTGTACGTTATCACATCGCTGATGATGTTTATATCGAACCGCATAAAATTGATGTGCAAGCGTTACATCCTGTTGGTCGTTTAGCGGGTAATGATTATGTAAAATTAGGTCAAGAATTTGTATTAGAAAGACCAACAGAATAATTGCTTAATGAAAAGTTCATACTTTGATGATTGACTAACTATTACAATCATGATAGGTTTAAAAAGATTCAAAAAATAAAAATAAATATAGCTTATCAAGAGAGGTGGAGTGATGGGCACTTTGAAACCTCGGCAACATGGTTCGCTGATAGCGACGCGTGTGCCAATTCCCATAGCAACTATTTGCTAAGAGATAAGAAACATAATGTATCCTTTTTT
Organism: Staphylococcus simulans; assembly: GCF_002902285.1. Taxonomy (GTDB): domain Bacteria; phylum Bacillota; class Bacilli; order Staphylococcales; family Staphylococcaceae; genus Staphylococcus; species Staphylococcus simulans. The sequence continues at coordinate 11,910 of NZ_PPRU01000043.1, read as the reverse complement.
CTTAGCTGAAAAAAGGATTTTTTAATATCATGAGTGAGGTGTTTGAATCATGTCTGAACAAAAACAAAAAGGCAATGCAGTCGCACTGATTCCTTTAATTCTATTTGTCGGTTTATTTTTAGGAGTTGGGATTATTACTGGCGACTTTACGAAGATGCCGTTAAATATTGCGATTACGATTGCGGTTATTGTCGCATTAATAATGAATCGCAAAGAAAAATTCACAGAGAAAGTTGAAGTATTCACCAAAGGTGCAGGCCATTCTAATATTATTTTGATGGTCTTGATTTTCGTTTTAGCCGGCGCATTTTCAAAAGTGACTGAAGATATGGGCGGCGTGAAATCTACCGTTAATTTAGGATTAAGTTTAATTCCAGGCAACTTATTGATTATCGGTTTGTTTATTATTTGTATGTTCGTTTCTATTTCTATGGGGACATCAGTTGGTACAGTCGCAGCCATTGCACCAGTCGGCTTTGGGATTAGTGAGGCGACTGACATTTCAGCAGCACTAGCCATGGCAACAGTTGTCGGCGGTGCGATGTTCGGAGATAACTTATCTATGATTTCAGATACGACAATTTCTGCAGTACGTACACAACATACAAAAATGAGTGATAAGTTCAAAGTAAACTTTAAAATTGTATTGCCAGGTGCCATTTTAACGATGGTTATTTTAGGTATTTTGACACATAGCGCAACAATCAGCAGTACAAAAGATTACAGCTTTGAATTTATTAAAGTGATTCCATATTTATTAGTTTTAATCTTAGCTTTGATCGGTGTGAATGTGATTATTGTTTTGATAGGTGGAACAGTACTCTCAGGTATTATCGGTTTAATCGACGGCTCATTTAACTGGATCGGATTCTTGAAAGCCGCTTCAGAAGGTATGATCGGCATGGAAGATATTGCGATTATCGCATTAATGATCGGTGGTTTAATCGGCATCATTCAACATAATGGCGGTATTACATGGCTACTTAATTTTGTTCGCAGCAAGGTCAAATCAAGACGCGGTGCAGAGTTCGGTATCGCAAGTTTAGTCAGTGCCGCAGATATTTCAACTGCGAATAATACGATTTCTATTTTAATGGCAGGTCCACTAGCTAAAAATATCGCAGATGAATATGATATCGACCCAAGAAAATCAGCAAGTATTTTAGATATTTTCGGCAGCTGTTTCCAAGGCCTTTTACCTTATAGTCCGCAAGTCATTGCGGCTGCGGGTGTCGCAGGTATTTCGCCATTTATGTTAGTGCCTTATTCGATTTATCCGATTATTTTAGGAATCAGCGGATTAGCCGCAATCATCTTTAATTTTCCAAAACTGAATAAACGTAAACAAAAAGCGTAAATAATTTTTACTTTCTCACTTGAAAAATGTTAAAGTAATCTTGTTGTGAAATAACCACAGAGGCATAGTGACAAATGCTTTGCTAGTAGGATTACTTTGGCTTATGCTTCTAAATGCGTTAGAATAATAAAGAGTGCGAAAGTAGGTGACGACAGAGTGGCAAGATATAATATTGAAAATGACGTCGTAGTCATATCATTGGAACGTTTTATGCGCATCCCGCCCGAATTGATTTATCAAGCTTGGACAGATGCGGATATCATGAGACGTTGGTTCATGACTTCTAACCGTTCAAATCAATCGATTGACTTGATTCCAGAAGAAGGCAGACGTTATGAAATTGTTGATGAACGTAACGGTAAAAAGAACAGAGTAACAGGGGTCTTCCAAGAACTAGAAGCACCTAACCGAATTGTGATGACCATCGGTATGCCTGAACTGAGCGACAAAGAAGATACGATTGAAGTAGAAATTTTTGAACGTGAACCAGGTTCAGACATGACACAAATGAACTTCCGTTATACTGCTGTTGTTCCGAAAGAAAGACGTTGGACAACTTTGGAATACAAACAGCAGAAGAAAGAATATCATGATGCGACGGCACACGGCTTTGAAAATATGTTCATTAAGCTTCAAGACATTTTAAGAGAAATGCAGGAAGACAAAGAAGAATTTTAATCAAAACAAGCGACACACAATGCTAGAAAGCAGCGTATGTCGCTTGTTTTATTTTATATATTCAATTTTCAACAATTAGACAGTTTCTTGACCACGTTTATTCCAAGTCAGAATAAAGCTTAACATAGCTAGAATACTAATCACTGTTAATAAGATGAAACCTGCATCCCAACCAAATTGATCAACCACGAAACCAAGTACGATGTTAGCCATGACTGCACCAAATAGGTAACCGAATAAACCTGTTAACCCGGCAGCTGTTCCTGCTGCTTTCTTAGGTACATAATCTAATGCTTGCAAGCCTATTAACATCACTGGTCCATAGATTAAGAAACCAATCGCAACGAGTGCTAAGTTATCTACTAATGGATTACCTGGAGGGTTTAACCAGTAGATTAATACGAAAATAGTTACACCTAACATAAAGAAGAAACCTGCTGGACCACGACGTCCTTTGAAGAGTTTATCTGAGATCCAACCACACAGTAATGTTCCAGGAATCCCAGCCCACTCGTAAAGGAAGTAAGCCCATCCAGAGGATTTCATATCGAAATGTTTCTCTTCGCTTAAATAGACTGGTGCCCAGTCAAGTACACCATAACGAACGAAGTAGACGAAAATATTCGCGAAAGCGATTGCCCATACCCATTTGTTATTCAACACATATTTGAACAAGATTTCTTTGGTAGTTAATTCTGTTTCAAGTGTTGTTCTTGAAGCGGTCGGATAATCATTACGATAGGCTTCAATCGGTGGTAAACCTTGTGATTGTGGTGTATCTCTAATTAAGATATAAGAGATGATCGCAATGATAATCGCAAGTAATGCTGGATAAATGAAGACACCCTCAAATCCTTTTAGATAACCGAAGTTATATAAGGCAGTCATAGAAATACCCCAAGTCGCAATCGGTGCCATTAAGCCGCCGCCGACATTATGTGCGACGTTCCAAATGGCTGTTTTACTGCCTCGTTCACTCACACTGAACCAATGGACGAGGACACGTCCTGAAGGCGGCCACCCCATACCTTGGAACCAGCCGTTTAAGAACAGCATAATAAACATGATTAAAATGCTTGAAGTAAAGAATGGAACAAAACCAAGCAACAGATTGACAATCGCAGTCAAAATCAATCCTAGTGTTAAGAACATGCGTGCGTTGCTTCGATCACTGACAGTTCCCATCACAAATTTACTAAAACCGTATGCGATTGAAACGGCGGACAGCGCAATACCTAATTGACCTTTACTGAACCCCTGTTCAATCAAATCAGGCATCGCAAGAGAAAAGTTTTTGCGTAATAAATAATAACCCGCATAACCGATGAAGATACCTAAGAATACTTTCATTCGTAGTTGTTTATATGTATCATCAACTTGCTCTTTTGGTAGAGGAGCAATCGGCTTTGGCGGTTTTAAGAAGTTAAACAAGAAAGCGCCTCCTTTACAAATAATTAACTTAATCTTAATACTAAATTTACAAAAGAGCAATGAACATTTTTATTTTTTAGTTTTAATATAAAAAAAGACACCCCAATCATGGAATGTCAGAACGGTACACTTAATTATGAGATTGTAGAATATTTATGCTGAGCGATGCGTGGTCTGTAGTTCGCACCTAATACATCGATGTTTTGTGTCGCAAGCGCATGAATCAATTTAGATAATACGTGCGGTGTACATGAAATATCAATGTGATACGTTGTGAGTACATATTTAATGTCTTCTTGATGTTTAAGAAACTGCATAATATCAATGATTTTATCTTTGACAAACATATCTTGTAAACCGTCAATTTTAAGTTTGAAATGCATAGAAGCTTGAATATTCGGTGCAAATTGATAGACGAAGTCTTTGTCTGCAAAAGGTAAAATCTGGTAGATAGGGTAGTTGTGATAACTTAAGAAACTGATGAAGTAAGGCAGGTTGCATTTTGGAATACGGACTTTTAAAACAGGCTGTTGTTTAATTCGAGTGAATTCTGCTTGAACAGCGTGACTGCTTTGAAGTTGTCTGCATAATTTTAATAATTGTCTTCGCTTAAGCCATGTTGATAGATGCCCTATATTAATAATAAAAGTGTCATATTTATCTATAAACATAGACAATTCCTCCAGAAGTATAATTTATATTTGAGTGGCATAAGATGGATGGATTGCGTGTTGTTCAAATTCATTGTAAATTGTATCACGCTTTAAAAACTTTTTCACTAGGACTTTTGGACGAAATGAAGATAATTGTTAATTTTGTCATTTTTTCAATATAATGAGTGTAATACATAGGAAAGAAAGAGAGTGAATATATCATGCGATATAGAGCAGTCGTATTTGATTTTGATGGTACGATTATTGATACGGAACAACATTTGTTTGATGTGATCAATCAACATTTAACTGCATATCAAAAAGATCCAATTTCAGTAGATTTTTATCGTCAATCCATCGGCGGTGCAGCCAAAGGGTTGCATCAATATATAGAATCACAAATTGGAGAAGAAGCAACTAAGGCATTGTATGATGATCATCATCAACAGAGTCGACATCTATCGATGATTGAAAATATCAGTCGTTTGATGGAACATTTAGAGGCTAAACATATTCCTTTTGCGATTGCAACGAGCAGTAGTCGTGAAGCGATTCAACCTGCACTTCAAGCATTAGGATTAACAAATCGGGTTGCAGTGATTGTCGGAAGAGAAGATGTAGAAGCGGTCAAACCTGAACCAGACTTATACTTAACTGCGGTTCAACAATTGAATATGAATCCGGTGAGTTGTTTAGCTATTGAAGATTCAGTCAATGGTGCAACTGCTGCAGAACGTGCGGGACTTGGAGTAATTGTAAATACAAATCAAATGACTGAACAGATGGATTTCAGCAATTTAAATTTAGAAGGAATGAATTTAGATGCTGAAACAATTATGAAACAATATTTTTAAGTGAGCAGGTGAGCGCATGTTGCTATTATTCTTTTTAGCAGGACCGTTAATTATTGGCGTTGGAAACTTAATACTTGCACCTATCTTTAATAGAAGGGTGCCGATGAATGTCAGGTTTCGCGCGTTCATGATAGGTTCTATGATTTACTTGATATCTGCCTACTTAGTTTATCAGTTTGTGTTGAAAGGGCAGTTATAACCTTAATGAGCAACTGATGGAAAAAGAGGATACGAACCATTAATGAAATTAAAATTATAATAAAAACAGAGGGTTCAAAAGTTAACGGCTTTTGAATCCTCTGTTTTGTTTATTTCAACATATAAACTAGACCGACGATGACTAAGACTAATAAAATTGCGTCTACTCCAATCATTAATGCACGACGGTTTGCTTGTTCACCTTGTGCTTTCAAACGTTTGTACATGAGATAGTTTGGTACAAGGTTGATGATAAGGAGCACAATGATAATAATAATTAAGGTAAGCTTCACTCTGATTCTCCTTTATGATCCTTTGATAAATAATCCCAGAGAAAGGCAATGACAATACCAAGTACTAGGCCAAGGCCTACTCCAAGTTTCATATGATTTGTAAAGTGTCCGATAACAATACCGAGTATAACGGTAATCGGTAATACAATCCCGACTTTCATTTTTTTAGCTGGAGAAGTCAATGCGCTAAACAAAGCGACATAGCATACACCGAATACCACAGCAGCAATTACCGACATAATTAAAGTATGTGTCAGCGATTCTTGACTGGCTGAGCGGTTTAAGAAAAAGAATAACGCACCAAATATAAATGTATATAATAGTCCGCGTGAAACTAATTGTTTAGACAATGTTGACGTCTCCTTTCAATTCAGTTCACTCAAATTATAACATAGTATATTGGTGCGTCGTATGCATATTAAAGCTCGTTCTTAAATTGTTTATGGTCATTCAAGTAAGCATAGAATAGACCGATGATTAATCCGCCGCCGATATAGTTACCGATGAATGCAGCTATGATATTGATGACTGCAGGCCAGAAGTGTAAAACATCTGATTGGTAAATAGCGCCGCCGATAAATAGACATGCGTTGTAAACAACGTGTTCGTAACCCATGAATGCGAAGATAGCAACCCCAAACATCATCACAAACATTTTTGCTAGAATGTCTTCAATTTGCATCGCAATAACTAATGAGATATTGATAAAGAAGTTGGCAAAAATTGCTTTAGCTAATATTTGAGTAAAGTCAGCTGTCATTGTTTTGTGATGTAGCAAGACTTCTAATTGTTTCATCATTTCTGGTGTAACGACATCACTGAAACGTAAGATAATAAAGAAGGCTAGGGCACCTAACATATTACCGATGAAACATAACATAAAGATTTGGAAAGCGCGCCATGGCGAAATAACTTTATAATATAAACCCACTGTGAAATACATAAAGTTACTTGTCAGGAGTTCTGAATTGGTAAAAAGAATCAGTACTAAGGCAAAGCTGAAGGCAACTGATCCGACGATGTTGATAATTCCTGTGTTGATTTCTCCTGTGTGTACTTCTTGTACAAAACCAGCTTTAATGGCTAATACAAAGACTGCAATAATACTGATAATAAAACCTGCCATCATGGCACGTAATAAATAGCGCTTAAAATAAGTCGCTTGTAAGACGTCTTTAGTTTGGATAGTTTTAACAACTTCTTTAACCCATTTACGTCCATAAAATACATTATCCCAACGGATATATTTTTCACTGTTCATTCCTAAAAAAACTCCTCGCTCTAGCAAAATGTTTAATATTAATTCAGGCTGAGAGGGTTATCTCATTTTCTGTAATGCATATAGTATAATCGCATTTCTTATTTTTGTGAATACTTTCACATAAACTTTTTTCATAAATATGACTGTCTCGTGAAAATTATTGAAATACTGCATTTGTATATAAAACAGTGATTGTGTCAAAAAGACAATTGTCTCTATGTACATGACAAAGAATCAGAAAATTATCAAAAGTACATTGCGCTTTTATAAAACTCCGTGCTATAATGTTCAAATAAAATGTATTTACTAAATGGACACTGTTCATTGTGTGTGTTTTAGGAATACAATATTTTATTTGAGTGCGAAATGCATTAAAATGCGCGATGACTGCTTTTGTTGTATTTTAGGAAAAAATAAATGAAAGCGCATACATAAAAGTGTAATTTTTATGTTTTCATCTAGAAATTTTATAGTATAATAGCCTCAATGGGCTTGAAAAGTTACAAATCGATAGCAAAAAGAAACATTGTTAAATTTTTCGCAATCTTTTAAATTTTAGTAAATTGGGACGCTGAAATAGAAAGAGAGAATGGGGCAGCTATCGATAACTTGTAATAGGGCCTGGAAATCATGAAAGAGAAGGGGTATTTTCTAATGGAAGAAACTCAATTACACAGGGGATTAAGTTCTAGACAGATTCAAATGATCGCACTCGGTGGTACCATCGGCGTTGGTTTATTTATGGGTGCGACAAGTACAATTAAATGGACAGGACCATCTGTTATTTTTGCTTATTTAATTGTTGGACTATTTTTATTTTTAGTAATGCGTGCAATGGGAGAAATGGTTTACTTACATCCTACTACAGGTTCATTTGCGAACTTCGCAAGTGACTATATTCATCCAGTAGCAGGATATTTAACAGCCTGGAGTAACATATTCCAGTGGGTTGTAGTTGGTATGAGTGAAGTTATCGCAGTCGGAGAATACATGAGATATTGGTTCCCAGAACTTCCGGATTGGATTCCTGGTGTTATCGTTATTGTATTATTAGCTTCAGCGAACTTAGTATCAGTTAAAGCGTTCGGTGAATTTGAATTCTGGTTCGCGATGATTAAGATTGTCACTATTGTTTTAATGATTATTGCTGGTTTCGGTTTGATTTTCTTCGGACTTGGTAACGGCGGAAATGCCATCGGTTTATCTAACTTATGGTCACACGGCGGTTTCCTTCCTAACGGTTGGCTTGGCTTCTTCTTTGCTTTATCAATCGTTGTAGGTTCTTATCAAGGTGTAGAATTAATCGGTATCACAGCAGGGGAAACTAAAAATCCTCAAAAGAATATTAAAAAAGCAGTTAACGGTGTTATCTGGCGTATTTTAATCTTCTATATCGGAGCTATCTTCGTTATTGTAACTGTTTATCCATGGGATCAACTTGGTACAATCGGTAGTCCATTCGTAGCAACATTCGCGAAAGTCGGTATTACAATTGCAGCTGGTTTAATCAACTTCGTAGTATTAACAGCCGCAATGTCAGGATGTAACTCAGGTATCTTCAGTGCGAGCCGTATGATTTATACATTGGCACAACACAAACAATTACCTAGATTCTTCTTGAAAGTAATGAAAAATGGTGTACCTGTGTACACAGTACTTGCGATTTCAATCGGTATCTTTATCGGTGTTATCTTAAACGTTATCTTACCTTTATTCATTAAAGGTGCAGACAGTATTTTCGTATATGTTTATAGTGCATCAATCTTACCTGGTATGATTCCTTGGTTTATGATTTTAATCAGTCATATCCGCTTCAGACGCCTTCATCCTGAAGAAGTCCAAGGTCATCCATTCAAAATGCCAGGCGGGGCACCAGCAAGTTATGCGACTATTATTTTCTTAATTATCGTATTAATCGGTATGTTGCTTAATAAAGAAACAGTTGTATCAGTTGTTATCGGATTCTTATTCTTAGGTTTCATGACAGCGTTCTACTTCATCAGTGGATACGACAAATTACCTTACAAAGATCAACATTTAGAATAATATAAGACAAATGAAAAAGAGTTGGGCGTTATGCTCAACTCTTTTTTAATGTTCAAATTTAATTTTAGAAAGATGTTTCTTATAGTTGTTTAAAGCCATTTTAGATTGCGTAATTGTATCTAACGCATTTGAAAAGTCCATAGACAAATAACGGTAATACAGCACATTGATAGTAAAGAGCTGGGCTGTCAGAGAAGTAGTAGCCGCCATACGAAACTCATTTTCTTCTGATTCGCTATAAATCAAATCAATATCACTATAGCGTGTCATCGGATTATGATGTGTACCCATTAAGGTAATCAGGCACAAATGATAATCCGACGCAACACGTGCAATGGCTTCGAGTTCATTGTGTTCACCGCTATTAGAAATTAAGAATAATGTATCACGGGCGTCATGAGTTGCAATTAAACTGATTAACGCGTGCACACTTTCAACGCATTGTGCATTTAAACCAACCTTAGATAGTTTCTGTGTTAAATCTAATGCTGAAACAAAGGAAGCGCCAAAGCCAAATAAGAAGATGGTACGTGAACGTTTCAACCTGATACAGACTTGTTCAATCTTCTGTTCATCAACTTCATCTGAAACTCTGCATAATGTTTGAGTGCTGCGTGACAACATTTTGCGTTTAATAGAATCAATCGATTCATTCGGTTGTAATTCAATAGGTTGGGGTTTTGTACGTTTGGAAAGGTATTTTGATACTTCCGTTTTTAATTCTTGAAAGCCGCCATCTGTTACTTTGTAACCGAAGCGGACGACCGAAGAAGGACTGGTATTGGTGCTGTTCGCTAAATCTAAAGTTGTCATATCAATGACTTTTTGTGGCCGTTTTAAAATAAAGTCTGCGATTTTTTTCTCGCTTTTAGTTAAAACATTATATTTTGTTTCTAGTTTAAATAGTATGTTTGTCATCATAATCACCTGCTCTATGAAAAAACAAAGCTGCTTTTTCATTTGTTTTGTAAATCATAGATAGCAGTAAACAGAACCCTTAGTTGCTACAGTTTACTTTGATTATTGTTTGTACGCCTATTAAAGCACGACTCAGACAAACCGACAGTCTCCCAATTATCAGTTCATCTTTATAATGGTTTCTAGTGTACTATAGGATGACAGCTAACACAATTGAGAATTTTAAAAACAACACTCACTAGTATTATCATACCTAACTGATAAAGATTTAAACGATTAACGTTAAAATATTAAAATATTAGTCAATAATTGAGTGAGAGGTTAAAAGAAAAAGCAAGTGATGAATGGGTTTTTGCCACGTTTTGATCATCACATTTGTATTGCCAGTGTTAAGGATTACTAACGGCTGCAAGATTAATTTGGCTAATAAGTCACAGTAGCGTTGTGTAATAAAAGAAGGGTGTGTTTCAACTAAGCTTTGCGCTTTGTGATAATATGCTTGTAGATATGTTGTGATATCATTTGCAGTCTGTTCAGCAGGCTTCTGTTGATTTAAAGTTATATAGTGATGATAGGTGTCGCTTAAAGTAATCAAATGAATCAGTTGTGCGTAAATATCTGTTTCAATGGTTTGTTTTGTCATTACTAATCATTCCTTAAAAGATAAATTTAATTTGTGATTTGAAAGCCGATAACTTAAGATAAATGCATGAGAAGTTAAATTTTGTATAGAGGAGCATCTTATGGAGTTAAAAAATAATAAGCCAGCATGGAGAGATTTAACGTTAATTCCGATTGGTTTTGTTTTAATCTTTCTATTTACTTTTTTAGAAACGTTAATAGCAGCCAATTTTAATGTACCGATGACCGTTGAAACATTAATTCCAATTTCAGCTATAGGTCAAATCAATACATATATCGCACTTTTAATTATTTACTATTATTTTCACTATAGTGAAATGCCTATGAAATTATCATCAGGATGGCATTATGTTAAGAAACATTGGTTGTTCTTGCTAATTATGCTGCTGATCGCAATGGGAGGAGAAACACTCTACAATTATTTGGTTTCGTTCTTGCCTGAAAATTTACAGTATACAGAAACACAAAATGAACAGGAATTAGAATTATTGTTCAGAAATCCAGCATTTTTACCTTTCACATTTATTTTTGTAGTAATTATAGGTCCTGTTGTTGAAGAATTATTCTTCCGTACCATTTTGATTGGAGAGTTAGGGAAGAAGTTGAATTATATTGTCATGGCGATTATTTCGGTTATCGGCTTTGCGTTGATTCATGTCACAGGAGCCGAATCTCCATTTGAAATCGGGTCCTATTTAATTATGGCAATTGTTATTGTTTATGTATATTTCAAATCAGGTAAAAATACTGCAGCTACTATCGCAATTCACATCGCGAATAATTTTGTTTCTTTTATCATCACAATTTTATATCTATAATAAAAAAATCCAACTGAGGTGTATCCCTTAGTTGGATTTTAAAAATTGTTGATAATTATAGATAGTAATATCGTGAGTCTTTAATGTTTTATGGAATGAATAAGAGATGTCTTGAATCGCTTGAATCGGTATTTCTTTTGTATGTCCATGACCAATATCGAAAATAACGACACGCCATTCAGCTTTGCGACATATCAATCCGATAAAGATGACATTTTCAGTATAGGTCTCACTTTCCAAATCATATTCGACTAACATCACATTACGCTCTGCGCAATAAATTAATAAGTCTGAAAAGATTTGCGGTATTGTCTCGTTTGGATTAGATTCAAATTTAATGTAGCGATCCATGCGTTTTAACAAACGTCTGATATGTGTTGCTGGCTGATTGAGACATTTCTTGATAATTTGTGCAATTTCTTTTTTATAAGGTAAACGAGAATAAGATTGACTCTCGTTTAATGTCATAAATAAAGCTAGCATTTGTGCTTCGTTTAATTCGAGTTGAATCGGTGCAGGATGGCTTTGAATCTGGTATCCGCCGAGCATGCCCTGTTTTGCGATAATTTGGACACCTTGTTTTTCAAGATCTTGGATATCTCTTAATATCGTACGCTTTGAAACTTTAAGTGTTTTCGCAAGTTGTGCTGCAGTGAGTTGATGGTTGGTTTCAATTGCCTGAACAAGTTTATTTTGACGTTCTATTTTATTCAATTAAGCCACCTCCGATATATTACATATTACAATCATTATATCATATC
>NZ_PPRU01000042.1 GCF_002902285.1 Staphylococcus simulans | reverse complement strand
GCGGAAACCCCCTAACACTTAGCACTCATCGTTTACGGCGTGGACTACCAGGGTATCTAATCCTGTTTGATCCCCACGCTTTCGCACATCAGCGTCAGTTGCAGACCAGAAAGTCGCCTTCGCCACTGGTGTTCCTCCATATCTCTGCGCATTTCACCGCTACACATGGAATTCCACTTTCCTCTTCTGCACTCAAGTTTTCCAGTTTCCAATGACCCTCCACGGTTGAGCCGTGGGCTTTCACATCAGACTTAAAAAACCGCCTACGCGCGCTTTACGCCCAATAATTCCGGATAACGCTTGCCACCTACGTATTACCGCGGCTGCTGGCACGTAGTTAGCCGTGGCTTTCTGATTAGGTACCGTCAAGGG
>NZ_PPRU01000041.1 GCF_002902285.1 Staphylococcus simulans | reverse complement strand
ATTATATTCACAGATAGAATAAGCGAGCTAGTAAAAGAATTAATGTATTTAAAAATAAAAAAAGAATTATATAATAGCAGTAAATATACTGATTAAAATTAAGTATGAGACAAATCTTGTTACAAGGTTTGTCTTTTTTTGTTAAAAAATTAAATTTATCTAATCGCTCCCCCCTAATTATGACTTTTGGATATGCTCCTGATTAATAAAAAAATATGGATTATGATAATAACCGAGCAACGTTGCTTATATCAATTCCCGGGAATTGAATTAAATTAATTTTGATATAGGAGAGTTGCCTAATGTGTAAAGAAGTTAGATTAACTCACCAGTATGGTGAAAGTAAAAGTGAACATAAATTTGAAGGTCAGATTGTTTTTCCCGATGGATTTAGCTCTAATATTGTATTCCAATTAAGTGAGCGTGCTAATTCACTTCTTACTTTAATGATTGGTACAGGGCTTATGCTACCAAAAGGATCATATTTTTCTTGCAATAGTATATTAGATGAAATTGGTGACGATGTTTATTCAGATATTTACGACGAGGAAATTTTTGTAATTAATCATCTTTTTGATTTGTATTTTGAATGTCGATGCTCTTTGTATGAGTTAGGTGAGGAGGACAACATTAAATATAAAATATTTAAAAGATAAAAATTACATGTCTCAATGCTTAATAATAGCATTGAGACCATCTTATTAAAATTAAATTATTAAATAGATAAAAGAAGGAGAATATATCATGATGATGAATAATAGTAAAAGTAAAGATTCAGAAAATTTTAGAATGAAAATAGTGTTTTTACCAGAAAGTACTAAAACGCAAGAATGGTTGATTAAACTTAAATCAGATCAATTAGAATGTTTGAAATTAAAGGAGCAGTTCATTCGTTCTTCAGAAGAAAAGTGTAACGATCTTGCTCCAGAGGATAAAACTGAGTTAGACAAATATGTTCATATTCATCAGGAACTAGTTCCTCTAAAACAAGATATAGAAGCTAATGGATTTAAATTAAATACTCAAATGCTGTCTAAAGTAAAAACTCAATCTTTAAATAAAGCTAAAAGTGATAGTCATTGGGAAAAATTAGATAAAAACTTCAATGCACTAGAATTAGCCATTGATGGTAATCAAAAGTTGAATACTAAAATTTCTTTAATTGGGACTCGCACTCATCGTATAACGACTAGAAGGTTTAATGTTCAAGGGTTATCTAAAGAAGTGAAGCAACTTATACTACCAACGCAATTTAATAAGGTATTTATGATTGATTTCAAGGCGTTTGAGCCATCTGTTTTAGCTTATTTGGCGAATGATAATCATTTGAAAGAGTATCTCAATGGCAGTCAAGGTTTATATGACACACTACTCAATAACTTATCTCTTCCAGCAATTCATCGTAAGCTTGTGAAGCGTGCATTCATAGGTTCATTCTTGTTTGGTGGAAGTTACATGAACGGCAAATTTAAATTGAAGCAATATATATCAGAAGATGAATGGAATAAAGCAATGAGCAAGTTTAGCAATGTAATAAAGCTAAAAGAACAAATTGATAATAAAAAGATAATGAAGATGCCTTATGGTATCACTCACGATATGAAGCATAGCCATGGAAGCAGTATTATGGGTCTATATGTTCAAACAGCTTCTAGTTATATTTTTAAGAATATCTTATGGGAAGTATATCGACATCAGTGTGATCAAGAGGATTTCAGAATTATGCTCCCAATTCACGATGCCATTATGATTGAGTGTAATACAGATGAAGTTGCAGAGCGGGTTAGACAATTAATGGAAACAAGTGCCAATCACTTGTTTGGAGATAACTTTGCTCATACCACAATTGAACAATTAGGAGGAAATCATAATGACAAATAATAGAGGACAAAGTTTATCAATACCATCAGCGTCAGCGCTAGTTAAAGATAATATTTACGTTGCAAAACTGCATTCTGTTGGACTATCAGATTTTGAAGATAATAAGCATGTATTTACTTATGAAGTAGTTCTACATGGCCAAATATATAAAATTCGAAGAAGTATTGCTTTAAACCCTAGTGATAATCAAATTTCTATTTCTCAGTGGCTAGAACGCCATAGTAATTATAGTCCTAGTCATACTAAATATGGTTCCTATATAGATCATGAACATTTAATACTTGTTGGTGAATACGAAGGTCGTTATTTTGTACGTGATGTAGCACCATTAGAAAATAATATGGAGGATAAAGTAAATGAATAATACGATGAAATTAGCAGAACAATTGTTAAGTGAAAATAAGGAGGCAATCGACCGTAATGGTCTGATTGCGCTTCTTGAATCACAAAATACAAGCGATAATGAGGAAGATTTACCCCAAGCTGAAGAAATATATAACTTATTGATTGAAGAATTGAACTTTGAAATAAGCACTGATATTAATTATCGTTCAAATATTTACAGTTATTATGGTATAAAAAACAAACCTAAGGATACTGACCTTGTTCAAATGGCTACACAAATTTTGAATGTTAAACGTTTTGAGTCAAAATTATTTGTGTTCTCAAAAGAAGGATGGCAAAAACTAGATGATAGTGAATTAAGAAGTATAGTTGGGAAAACTATTCAGGTTATATTAATTGATTATACGCCTACCCAAAGCGAATTGAAGAGTGTCATAGATGGCATGAAAGAGTCCGCAGATATAGATGAATTGGTAGAAGATGAACGGTATATAGGTTGTCATCACTATTTATTCGATTTAGAACAATTTCAAGTCATTGATAACTCAATCGATATCTTTCCGAAAACGCGATTAGATGTAGAACTAGATAAAAGTGATAGTATTACTTCATCCATACCGCCTCATTTTGGTAAATATATATCAGAATTAGCTAATTTTGATGATGATTTAAGATATTTCCTTATTCAACATACAGCTGTATTACTCACAGCAAACCGTAAATTACGACGAGGGTTAATTTTTTATGGTACAGCAAATAATGGTAAATCGGTATATATTAAGTTAATGAGATCATTCTTCTATCGTCAAGATGTTGTTTCTAAGACGTTAAACGAACTGGGTGGTAGATTTGATAAAGAAAGTCTAATTGGTAAGCGATTGATAGCAAGTGATGAAATTGGGGAAGCAAAAATAGGTGAAAAAACCGTTAACGATTTCAAAAAGTTATTATCAGTAGAACCCATACATGTTGATCGTAAAGGACGTACACAAGTAGAAGTCAAATTAGATGTAAAACTTTTATTTAATACGAATGCTGTTCTAAATTTCCCTCCAGAACATGCGAAAGCTTTGGAGCGAAGAATTGCTGTTATACCTTGTGAGTATTACGTAGAAAAAGCTGATATTGATTTAAATGACAAATTAAAAAGTGAGAAGAAACATATCTTTTTATATCTAATGTATGTATATAAACAAATGATGATTGATGATATTGAAAGAATTGAAAATGAAAAAGTAACGGAATTGACTCATGATTGGCTTAATTTCGGTTATACATTCATGGATAAGTCTAATACATCAAGAGATAAGCAAAAAGAATGTATTAAATTACTTAGAAATACGATAGTTAAAAAAGAAAATAGTCGACTTAAAGTATCTGATTTAAATAATCAAATAAAGAAAAAGCTGAGTTTAAGTAGCCAAAATATCAAACAACTCGTGAAGTTAAATTTTGATACTGATACCGTACTTAATAATGGATATGAATATTGGATTGACTTAGATTGGAAAACGACTCAAGAAGAAAACAATATTATCCCAAATAATAAAGAAATCAGTGAATCGATTTATGAAGATGATCAAGATGATTGGATTCCAGAGGAGGATGACGAGCTATGAACCAAGAACAACTTGATGCTTTTGTAGAAATTTTATTGCCTATGATAGAAGAAAGATTGAAGTCATAAAATGAGTTAGGGCACTTTGAATGATAGGTTCATCTTCGAACCTATCTCTTTCTCAAAGTGGTAAAAGTGATAAAAATGTAATGAAAAAGAAAATAAATTTATATTATAACGTTGAGGTTGAGTAAGACCTTGAAATAAAAAGTAAGGAATGATGTTATATGAAGTGCAAAGTAGCTATTTATACAAGAGTAAGTACCAAAGAGCAATTGAAACAAGGCTATTCTATTCAACAACAAGCAGACTTACTGATTAAAAAAGCAAAGCAAATATTTCCGGATGATGAATATGAAATTTATAGTGATGAAGGTATCTCTGGTAAGAATATCGAAGCAAGACCGGGAATGAAAAGATTATTAGAAGATATAGAAAATCGACAAATTAAGGTTGTGATGAGTTGGAAACTTAATCGTCTTTCACGTTCGAATCGAGATATACAAAATATTATTTACGAATTTAGAAGAGGCGGCGCCTATTATATCTCTATTTCAGAAAATATTGATACATCAACACAAAATGGCGAAATGATGATAGGAGCATTTGGATTAGTTGCACAAATAGAACGGGAAACCATTGTTAGTAATGTAAAGATGGGGATGAATGCGAAAGCGAAACAAGGTGAAGCTATTACAGGTAGGGTGCTAGGTTATATTTTAAAACCTAATCCTCTAACAGGTAAAAATGAACTTGTCATTGACGAATTTGAAGCCAACATAGTCAGACAAATTTTTGACCTGTATTTAAATCAAAATAAAGGATTAAAAGCAATTGCGAACTATTTAAATAAACAGGGCTATCATACAATAAATAAAAAACCATTTAGTGTATATGGTGTGAAATATATTCTAAATAATCCCGTATATAAAGGCTATGTACGTTTCAATAACTATCAAAATTGGGCAGTGGAACGACGAAGTGGCAAAAATGATAAAAGTAAAGTGATATTAGTTCAAGGTAAGCACAAAGCGATTATTGATGAAGAGATTTTCGATAAAACACATGAGAAGTTAGCTGCTAAAAGTTTCAAACCTGGTCGACCAATTGGTGGCGATTTTTGGTTGAGAGGGTTAATCAAATGTCCTGAGTGTGGAAATAATATGGTATGTAGACGAACATATTACAACACAAAGAAATCAAATGAGAGAACAATTAAACGTTATTACATTTGTTCATTATTCAATCGTTCAGGTAGTACAGCTTGTCATAGTAATGCAATCAAGGCAGAAGTCGTCGAAAGTGTGGTATATTTTCATTTAAGACGTATTCTATCTCAACCTCATGTGGTCGAAACGATCGCAACACAGGTTATCGATGCTATGGAAAAGAAAAAAGCAAACCAAACGAAAATGAGTATTGATACGAAGTCATTAGAGAATCAAAAGAAAAAGTTACAGAAAAGAAAAGAACGATTGATTGATTTATATTTAGATGAAGAAATAGATAAAGAAACGATGCAAAACAAACAAGATAAACTTAATGTGCAAATAGAAAAAATAGATGAACAGTTAAAGCAGGCTGAGGCTATGAATAAAGTATCTCAAGATATAGCCATACCTAATTATAAGAAAATAAAAGGTCAATTATACGTGATGCTATACCGATTTACAGGCTACATGAAAAAGGCAAATCCCGAAGCAAAAAATAAATTAATGCATATGTTGATCGATTCCATAGAAATTACCACCGATAAACAAGTTAAACTGATTAAATATAAAATAGATGAATCTCTTCTCCCACAATCCATTAAAAAGGATTGTGGGAATTTTTTTATGCCTAAATTTAATTTTGTGATAAATGTCACAAATGAAAATAGGATTGAAAATTTATCACTTTTACCACTTTTTTAGAGTGACAAAAGTGGAGGGATTTTGAAATATTTTATAAATATATATTTTATTTATGGAGTACACATTATTAATTAAGGAGGTCATTATAATGACGCTAAGCAAACAACTTAAAACGTATATTACTGAACGATTTAAATTAAATTATCAAGAAACTTGGGCTTGTGAAACCGTAGATGCGGTGGCTGAAGATGTATTACCTGAAAAATATATTAAAAATAGTCCACTTGAACATAAAGTTTTAAATACTTTTACCTATTACAATGATGAATTACATGAAATCAGCATTTATCCTTTTTTATGTTATCTAGATAAGGAATTAGTAGCAATAGGTTATTTAGATAATTTTGATTTAGACTTTATATTTTTAAATGACACTCATCAAATTATTATTGATGAACGCTACTTGTTACAAAAAGGGGGCGAGTAATTATGAATTGGATCAAGGTTGCTCAACTATCTGTTACAGTAATTAACGAAGTGATTGACATCATGAAAGAAAAGCAGAATGGAGGAAAATAGTATGAACATCAATCGATATATCACAAGAGGAATTAATGAACACCTATCTCTAGACCTTCAAATCTTACTTTGGAACATGGTAAAAGAACGAGACAATCAACCTCATACAGATTACCTACACATTTTCAAACTACAAGAAGATGATAATATGTTGTCAATTACACATGAACAAGAACAGCCCGCATACAAGTTAGAATATCATTATACAAACTATGTAAAAAATCAAAACGCAATACCTAAGAAAGTCTACGTCATCCGAGAAGATGATGTAGACGTTTTTTATTATGTGATGCTTTTACCAGAAGAATACTAAAAAGGAGGAACAAATATGAAGACAATTAAAAGTACCATACGCACAGAAGCTATATTTAGCAAGGATGAAAAACACCGCTATTTACTCAAGAAAACATGGGATGAAAAGAAACCCGCTTGTACAGTGATAACCATGTATCCTCATTTGGATGGCGTATTATCACTCGATCTTACAACTGTTCTTATCCTCAATCAATTAGCGAATTCTGAACAATATGGCGCTGTATATCTTGTAAATCTATTCTCTAATATTAAAACTCCAGAGAATCTTAAACATATTAAAGAACCTTATGATAAACACAGCGACATTCATTTAATGAAAGCGATAAGTGAAAGTGACGCAGTGATTTTAGCCTATGGTGCTTATGCGAAGCGTCCCGTTGTTGTCGAACGCGTTGAGCAAGTGATGGAAATGCTAAAACCTCATAAGAAGAAAGTAAAGAAACTCATCAATCCAGTAACAAATGAAATCATGCATCCGCTTAACCCTAAAGCACGTCAAAAATGGACATTGAAATAAAAGGAGGATTATCTATGAACCATGACACTACACAATCAGATTGGCGAATAGTTGCTAATTGTTTAGAATCGCAAAATTATATATCGATTGTAAAAGGATTAGTACATCATTTCACAGCGATTGAAAATGAAGAAATACTTGAAAAGATTTATGAAGATTTTATGAATGATGATTCTATTACAACGGTACTTAACAATGATTTCCAAGAGATTATTAATTATTACCTATCAAAATAAAATTATATGACTTTTTAATAAAATTAGAGCATCCTTCACTTTGCGGTGAGGGATGCTCTTATATTTTTTTCTAAAAAATTATTATTAGCTAGTTCTAAAATATATTCTATTTTGGAAGATATGCTTATATCTGCTAATATATAGGTGTGAAATGTAAAAACACAATTGGGTTGGTAGTCCCAATGCAAATGTAGTATTTGTCAGTAACCTTCCTCCTCAGGTCGTCCTTCATTTCATAGAAATTAAGAGGAGGGACAACATGAAACTCACGATTTTTCATGACGGTCAATTTTTTGTAGGGTTAATTGAATATAAGCAGCAACAAAAATCATTTTTTGTAAAGTATGTATTCGGAACAGAACCAGATAGTAAAACTATTTTTAAGTTTATTAACCAACGCCTATTAAAATTGATTGACAATAGTAAAGCTTCAACCAAAACTAAGAAATCTAAGAATAAAATTAATCCTAAAAAATTACAGCGTAAAGTTGCAAAAGAGCAAAAAAAACATCCGATAACAACACAATCTCAACAGGCTTTAAAAAAAGAACAAGAGCTTAAAAAGAAGTTGTCTAAAAAGAAAAACAAGCTCCAAAAAGAAGCAGACAAAAAAAGAAAGCGAAAAATTAAAGTGATAAAGGCTAAAGAAAAACATAAAGGTCATTAATATAAGAGCATCCCTCACTTTGCAGTGAGGGATGCTCTTTTAGTTTATTTTTTTATTGGTTACTCGCCATAAGCTCTGCTTGTTCTACGACTTGCTCTACAGCCATTTTTTGTAAATCTGGTGGATAGCCATATTTTTTAAGCAATCGTCTAACAGCTACGCGCATTTTAGCTTTTGCGCTATCACGTTTAGACCAATCAACTCCCATATTTTCTTTCACTGTTTTAGTTAATTCATGAGCAATCGCACGTAGTTCTTTGTCTTCCATCGCTTTTTTCGCTGTTTCATGTGAAACTAAAGCATCGTAAAACGCAATCTCATCTGAATTCAGACCTAATTCATTTCCTTGTTGTTGTTCTTGTTTGATATCTTTAGCGAGTTGAATGAGTTCTTCAATCACTTTAGATGTTTCAATGGAACGACTATTATATTTATTAATCGAGTTTCCTAACATTTCCGAAAAACGTTTAGATACTGTCGCATTCGTTTTCATTAATGATTTGACTTGCCCTTTGAGTAATCGATTTAATAATTCTACCGCTACATTTTTTTGTTTCAAACCTTCGACATCTTTTAAGAAATCATCTGATAGGATTGATAAATCGGGTTGTTCAAGACCTAGCGTTTGATAAACATCAATGACATCTTCAGTCACAACAGATTGTGACACAAGTTGATTAATCTCTGCTTCAACTTCTGCAGGCGTTTTACGTGTTTTTCCTTCTTTTGGCGGTTGTAACAA
Source organism: Staphylococcus simulans (assembly GCF_002902285.1). Classification (GTDB taxonomy): domain Bacteria; phylum Bacillota; class Bacilli; order Staphylococcales; family Staphylococcaceae; genus Staphylococcus; species Staphylococcus simulans. The sequence goes on along the minus strand of NZ_PPRU01000041.1, from coordinate 5,811 downwards.
TTTAACAAGACCTGCTTTAACCGCTTTAAAGAAGGCAATTTCATCATTGAGTTCTTGGGCTGTGTGTTCAGTCGCACAAAGAGCAAAGGCTTTCCCTAATTCTGTGACTGTTTTAATAAAACGTTGACGTTCATCTTCACCTAAACCAATTACATAATCCATCGTATTCGATATTGTATAATAACGTTCAGATTTTTTATCTGAATTAAATTTAGAATAATCAAGATTATATAACATATCTTGAATTACATCATACTTCAATAACATCAATTCAACCGCTTTATCCGTATCTATTGCCGTTTGAGCTTGATCAGATTCTGTATATTCTTTAAGTGCCTCTTTTAAACTTTCAGCGATACCTACATAATCGACAATTAAACCACCCGGCTTATCTTTAAACACTCGATTAACTCGAGCAATTGCTTGCATCAAATTATGCCCTTTCATCGGTTTATCGATATACATCGTATGCATAGAAGGAACATCAAACCCTGTGAGCCACATATCTCGAACAATCACAAGTTGTAATTCATCATTCACATCTTTCATACGTTTTTCTAATAAATTGCGACGTTTTTTGGGACCAATATGTCTTTGGAAAGAAGCTGGATCACTAGATGAACCCGTCATTACCACTTTAATGATTCCTTTATCATCATCATCTGAATGCCATTCTGGTTTTAGACGAATGATTTCATCATATAAATCAACAGCAATTCGACGACTCATCGTTACAATCATTCCTTTACCTTTCATGGCTTGTTGACGTGTTTCAAAATGTTGGATGATGTCTTTCGCTAGGGCTTCGATACGAGGTTTTGCGCCTGCAAGTGCTTCAACTCGTGACCATTTTGATTTTAAACGTTGTTTTACATCCTCTTCTTGATCTTCTGTAATGTTATTATATGCTTCATCTAAATCTAAATTTTGAGGTAGATTTAATGGAATTACACGACTTTCATAGTAAATTTTAACCGTACTTCCATCAGCTACAGCTTGTGTCATGTCATAAACATCGATATAGTTCCCAAAGACCATTTGCGTATTTTTATCCGTTGAAGCTACGGGCGTGCCCGTAAATCCTACAAACGTCGCATTCGGTAAAGCATCTCTTAAATACTTCGCATAACCATATTTAATGCCTTCCCCTTTATCATCGTATTTTGCATTAAAACCATATTGTGTACGATGCGCTTCATCTGCCATAACAATCACATTTTTACGTTCTGTTAGGGCAGCCATAGTCGTTTCATTTTGTTCAGGTTCAAATTTTTGCATTGTTGTAAATACAATACCGCCCGACTCAACAGATAATAACGATTTTAATTCTTTACGTGTTTCAGCTTGTTTTGGCGTTTGTCTTAATAATCCTTTACCAGAACGTCCTTTTGATTTAACAAACGTACTGTACAGTTGGTTATCTAAATCATTACGATCTGTTACAACGACTAAGGTTGGATTATTCAGCATTTGAATTAATTTTCCAGAGAAAAAGACCATGGTTAAACTTTTACCAGAACCTTGGGTATGCCAAATAACGCCGCCTTTACCATCACCTTGCCCAGATGAAGCTAATAAAGCTCTGTCAACGGCTTTATTAACGGCATAATATTGATGATACGCTGCTAGAATTTTACTGATATGTCCTTTGCCATCATCTTGAAATAAAACAAAATATCGAATTAAATCAAGTAGTGTTTCAGGATTTAACATCCCATGAATCAGCACATCTAAACTAGCTAAACTTGAGGATGATTCAGTTTCTCCATCTTTGGAACGCCAAGTCATAAAACGATCATAGTTCGCAGTTAGTGAACCAGCTTTTGTATTAATACCATCACTTGTAATAAGCACTTCGTTAAATGTAAATAATTGTGGAATACGCATTTTATACGTTTCTAATTGATGATAACCGTCTTCGACGCCCACGGTTTCATTAGTTGAATTTTTAAGTTCAATCACAACGATAGGCAAGCCATTGATAAAGAGGACAATATCTGGACGTTTTGTATAGTCTCCATTAACAACAGTCAATTGGTTAACTGCTAAAAAATCATTATTTTGTGGATGTTCAAAATCAACGATTTTAACAATTTCTACAATCGATTGTCCTTCGTCATCGTAGTCTTCGATTTCAATACCATTAATCAAATTTTCATGAAAGGTAAGGTTATTTTCTAAAAGGTTGGGTGACTTTTCTAGTGTTAATTCATGTATCGCTTTTTCGATAAAACGAGGATGGATGTCTGAGTTAATTTTTCTTAATGCTTTCTCTAAACGTTCATGAAGAACAACATCTTTATCGCTTTTACGTTCTGGTGCTAGACCTGCCGTACTAATTTCATTACCTTTTTTATAGTCATAACCTAGTGATTTTAACCATTCTAATGCAACTTGTTCTAAATCATCTTCATTAAATTGAAAGTTCATCCGTATTCACCTCGATATCATCAGGTATTTCTATTTCACCAGACATGAGTTTAGGAAGAAGCGTATCTCGCAAGTCAACTAAAATTTCATTTTCTGTATTCAATTTTTCAATTTTTTGCATATATTTTTTAATAATTTCATTAAATTCATTTGCTATATTTAAATCAATAATAATAGGAACTTTTAAAATCATATCTTTTGAAACTCTAAGTACAGTAGTTCCAGTGGCGCTACCTTCAACAAATTCTCTATATTTATTGGTTTGCATTAAAAAATATGCTACATATTTAGGCAAAGTAGACTCCTTTACTTTAAATACATCTAAACTATAAATCATATTTTCGTTTAAATTTGGTACTAACGCAGGAGCACCTAGCATTTTTCTGTCTTGAGTCAAATCAGTAGCTGCTATAATAATATCTCCCGCCTTAACTTTATGCTTATCTTTAAAGTCTCCAAAATAATATTTTGTCTTTTCATTTTTAAATCCACTATAAAATTGAAAATTACTTAGTGATAACATTGGAATAGATTCTTCTATTTCATTTTTTTTATCTAAAAATTTCCCTTTATAAGATAAACCTTTATCTAAATCTATGTAATTACCTAGCGTAGTTTTTCTCCAGTTCTTAGGAATTTTTCCTAATTCACTATCAATCATTTCTCCACCACTAGATTTATAAGGATTACCATCTTCATCTGGAAATTCAAAATCTACAAACCAACGTTTAAACAATGTTTGTGAAAGTTCTTCAAGGTTTGCTATGATTTTCTTGTTTATTTCTATTTTATCATCTAAATTTTTCAAAATTATAGCTATTTTTCTTTGGTACTCTATAGTAGGTACTTCACATTTATATTCAAGAATTGAATCTTTTTGTGCACGTTGTCTACCAGAGGTACCTGTCATAGATTTAATAATAATTTCTCTAACTTTTTTAGTTCTGAATAGATAATATAAAAATTGTGAATCTAACTTATTATCAATAGGTCGTAAAACAAAAAATTCGGTAGATCCAAAAGCTATTTCATCATCTTCTAGAATGTCTACATAAGCAGTTTTTCCGTTTTCTAAACAAGGTGTGATTCTTGCTAATAAAGTATCTCCATTTTGAAATTTAGATCCGCTTTTAAATTCTTCAATTGTAAAGTTATCGATCTTTTTTTGAAATTCTTTTATATTTTCCATGGCTATTTTTTTAGCTTTAGAACCTTTTTTTAGAGTCATTCTAGGATTAACTTGTAGAAGTTCTTTCAATTTAAATTTATTAAACTCCATAACCTAACCCCTCCAACGATTTACGGATTTGATCTTCAAGTTCTTTTGATTTTGCAAATTGTTCACTTAATTCAGAAGTAATACGTTCCATTTTTTGTTCAAATGGTTCTTCATCTTCTTTAACATCGGCTAAACCGACATAACGTCCAGGCGTTAAAATGTATTCATTGTTCTTAACTTCTTCTAAATTAGCTACTTTACAAAAACCAGCTACATCTTCATATGATCTATCGTTTGTACCTCTCCACGCATGATACGTTTGTGCTACTTTTTGAATATCTTCATCTGAAAATTCTTTTAATGTTCTAGTTACCATATGACCGATTTCACGAGCATCAATAAATAAAATTTCATTTTTACGTTCTTTTTTACCGTTTTGACCTTTATTATTACTAATGAACCAAAGACATACAGGTATTTGTGTTGAATAAAAGAGTTGACCTGGTAAGGTAACAATACATTCCACTAAATCTTGTTCGATAAGATTTTTACGAATTTCTAATTCATCTTTTCCACTTGTAGACATCGATCCATTGGCTAATACGAATCCTGCTGTACCATTAGGTGCTAATTTGGAAACCATATGTTCAATCCATGCATAGTTAGCATTACCTTTTGGCGGAATACCAAATTGCCAACGATAATCATCAAGTAATCGTTCTTGTCCCCAATCACTTGCATTAAAAGGGGGATTAGCTAATATGTAGTCTGCTTTTAATCCTTTATGTAAATCATTATGGAATGTATCAGCATTTCGTTCACCTAAATTATTATCAATTCCACGAATTGCTAAGTTCATTTTTGCTAATTTCCAAGTCGTAGGGTTAGATTCTTGTCCGTAAATCGCAATATCGTCTAATCGACCTTGATGTTTCTCAACGAAGCGTTCACTTTGTACAAACATCCCACCTGAGCCGCAACATGGATCGTAAATGCGTCCTTTATAAGGTTCAATCATCTCAACTAATAATTTTACAATTGATGATGGTGTATAGAACTCTCCGGCATTTTTACCTTCCGCACTTGCAAACTTAGCAATAAAGTACTCATACACTCGACCTAATACATCTTGTTTACGACTCTCTGTATCGCCAACTTTAAATGTAAATAAATCAATAATATCGCCTAATTTTTCTTTATCTAATGCAGGACGCGCATATTCTTTAGGTAACACACCTTTTAATGATTCATTTTCTTTTTCAATCGCAATCATTGCTTTATCAATCATTTGTCCAATTTCAGGTTTTTTCGCATTATCATTGATATATTGCCATCTTGCTTCTTTTGGAACCCAGAAAATGTTTTCTGCTAAATATTCATCTTGATCCTCTTCATCAGCATAAGGATCTTGCTTCAATTCTTCATACTTTTCTTCAAAAGAATCCGATACATATTTTAAAAATATTAAACCTAATGCTACGTTCTTATATTCAGCAGCATCCATGCTTCCTCTTAATTTATCGGCAGCTTGCCATAATTTTTCTTCAAAACCTATCGTTGCCATTAATAACACCTCTTTGATTACTATTAGTTTCAATATATCAAAAAATAAATACTTATTGTGTAGGTTTTTTGCTAATATTTTAATATGAATAATCTTTTTTGTGAAAATAAAATATTTATGGGAGTGTTTTTATTGGATAAAATTCGAATAAAAGAAGAATTCAATATGTTAAAAAAAGAAAAGTATGTGAATGAGTGTTTTAAAAGAAAAGGGAATAGTAAATTAATAACTTTCAAATACTTATTGCCATTTAAAATACCTATAAGTGAATTTGAAAATATTGATTTTATAAATGAAGAAAACACATTTATGATTTTCAACCACTTAGAAGATAATGTGTTGGAAAATGATAATATCAAACGAGATAGAAAAACCTATGTTGAAATAACTTCAATAATCAAGCACAATCAGTTTAAAAAATTGAAATCAAATTCTACTTCTAGGGAATCAAAGAAAAGTAATAGTCTAACGGAAATTTTTAATAAGCAATTTAATTGTCTAAATAATCTTATTAAAATTATTAGCGTTAAATATCAGTATCATAATATATACCAGCTATCATTAGGGGATATATTAAGTATTCCATATTATGTAATAT
>NZ_PPRU01000040.1 GCF_002902285.1 Staphylococcus simulans | reverse complement strand
ATAGAAATCTATATAATTAATATAATTAGACTTCATGTAATCTTCGAGTGTATCTTTACTATGTCTTTCATAAAGACCTGCTGGATTGAAATGATATAATTTATTTTTACCAATTACATAAGATTTATCATCGATAACCAGTCGATATTTATTATCATTTTCTCCAGTAATCGTCACAAATGTATATTTCGGCAGCTTCACTTTTTGTTTATGGTCAATCCTTTTAACTTCAATATTGTTATTCATCACAATACCGTAGGTCAAAGTCTCATCAAATACACCTTTTTTCTGAGCTTGTAATTTACTTTGTTCAGTGTTTTGCGCAAAATGCACAATCCCTAAATTGTTAAACAACAATACCGCTGTAAAAATAAAGCCGATCAGTAACAAAACACTCCAACCGATAACACGTGCCAAGAAAGGTGTCGGTTTTGCGTGTTTATAACGTTCAATTCGTTTGAAGTTATAAGACATTTCAGGAATACGCGTACGTTTTTCTTTCCAGTCTACATCAAACTGCGCTTTTTCATCTTCAGTTTTTAATGATTGACGGTCTCGTTCATGTTCTTTAAATGCAGGTAACACACGACTCAATGGACCTTCCATACGTAATTGACCATGTGAAATCCATACGGCATAGTTACATACTGCCTGGATAACCTTTAAATTATCATCGATTGTAATCATTGTAAGTTCATCATCTATGTAATCTTGCGAAAGTGTTATGGCTTTCTCCATAAATGCATCATCCAATTCACTTAATACATGATTAAAGATAATGATATCTGCTTTAGACGTACGTGCTAAACTTACAATTAATTGTGCATATTCACGATCAGTTAACTGGTAAACTAGCTTATCTTTCTGCTCATATAAATCAGCATAGCGCAAAATTTGTTCGACTTTATGTCCAGAAACCGTATATGTAAATAATTCCACTGCATTTTGAACAAGTGCAGTCACCGTTTCTTCGTGTAAATGTTTATCTTCGATATCTCCGAAATATAAACTGCCGTTACGTCGGATACGCCCTTTATCAGGTTTAACTTCACCGGCTAAGATTCTGCCGATTAACGTTTTCGACGCACCAGGCTCCCCTATAATACCTAATGATTCTCCTTGATATAAGTGAAGTGACACATTATTCAATTCGATATCTTCAGCATCATAACCATACGGCAGATACCATTTTTTTCTATTCTTTTTACGATAATAATGTGTAATATTCAGTAATTTTAATACAATCGAACTCGCCATAATTTCTACATCCTTCTAAAGTTTTAATAATGCGACTGGGATGCCTTCTTCACTTAGTCCGCTATGCAGGATTTTGCCCCATGCAAAGACACCTTTCAAACGATCTACACGCATATAACGTTTCGTACCATCATTTAATTCATAAAGTTTACCGAATTCAATTTTATCTGTATCTACTAAGTAACTTTCCGCAATGATGACTTTTGTACGGTAGACATCATATTCATTTAAAATGCCGTTCATTTCTGCTTTACGCATTTTTTCTTTATATTTTTGTATTTCATTTAAAATTTCACTCTTAGTCATTTCGCTTAAACTTTTCTCAGTCATCGCTAATCCCGCTTTCTCTTAATTTATCTTTAATTGTATCATACTCATAGCCTTTTCTGAGAAGTGCTTCTATTGTTTTCATCACAAGTTGTTGCCCGCTATATTTGCGTTCATTTTTACGATACACTTTTTCTAATTCCTTTTGCAATAAAGCATCAATTTCATCTGTATCTGGTTCAAAATCTAAGGCTTGCATCGCTTCATTAATCATCTCGAATGAATAGCCTTTTTGTAATAATGATTGTTTCACTTTATCTGTCCGCTTCTTCATCGGCCCTTTCTTTTGATGCATCAATTTATCAGCAAGCGCAACGATATCTTCAAGCGGTTGTTCTTGTTCATAACGTTCGCCATAATCTTCAATAATATTCTTTTCGACTCCGGCTTTATAAAGCTTTTGTTTGTAAATTTCAGGCCCTTTATCAGTAGTCCGAATCATAGTATTTTTTAAACTTTCCGCATAATCTTGATGATCAATATAGCCTTCTTGATGACAATAAGCAATGACTTCTGCAATAGCTACCTCATTGATTTCATGTTTTTGTAAATGTGTAATGACTTCTTGTTCAGTTCTTTTACGATATGAAAGATATTGAACAGCGTAATGTAACCCTAAGCGATAATGCTCATACTTTTGAATATGCATCATATCTTCAGCAGTGAGCGCATCGCCTTTTTTTAAATTAAAGTGTACTAAAGTATCCATATCGATACCCATCTCAAAGGCACCGTCTAAGTATAAATTAAACCGCTCTTTATTTTTCTTTTGAACTTCAATCATTGTAATTTTAGGCATGGTCTCACCTCTTCTCTTAAATTCATAACGGTATCGATACTTATTGTAAAACAAATGCATGTACTTTTATAGCATTATCCTCCTGAATTTACACAAGTAACATACATTGTCTCTTTTAAGCATGCGACATATAAAAAAGGCAATGCAGCTGAATATACTGATTGCCTGAAATCGCATTAAACGCCTAACTGAGCTAATGCTGTTTTATATTGTTCATTGTTGATATAACCTTGCTGCTTCATCTTTTCTAAATTGATTTTGACACGGTTAATATAGTTCTGTGACATATTATTGACATCATATACACTTGGCGCATTAATTTTACTTGCTAAAATGGCACTTTGAAGCACACTAATCGTCGGCATATTTTGACTGTTTGCGACGGTCGTTGTACCAAAGTAATGATTTGCAGCACTTTCAATAGTATATTGATTATCACCAAAATAAATATTATTAACGTAAAAGCTCAATATCTCTTCTTTAGAATATTCCCGTTCCATACGCGATGCGACCAATATTTCTTTCACTTTCCGTGTAAAACTTTGTTCATTTCCATAATAATAATTCTTAACAACTTGTTGACTGATTGTACTGCCACCTTGTACCGATTGATCACTTAATGTCGTGAACAGTGCCCTAAATATACCTTTCACATCAAATGCGCCATGGTCATAGAATCGCTCATCTTCCATAGCGATAAAAGCACCTTTAGTATAATTCGGCATATCATTGATTGGAACAAACGTAGATTTATTTTCAATGGTTTTTAAGTCCTCTACATTGGCACGTGATGACAATGCATACATCACACCAAAGAAGAGTGCAATTACAATAATGAGTCCAATAAGTAATTTTAAAAATAGCCCTTTGCTTTTTCTTTTTCTCGGCGGTGTACCTACGGGTTGATAATAAGTATTATAATGGGGTGTATTCTGTGTGCCTCTTGTTGTCTCACGTTGAGACCTCGATAGCCTTTCGCTTCTTTTCATACACAGATCTCCTCAATCTATTTTAGTATTTCACACATATTATAATTGAGAACTGTTTGATATGAAATAAGAATTATACGTTTTGACACAAAATCGGTCTTGAGTAGTACACATTGATACTCCTGGATATGTAAAAAACCGGAATATCTTATAGATACTCCGGCTAAGCTTATAACTGCTTATTTTTCATTGTTTTTTAAAGTATCAACAATCGCTTTGTTGAAGTCATCTAAATCATCAGGTGTACGGCTTGTTACAAGATTTTTATCAACGACTACTGATTCATCTTTAACATGTGCACCTGCGTTTTCCAAGTCTTTACGTACGTTTAATACCGCTGTTAACGTACGGCCATTTAAATCATCAGTATCAATTAATACTTGTGGACCATGGCAAATCGCAAAGATTGGGTCATCTTCTTTAATAAATGCTTTTGCGAATGTACCATATCTTCCTTCTACGTCTCCACGTAAATGGTCTGGTGAGAATCCGCCTGGAATTAATAATGCTGAATAATCGCTTGGTTCAGCTGAGCCGATATCTACATCAACTTTAGCTTTTGTACCGTGTTTACCTACGACTTCTTCTCCAGCTTCTGAGCCGATAATCACTGTATTGTAGCCTGCTTCTTCGATTGCTTCTTTTGGACTAGTTAATTCAATATCCTCAAAGTCATTACCTAAAATAATTGCTACTGTTTGTGCCATTTATTTATCACCTTTCTATTCTATACAATAAATTGTATTCAGAATTACTTTTGTCTTTGATTGTACTTATTGTATAGACCAAAATGTCATGATTTAAACATAGAAAGTATGGGACCTTACTTCTCACGTTGATAAAGTTTTACTTTTTCTTCTAATTGGTCTAGTAAACCAATCCATTCATCAACATCTTCAACACTGACTTTATCTGGATCCACATGATCAATTTCATCTACAAATTCAGATAATCTCGTTTTAATGTTCGTAATTAATTCATTTTCGCTCATTTTCATGATAAGGCTCCTTCTTTAAAAATATAATTCTATTCTAACATGCGATTGACAAAATTCACTAGAATATTAATAATATGGAATGACTCATCTTTTGTGATTTGAATCTTTCACTTCACATTACCCCTTTTTTATTAAGAAATACATTGTATAGAAAGAAGGCAAAATTATGATTGGCCAATCTACGAATATTAAAAAGCCGATTACTATAGCAAATGATCCTTGGGAGGCATACAACGATGTCGAAGCGTTCGGCAGCTTGCAGTTAAGCAATATTGAATTCACCACAACGAATTTATGTAATATGCGCTGCAGTCATTGTGCTGTCGGTTATACCTTACAAACAAGAGACCCTGAACCGTTTCCAATGGAATTAATGTTTAAACGTTTAGATGAAATTCCTAATTTACGTACCCTATCTATCACAGGCGGCGAACCGATGTTTTCTAAGAAATCAATTCGAAATGTGGTTAAACCGCTATTAAAATATGCCTATGATCGCGGTATTTATACACAAATGAACTCTAATCTAACTTTACCGCAAGATCGCTATTTAGATATTGCTGAATACATAGACGTGATGCATATTTCACACAACTGGGGAACAACGGATGAATTCGCTACAGTTGGATTCGGTGCAATGGAAAAACAGCCGCCGCTTAGAGCAAAACTCAAACTTTATGAACAAATGATTGAGAATTCTAGAACATTATCTGAACAAGGCATGTTTGTCTCTGCTGAAACGATGTTGAACCAAAGCACGAAACCTTACCTTGAAAAAATTCATCGTGAAGTGGTAAATGATATGAAATGCAGTCGACATGAAATTCATCCGATGTATCCATCTGATTTTGCGAGTCAGCTTAACGTACTTAGTTTGAAAGAAATTAAAGAAACTATACGTCATCTTTTAGAAATTCGTGACGAATCTGTATGGATGTTGTTTGGGACACTACCGATTTACCCATGCATTCAAGATGAAGACGATGCACAATTATTCAAACAACTGCGTTCAGCAAAAAACGTCAGCTTACGTAATGATCCAGACGGCCGCAGCCGTTTGAACGTCAATGTCTTTACTGGCGATGTGATTGTGACAGACTTCGGCGATGAGACAGGTTCTATTTCTAATATCCAAACCGATCGTCTTACAGATGTTTTCGACAAATGGCTCGCTTCAGACTTAGCACAAAGTTTGAATTGTCATTGTGCACCGGTACATTGCTTAGGACCGAACTTACTAGTAAAAAATATGTATTATCCAAATACTGATTTCCGAGAAAAAGAAAAAATGATGCATCGCATCTTCCAACAACAATAATGTTAATAATACAAAATGGCATCTCAACACTTCATTTTATGTTGAGATGCCATTTTTAATTGCTTATTTTATTCAATATGTCGTCTTCTCGTTAAGAACTCTAAGGTATCTTTACTTTCTTGACGACGTTCTTTTCTGCGTTTTACACGTGCAGGCGCAGTACTATGGAACCATTCTTGAATTTCACCTTCAGGATAAACATCTGGTACTTCTGTTGGTTTGCCGTTTTCATCTAACGCTACAAATGTTAAGAAGCTGAGTGCTGCCATATGTTTTTTATCATTGATGATATCTTGAAGAATGATTTGTACACAAACTTCCATTGAACTTGAACCAGCGTATGAAACCATTGCTTCATATGAAATAATATCTCCATTACGAATAGGTAATAAAAAGTCCACTGAATCTGTAGAAGCTGTAACAACTGGCGTACTGCTGTGTTTCATAGCGCAGATTGCCGCAATTTCATCAATGTTCGCCATTAAGAGTCCACCGAACATAGTATGATGATGATTCGTATCTTGCGGATATACTTGACGATCTTTTACAGTTTTTGATGCTGACATTGGTTTACTTTCTCTTTGTTCCACAATTGATCTCCTTTATGAATTGATTATATTTATTTTAGTAAGCCCAGTTACCGTCTTTAAACACAATCTCTTCTTCCCCATCTTGCGTGATACCATAAATCGTTAAATCTGCGCTGCCAATCATGAAGTCTTCATGAATAAACGCATCATTTAAACCTTCTTCTGTTAATTGTTCACGTGTCATTTCTGTACCGCCAATTATCGTAAACGGATAACCAGCGCCTAATGCGATGTGGCAAGAAGCATTTTCATCTAACAATGTGTTATAAAAGACGCGATTACGATTTGAAATCGGTGAATCGTCTGGAACTAACGCGACTTCCCCTAGATATCTTGAACCTTCATCAGTATCAAGTAAGTCACGTAATACTTCTTCCCCTTTTTCAGCAGAAAAATCTACAACTTTGCCATCTTTAAATGTAAGCGTAAAGCCATCGATCAGCGTTCCGTTATAGCTGAGCGGAAGTTTATTTGTCACATGACCGTTTACACGATTACGATCAGGGGCTGTAAATACCTCTTCAGTTGGGATATTGGCAATAAATTCTTGTCCATCATTTGTGAAACTTGTCGCATCTTGCCATAAATGATTCTTAGGCAAGCCAATTGTTAAATCTGTACCTTCTGAAACATAGTGAAGTGCTGAATATTGTTTGTTTTGTAGATATTTAGCGTGTTCACTTAAGTTTTGGATATGTTGATTCCAGTTTTCAATCGGATCATTACCATCTACACGAACAATGTCTAATAATTCATCAATGAATTTTTCATAAGCTGCTTCAGCATCTAATTCAGGATAGACACGTTGTGCCCATGCTTTGTTCGGATATACGACTACACACCATGGTAAGTCATTATTTTGAATTGCTTCCATATATCCTTTGAATCCTTTTGAATAAGCTTTGCCGAAAGCTGCTTTTTTAGCACTATCTGCATCACTTAATAAATCAGGGTCAGAACTCATTAAAGCTAAATTCGCAGCATCACGTTTTACATAATCCATACGTTCTTCAATATCATAATCTTTCAAATCATTTTCTTCGAAGTATTCTACAGATTCATGTTCAAATTTTAAACGTCTTAATGTATCATCTGCATATTTTACTCTTACATCAGAAGCGCCGCGTTTGTATGCTGCCTCAACGATATCATGCGTTAATTCTAAAGCATCTACTGATGAACGAATAAATACTGGTTGCCCCTCTTGCACATTCATACCGACATCTACGATAAGTTGTGCATATTGTTTTAGCTTTTCTTGTAATTGTGACATAACAAAGTTCCTCCTTATTCTGACTGCTGTTTGTTCTTACGATTGTCGTAGTTCGCCTAATTCAGATGCGATGGCAGTCACTTCACTTGGTGAAAATTTTTCTTTTGAAGTAACAAAGCTATGAATTTCTTTGATTTTAGCTTCATCTGCATCTTCAAATTTATCAGGATCGATTAGATTAACGTTTACCACGTTTAGTTTCTCTCTGATATCAATGATCATATCTCTATTTGTTTCTGACATTTAAATCACCTCTTTATGTTTATATATTATCAAACTCAACAATTCCTGAAAACTTTTGATAATTTACTCTTTAGATGTTGGTTAAAAACCGATAAGATAATATTATATGGGTTATTTCATCAGAGTTCGGGTAAATATTATCTATGGAACGTTAGGTATACCTTGTATCTATGTTCATCATACGCTTTATTTATCCGGCTGAAAAATAATTTGGAGGTAAAATATGACTACAGTAGCATTTGTCTGTTTAGGCAATATTTGTCGTTCTCCAATGGCTGAAGCAATTATGAAACAACGTCTGAAAGACCGCGGTATAGAAGGCATTGAAGTTGTCTCACGCGGTACAGGCAGTTGGAATTTAGGCCAAGCACCTCACGAAGGAACACAACGCATTCTAAATACTCACAACATACCTTTTGACGGTATGATCAGTGAACTATTTGAATCTACGGATGACTTTGATTACATTATTGCGATGGATCAAAGTAATGTGGATAACATTAAGCGTATCAATCCAGAGTTGAAGGGCCAATTATTCAAATTGTTGGAATTCAGCGATATGGAAGAACAAGATGTACCTGATCCTTACTATACAAATAATTTTGAGGGTGTATTCGATATGGTACAATCATCATGTGATAATTTAATTGATTACATTCTTAAAGACACAAATTCTAAAGAGGGGTAGATAAATTATGAATAACAAATTAGTACCAGGCATTTTATTAGGTGCTTTAGTCGGCGGAGCAATTACATTAGCTGACAAAAATACGCGAAATGCATTAAAAAGTAGTATTCAGAACTTAAAAGAAGGTAAACGTTCTGACAGAGGACCTTCAAAAATCAGCGTAATCAAAGAAGAAGTTCTTTACTGGAAAGATGCTATCGAAGAAATTCGTCGCAATAACCCAGAATTAGAACGTGCATTGAAAAATGCGAAAAACACGTTACAAGAGCGTAAACAAAACGATAAACACTTAAACTAATTATAGGTTTAAGAGCATTACAATGCGTTGACTATAGGGATAAACTTAAGTGAGTTTTACTCATCTAAGTTCTATCCCCCTTTTTTCAACTCATTGACCAACTGAATATAGTAATAAAGGAGTACATGTTATGTCTCATTCAAATGAAAAAGACAAAAATAATAAAAAAGAAGGGATTTTTCAAAAAGTAAAAGAAAAGTCTGAGGGTATTACACACGAAGATCATAATAATTATGTGGCACCGCAAGAATTCAAATCTAAGTCACCAAAAAAATCAAATCAGACATTCTTTGTAGCTAGAAATAACAAACCGGCTAAATATACGAAAGATTCCAATTTCTTTTCATTTTTAATTTATCGAATTGGTAAAGATGATGCGACAGGCTTAGCAGCACAGCTTTCATATTACTTTATGTTATCACTGTTCCCTATGTTGCTATTTTTGCTTTCACTTTTACCATTATTCCAAATCGATAGAAATAAAATTGTCGGTATGATTGCAAAAAATGCACCTGCTTCTACAGCGGATCTACTGACAGGTATTATCGAAGATATTATGAAAAATGCCAGCGGCGGTATTTTATCAGTAGGTTTGATTTTGGCACTTTGGTCTGCCTCAAATGGTATGACAGCCTTAATGAACGCGTTCAACGTAGCATATGATGTTGAAGACGGCAGAAACCCTATCGTATTGAAATTAATCAGTGTGCTATTCACTGTGATTATGGGTGCAGTATTTATTGCGGCCTTAATCTTACCAGTTTTCGGTCAACAAATCGGTCATTTATTATTTGGTCCGCTTGGACTTGATAGCCAAGTGAAATGGGTATTTAGTATTTTACGATTCTTATTACCATTTATCGTGATTTTCTTATTATTCTCAACACTATATGCCCTAGCACCGAATATCAAAATTAAATTCAAATCTGTATTACCAGGTGCACTTTTCGCATCAATAGTATGGATTCTAGGTACTGCAGCGTTTGGTTTCTATGTTTCAAACTTCTCAAACTACTCTAAAACATACGGCAGTATCGGTGGTATCATCGTGTTAATGTTATGGCTATATATCACTGGTTTCATCATCATTGTCGGTGCTGAGATCAATGCGATTATTAACCAACGCAGAACATTGAAACACGGAGATTCACTTGAAGAACGTGAATTTGAACGTGCAGAAATGCAGAATCCTCATACTGAAAGATAATCATATTACTTAAAGAGCAAGTCACTTTGTATAAAATCAAAGTTGATGTTGCTCTTTTTCTTTTATTTTTTAAAAACATGTTATTTTATGTATTCATTAGGGTATGATAATATTTGGTTAGTGACATTTTTGTGAACTAGTCATGACAGTCAATTCATCTTGATATAACAAAACAACTAAATTCAGGATACAGGAAGTGTAAATAAGATGACATTATTAGACAGTATTTTATCTTACAATAAGGAATTTGTGGAAAACAAAGAGTTTGAAAACTATTCCACAAGTAAAAAACCAAATAAAAAAGCAGTATTATTCACTTGTATGGATACACGTTTACAAGACTTAGGCACAAAAGCTTTAGGTTTTAATAACGGAGATTTAAAAGTAGTCAAAAATGCAGGCGCTATTATTACGCATCCATACGGTTCTACAATTAAAAGTTTATTAGTTGGTATTTATGCATTAGGTGCTGAAGAAATTATTATTATGGCACACAAAGACTGCGGCATGGGTAGTTTAGACGTAAATACTGTAAAAGATGCAATGAAAGAACGTGGCGTTACTGATGAAACGTTTGATATTATCAAACACTCTGGTGTAGACGTGGACAACTTCTTAGAAGGCTTCGAAAACGCAAGTGATAATGTTAAACATAATATTGATATGCTTTATCATCATCCATTATTTGATAAAAAAGTACCAATTCATGGTCTTGTGATTGATCCGCATACTGGCGAATTAGAATTAATCCAAGATGGCTATGAACTGGCAGAAAAAAATAAATAGTACATAAACTGTATTATGGATAATACAAAGGCAAGATTGAAAGCACTCATTTTCAATCTTGCCTTTTCTTTTATTGAATTAAATCGTGTTGGAATGCGTAAATAACAGCTTGTGTTCTATCTTGAACTTCTAGCTTGCTTAGTATATTACTCACATGTGTTTTAACTGTTTTAATCGTAATATGTGACGCACTGGCGATTTCTTGGTTAGAATAACCTTTTGCGATTAACAATAAAATTTCCATTTCTCTATCTGTTAATAATTCATATAATTCAGCACGTTGATTCATGCGATTACGCATTTTAACAAGTACTTCCGCTTCAAACACCGCTTCGTTACGATATGTTTTACGAATCGCTTCTGCGATATCACTTGCGCTCGTCGTTTTTAGAATATAACTGTCTACCCCAGCGTCTAAAGCACGATACACTTCATTATCCTCAATATAACTTGTCAGCATCAATACTTTAATCTGAGGTAAATCTTTTTTAATCTGCATTGTAGCTTCTACGCCATCCATGTCTTCCATCAACAAATCCATCAAGATTAAATCAGGCTGCAATTCATGAGCTTTTTCAATTGCTTCTTTACCTGATTTGCCTTCCCCGACGACTTCTATATCAGGTTGTGTAGATAAATAACTTGAGATGCCGATACGAACCATTTCGTGGTCATCGACAAATAATACTTTAATCGCCATCATTTTCCTCCTTATTCAATGGAGCCTTCACTTCAAT
Source organism: Staphylococcus simulans (assembly GCF_002902285.1). GTDB lineage: Bacteria > Bacillota > Bacilli > Staphylococcales > Staphylococcaceae > Staphylococcus > Staphylococcus simulans. Next base: position 40,267 of record NZ_PPRU01000040.1, on the reverse strand, counting down.
TCTTGTCCCTGCCCCAGGCAAAGAAACAATATGCAGTGTTGCCCCGATTTCTAATGCTCGCTCTCGCATATTCTTCAATCCATAGCTTTTCTCCATTTTTTCATCTACATCAAAGCCTTTACCATCATCTTGAATACGCAATAACAGATAATCATCTTTATTAAATAAATCTATCGTTAATTTTGTGCCTTCTGCATGTCGCAGTGTATTGGAAATCCCTTCTTGGGTGATACGGAATAAATGATCTTCTATGCCTTTTGGTACCTCAAAGTCTTCAATATCATAAACTACTTTCATAGGCACTTTCTTTTGTAAGTCCACAACAAGATCTTTAATTCCTTCCCCAAGTGAGCGATCTTTTAAGCCAAGCGGTCTTAAATGTAATAACAATGCACGCATTTCTAGTTGCGAATCTTGGACCATCTTTTCTAGTGTTGGAATTTGCTGATCAAGTGGCGGTTCAAGTGGTGATTCCTTAATCGCCGATAACATCATACTTGCCGCAAATAATTGCTGACTAACTGAATCATGCAATTCCCTAGCTAAACGCTGGCGTTCATCTTCTATAATTTTCTTCACTTTAACGTCATTTAAATTATATGTTTCGTTGGTCAAATCTTGTGTTTTAATACGTAGTCGATGTAATTCTTGGTTTAATGGCACAAGTGTATGATAGATATCCAAAGTTTCTTGGTAGAGTTCGATATTTTGATCATTAATACCGACAACTTCCCCTTCAATGGAATGTTCAATTTGTGTTTTAATCCAATCATTTTGTTCGTTCACTTTATACGCTAACACAGAACCAACAATAATACTCATCAAAATCACTATAATATTTAAAAATAAGAAAACAGGAATGCCGAAAATCTGCGTGTAAAACATTCCTTGAAAGTAGATGATGTTGACGAATACTTTGTCTATAAAAAAGAAAATCGCTAAAATACTATAGTTCAATATCAGCATCGAACCGATGGCTCTGATATAGTGGTTCATCTATAAACCACCTCAACATCACCAATAAATGTCGAAGTATAAATATTGATGTTATAGTTTTCTTCTTTTGTTTCTTCAGTCATTTGGATATGATTATTTTCAATCTTAACCGTATTCTGATTCACAGTCGCATTACCATAAAATGCTGCTGCGTGAAGATTGATATTGTAATTCATCGGCACAATAATTTGAATCTTACCAATGAAGTGTCTCATCACAATCGTGTTATTTTCTTTAATATTTGCTGCTTTCGTTAAATCAATATGGATATCGCCGATGCCATGTTGAATTTGCAAGTCTTCCCACTTATAAACATAAACAGGAGTTCTTTGATTACCGAACCATTTTTGTTTAATAAATTGCGGTGAAGTAACTTCTTCATCAGAAGCAATAATCTTCATCGGTTTAAATTTGAAGACGATATAACGAATAATAATCAGCACTAAGAAAATAAAAAGAATAATAATCGTATATTTGTTAGAGAGCAGTGTAAAGGCAATCATTAATACACCAATCCAAAAGGCCAACAGACCTCGGACTTTATGGAAATAAAGATAGCCTACGTACATTAAGATAATCCCTAATAATAATACGAGAATAAAGCCGATTTTTTCAAAAAAGATATAGTAAAAATTGGCTATAATCATTAATGCTGTAAATATTATCAACATCTCAGTTGAGATATACTTATTGGTCATGTTTCGCCACCTTTTCTATGCAACTAAACTCATTTGTGCAATCATATCACATTCTCTTTCAAGCGTAATACGTGTTTTATTTTGCTCTGATAAATCTGCTTCAATTCTTGCACAATCAGATTCTGCTTCGTTTAAGTCATGCATTAATGCAGACAACTCTGCATTATTGATATTTTCCATGCGTTGTACATTGCTGATTTGATATTGATCCATCAAATCGATGTATTTATTTTCTACTTCAGTTGTCAATTGTTCAATATATGCCACGATATTTTGTCTTTTGCGGTTTAAATAAGCGATATATTGTTTAGTTGAATGTAACTTTCTGTTTAAATGCGCTTGGCAATTCGTAATACTGTATTTAACTGTAGTGTGATAAAGTTTGTCTAAATAAATTGCTATGATATTCATGGAATCACCTCATTTATGATTGATTCCATTATAAAATAATTCCAGACGCCTCACGATAGGCTCTGGAACCATTTTACTTTCATACTTTAGTCCTAATTCCCATAATACCAAGGAATTATTCTTCTGTTTTATCTATTTTCGTTGTTAATAATGGACCATCTTTCGTCACAATAACCGTATGTTCGATTTGTGCGACATAACTTTTATCGCTTGTTTCAAAAGCCCATTCATTTTTACCTTCAGTTACAAATGTTGCATTAGAAGAAATGAAAGGTTCTACTGCAATCACAGTACCTTCTTTTAGTAATGTTTTATCTTTTGGATCATAGTAGTTTAGAACGTAATTAGGTGCTTCATGTAGTGAACTGCCTACACCATGACCTGTTAAGTTACGGATAACTTTCAAATCATTTTTACGTGCAGTTGCGTGTACTGCTTTACCGATTTGACTTAGTTTGCTACCTGGTTTGACTTTTTTCATTGCATTGTCAAACGCTTCTTCAGCAACTTCACATACTTTTTGTTTCATCGGGTCACTTGGTTCACCCACAACAAATGAAATACCAGTATCTGCATAATATCCATTTTTTAATGCAGATACATCTATATTAACTAAATCCCCTTCACGGATTTTGCGTTTACCTGGAATACCATGTGCCACTTCTTCATTTACACTGATACAAGTTTGACCAGGGAAATTTTCATCATGGATAGGTGCAGACAAAGCACCGTGTTGTTCAAATAAATCTTTAGCAATGTTATCTAATTCTTTAGTTGTTACACCCGGTTTTGTTGCTTCTTGCATTGTATCTCTGACTAATGCACAAATATATCCGATTTCTTTTAAGCCTAATAATTCTTCTTCTGTTTTTACAATCATGTGCGATCCCTTTCCTTATTCAATAATTGATAATGCAGCGCACGTGCGCTTATATGTCTCATTATGATACGAAATTATCATAATTAACACTCATTCTTTCTTATTATAGCAAAAAATGTTTGTTATACTAAATCTGTAAGAAGCAGTTCATTCGTTAATAACTGCAAATGGAACTATGTTGCAACAAAGTTGCCGACATCAAGTGAGGTAAATTTTTTTATGACACAAGACAAATGGTATCGCAAAATTATCGGCGCAAGAACTATCAAAACTGGACTTGCCACATTTTTGACAGCCTTCTTTTGCATGGCGCTCAATCTTAACCCGATTTATGCCACTTTAAGCGCCATCGTCACCATTGAACCAACCGCAAAAGCATCACTCAAAAAAGGATATAAACGTTTGCCTGCGACTGTTATCGGTGCGCTCTTAGCTGTACTCTTTACGTATATTTTCAGTGATAAATCAGCACTTGCTTATGCGATGAGCGCCACCTGTACAATCTTTATTTGCGCAAAATTAAAATTACATGATGGTATTACAGTTGCGACTTTAACCGCTATGGCCATGATACCAGGTATTGGAGATCATTATTTATTTAATTTCTTCTCACGACTTTTAACAGCGGTCATCGGTTTGGTTACAGCTGGTTTGGTAAACTTAATTGTTTTACCGCCGAAATACTACCATCAAGTTGCTGAGAACGCACAAAAAGTTGAAACAGATATGTATCATCTCTATAGTCTACGTTTAAAAGAATTGGTGAATGAAAAATTTAATTCTACTAAAACTAATCAAAAATTAGAAAAATTACTTTCAGCCATCTTGCGAGTAGACACATTAATTCGTTACCAAAAAGACGAATTAGAATACCACAAAGACCAAGAAGATTGGGTTAAACTTAAAGCACTGTCTAATCGTGCACATACAGATCGCCTGTTTATTACCCATTTATCTAACATTGTCTATTTGCCTAAGAACACTAAGTTTCACTTCACGAAAGCTGAACAAACAGCTATCTTGAACATCGCAGAAAGTATCAGTGAAATTATAGAAACAGGTGGTTTTGAACGTGTAGATGAAGATGCTGAAATATTAAAACGCAGTGTGATTCGTTTAGATGAATTTGAAAAACAACAAGTTAAAAGCCATATCATTTATGAAATTCTCATGACTTATCGTATTCTCGATGAACGTTATGCTTAACAGAAAAGGTCACTTTTTGAACTGATTTTCAAAAAGTGACCTTTTTATTTAAATTATAGCTTTTAGTGCTATCTTGTATTTCTTATTTATTTTCAAAGCGATCGACAATGGCTTGTTTAGCCGCTTCTTCTGCAGTATTATCCAATTGACGCGGTTCAAATGGAATACCTTTACGAATACATGCTTGCTCTAATAAGTAATCTGTAATTTCATGGTTCTTCGGTAAAATCGGGCCATGTAAATAAGTGCCTAACAAGTTTTTATAATGAATGCCTTCTTTACCGTCTTCATCGTTATTACCAAATCCATGCGTTACTTTTCCTAATGTATCATAGTTATGATACGTTCTGCCGCCGTGATTTTCAAAACCGACAATTGTTCCGAATGTATCACTTTCAATGACAATATCACCTGTCAGACGTTCTTTTTTAGATTGTGTATAAAAATCTAAAATACCTAGGCCTTCAAGCTCTGTCCCATCAGGTGTGATGTACTTATTACCTAAGAATTGATAACCGCCGCAAATTGTTAATCCAGGCATTCCTTCTTCTATGGCATCTTTCAATTTACTTTTGATTTTACTTAATTCTTTCGTCGCAAGCGCTTGTTCACGGTCACTGCCGCCGCCGATAAAGAAGATATCACATCCATCAAAAGTTACACCTTCTGTTTCATTGACTTCAACAACGTTCAATTTGATATTGCGCCATTTTGCGCGTTGTTTTAATGCGATGATATTACCGATATCGCTATATAAATTCAATTTATCTGTCATAAAATGATATAACGTTAATTCATTCATCTTTGTTCCCTCATTTCAAACGAACGGTTTAATTGCTCTAACATCGGCGCAAGTGATGTATAGTTCGGAATTGCGACAGTCTTACTTGGATAATCCATTGTTTTAGCTGTCGCTTTATAAATATCACGTTCTACAATAACTGGTACATCCACTTCAGCAAGTTTTAAACGTAATTGTAATTCTTCAGCACGATTACCTGTGACAATAATTGCTTCTATACCTTGTTCGCTTAGTTTTTCAAAGTCAGCATCGTAAATCCATGAAATATCTCTGCCATCTGCCGCATGGTCATTTAAGCTGATGACATAGACTTTTTTGCCTTCAAGCTGTTCGCCCATAGATAAACTTGCATTCATCCCTGCTGGGTTTTTCGCCAAATTAATCATAGCTTCTTTTGAACCTGATTTGAAATACTGCATACGTCCATTATCTGATGTATATGTTTCAAAGCCTTTACGGATAGATTCATCATTTAAACCTAATTCACGTAAAACACTATACGCTGCGATGGCGTTATAAGCATTAAAGTCACCAGCAATTTTCATATCGAATGTTGTATCACCAATCGTTAAATGAATAAAAGGTGATACTGTGAACTTAGACACTTCATACTTCGGTTGCTCACGTTTAAAACCACATTCGCAATGATAATGACCGATTTGATTATAGTGAATATAATCATACACTAATAAGCGACCACAGTTCGGACAATATTTGCTTTCATTCATCGTACTTTGTTCAAACTCATGTGCATGTGCTTTCATGCCGTAATAGACATTAGATTCACTCGCAATTTTTAAACGACTCACAAATGGATCATCGGCATTCAATAATAGTTTAATGCCTTTATGACTGATGGCTTCTGCGATGTTGTTAACCATAATATCAATTTCACCGAAGCGATCCATTTGATCGCGGAAGAAGTTCGTGAAGACCATCATTGTCGGTGTCATTTCTTTTAACACTCTTGGTATAGAACCTTCATCGATTTCAATAATTGCGATTTTTGTATCTGGTTGAGATTGTACGATGAATGCAGATGTAATCCCTGCAGCCATATTCGCACCTTCATTATTATGAATTATTTTTATATTATTGGCCTTTAATGTATGACCTATTAAATTCGACGTAGTTGTTTTACCGTTTGTACCACTAATAAATACAACATCATCGACTTGTTCTGCTAAATTTCGTAATATATTTTTATCAATTCTTCTGGCTACTTGCCCTGGTAAATCTGTACCGCGTTTCCCTACAGCACGGCTGGCTCTGCGCGCTAACTTGGCTAAGTTGATCGCCGTCCATTGTCTCATTCGCTTCACTCCTCTAAATATCAACCTGAATAATTATAACACGTCTCAGACTTTAATTAAAAATATTCTATAAACACTATCAAAGTCAAACACTTGACTCTCACTTTCCTATCCAGTAGTATTTTATTACTTAAATCATCACATATAGAAAGGTCGAATTACTTTTGAAACACCAAAATGCATTTGTTGCGTTGGACTTTGAAACCGCAAACGGTAAGCGTACAAGTATTTGTTCCGTCGGTATGGTTAAAGTAGTTGAAAATGAAATTGTTGAAACGTTTTATACATTAGTGAATCCTAAGGACTACTTTTCTAATCAAAACATCAATGTACATGGCATTAAACCTCAAGATGTTGAAACAGCGCCTGACTTCAATTTTGTGTTGCCTTACATGATGCAGTTTATAGATAATTTACCAGTTGTTGCGCATAATGCCGCATTTGATATGACAGTAATGCATGCCAGCATTCAAGCCTTAGGTTTACAGACACCTAATATGACTTACTTCTGTTCACTACAACTTGCTCGTAGAACCATTAATAACCGACGGTACGGTTTAAAATACATGATGGATTATTATCATTTAGATTTTCATGGACACCATGATGCTTTAAATGATGCGAAAGCTTGTGCCATGATAACTTTTAGATTACTGAAGCACTACAACAGTTTATCTGACATGCTTGCAGTCTATGGTAAAAATTTAACAGATAAAGGATAACCGATTGAACTTACCTGAATAAATGTTCAACCGGTTATTTTTTCTAAAGAAAATCATATATCGACATATTTTGATATTCTGTTTTTTCTAAATTACCCACTGTTACACCAATTAGCCTGATTGGTACCTCTGGATCTTTAAGTTCGTTGTAAAGTGTATAAGCAATATTATAAATATCAATCTCATTTCTAACCGGATCTCTTAAGCTACGTTGTCTCGATAATGTTTCAAATTGATGTGTTTTAATTTTTACCGTTACAGTTTTGCCTGATTTTTGAATACGACTCAATCGTTCTGCTGTCTTCTCACTTAACTCTCTGACTTTCAATAATATTTCTTCATCATCATTAACGTCAGTTGTAAAGGTTCTTTCAGTGCCGACTGATTTACGGATACGATGTGCTTTAACAATATTAGTGCCGCGTCCTCTGGCTTTCTCGTATAATCCATGTCCACGTTTACCAAATATCCGTATTAATTCGCGTTCATCTTTTTCATATAAGTCTTTACCGTTGTAGATGCCATGTTCATGCATAATGGCTTTGGTTGCTTTACCGACACCTGGGAAACCGCCGATATCTAAGTTCATTAATATCTCGTGGACATTTTGATAATTAATAATCATCATACCGTTCGGTTTATTCATACCACTGGCGAGTTTAGCGAGGAATTTATTGTAGGAGATGCCGGCTGAAGCGGTTAATCCGGTCTTTTCCCAAATATCATTTCTAATATACTGTGCAATGGCAGATGCTGGAAGATCCGGACGTACCAGATTCGTGATATCTAAATAAGCTTCATCTAGCGATAACGGTTCAACGACTTCAGTATAACTTTTAAAGATATCCATAATTTCTTTAGAGGTTGCTCTGTAAACATCAAAGCGAGGTTGAATATAATAACCATTCGGACAAAGTTTATGTGCTTGTGCCATTGGCATCGCAGAATGCACCCCATACTTTCTCGCTTCATATGAGGCCGTTGTCACAACGCCTCGGCCACTTGCCTTTCCTCCGACAATGACAGGCTTCCCTCTCAATTTAGGATTATCCCTCACTTCTACTTGCGCATAAAAATAATCCATATCGATATGCACAATACGTCGCTCTTCCATACCATTCACCTCCATTAAACAATGTACTTATCATCTATTATATATTATCTTGGCAAGCTTTAATTATTTATTACCTATGACATTTTTGAATTTCACTAAAATACGTTAATTATTTTCAGTAATTATTAATTATATTAACTTTACATTACCTTAACAAAAAGAATTCATTTGTTTTTTGTTTGACTTTATTATAAAAAGATATAACTAACTAGACTCGAGTACTTAATTGTTCTTTAGTCGCCAAATCATGTTAGAAGGAGGATTCAATATGACAAACAATGAAAACAAAATGAGTAATGAAGAAGCTGGACGTAAAGGTGGAGAAAAAACAGCATAAGAATACAACTCAGAACACTTCCAAGAGATTGGTCAAAAAGGCGGAGAAGCTCAATCTAACACAAGTCAATCACAATCAGACAATAATCAATCAAATTCTAACAATGGATCAAACGATGAAAATAAAATGAGTCACGAAGAAGCTGGACATAAAGGTGGAGAAAAAACAGCTGAAGAATACAGTTCAGAACATTTCCAAGAAATCGGCCGTAAAGGCGGAGAAACGACTTCAAAAGAAAATAATGATAACTAATATTCAACAAAGACACCTAGCCTCTTTCTTATACATAACTGCACAAAATAAACGAGGCATCTTCTATGTGAAAAACCTCGTTGTTTCGATATACATAATTTTTGATTATAATCTTTCAAACAATGCTACTGTCTCAATGTGTGTTGTTTGTGGGAACATATCGACAGGCGTGATTTCTTTTAAAGCATAGTTTTGCGCAAGAATTTGGGCATCACGTTGTTGTGTAGCTGGATTGCATGAAATATAGACAATGCGTTTCGGATTTAATTCTAACAGTGTGTTTAAGAATGTTTCGTCACAACCTTTACGTGGCGGATCGACCATGACAACATCAGGTTGAATGCCTTGTTGTTTCCAGTCTAAAATCACTGATTCAGCTTTACCGCAGACAAAAGTTGTATTATCGTAGCCATTCAATTGTGCATTTTTCTTCGCATCTTCAATTGCGGCAGGAACGACTTCAACACCATAGACATGTTTCGCTTTATCTGCCATATATAATCCAATAGTACCTATACCGCAATACGTATCAAGTACTGTTTCTTCGCCTGTTAATTGTGCGTATTTCATCGCTTGATTATATAATTTAACTGTTTGTGATGAATTGATTTGATAGAATGACTGATCGCTGATTTCAAATTCCACTGAATCCAACTCATCAATAATTTCATCTTTACCATATAATGTTTTTGATGTTTTGCCCATTATCACATTTGAATGTGTTTCATTGATATTTTGAATGACACTTTTAATATTCGGCATCGCATTGACCAATTTCTCAACAATCGGTTTAGCTTGTTTAAACTTTTTACCGTTCGTCACAAAAATAATCATCACTTCACGTGAGACATGGCCTACTCGAATAATGACATGACGTAATAAACCTTGTTTCTTTCTTTCATTATAAATGGATACGTCATGCTCTATTAGTAAGGCACGAATCGAACGCATCAATTGGTTTTGAATGCTGTCTTGAATAATACATTCATCCATATCAATAATATCGTGACTGCGTTGGCGATAGAAGCCCATAATCGCTTCTTGTTCTTTATTCAAGCCGACAGGAATTTGTGATTTATTTCGATAGTTCCAAGGATTCATCATGCCGATTGTATCATTGATAACCGTTTGCTCAAACTTTCCTTTACGGTGAAATAGATTCACAACTTGATTACGTTTCATTGTTAATTGTGATTGATAATCTAAGTGTTGCAGCTGGCAGCCTCCGCATTTGTTATAGTAAACACATGGAGGCGTCACACGTTCAGCACTTTCTTTATGAATCTCTAATAATTTACCAATCGCAAAGTTTTTATTTACTTTGATTAATTTATATTCAATTTCTTCATTAGGCAAGGCATTCGGCACAAAGACTGGGTAACGGTCTATTTTGACTACACCATGTCCTTCATGCGTTAAGTCGATAACCTCGCCTGTAAAGATTTGATTTTTCTTTAATGTTTCCACACTGTAACCTCCATAGAAAAAAGGTCAGGCTTGTGATTAAGTCCTAACCTTTCATCTGCTTACTTCTCTAATCTTGTTCAATTAATTCTTTATTATCTACATTAGCTGGTGTATATACTTCAATATGCTGCTTTAAATTTAAGAAATTGGCAGGTAATTGACCACCATACTCCCCATCTACATTAAGTGGCATTTGTTCAAAAGATGATACATTAACTGATTTTGCTTTCTCATATGTGACTTTCGGATGTTTAATATGTTCCCCTCTTGAAGCTAAAGTCATGATATGACCCAGTTCTGCTAAATTCGCTTTTTCAACGATAATCAACGTAAAATAACCGTCGTCTAATTTCGCATCTGGCACTAATTTTTCAAAGCCTGCCATTGAATTCGTCAGTCCAAGTAAAAACAAAAGAATTTCACCTTGGAAGACTTTTTGATCATATTCAATACGGACATCTACATTTTTCATTTGCGGCAACATTTCCATACCTTTGATGTAGTAAGCAAATGGTCCAACAAATGTTTTTAATTTACTAGAAGTTTCATAAGAGACTTCAGTAATACGTCCACCTGCAGCTAAATTAATAAAATATCGGCTATTCATTTTACCGATATCTACTTTAACTGTATGTCCTTTAATAATGACATCTACTGCACTTAATATATCAGTGGGTAAATGTAAGGCACGACCAAAATCATTTACCGTTCCCATTGGGATGACACCGATTTTAGGACGATTCGGATGTTCGGCTATCCCATTAACCACTTCGTTTAATGTGCCGTCACCACCAGCAACGATGAGCATTTCATAATCTTCATGCAATGCGCGTTTTGCTTCAATCGTCGCATCTCCTGCTTTTTGCGTTGCATATGCACTTGTTTCAAATCCTGCTTGTTCCATTTTAATCAAGACTTCTGGAAGCATTTTTTTAAACAATTCCTTGCCTGAAGTCGGATTATAAATAATTCTAGCTCGTTTTCTCATAAATAATCCCTCATCATTTTTACTCAATTTCAATTTTAAATGATTTCCGCTTCAGTTGAAAGTATTAATGGTTGAAATCAATGAAATTCGTTTTTGAAACCACCTTATCAAAATAAAAAAACCGCAGAGATTACAATCAGTAATCACTGCAGGTTATACAATCAATTAGCGTTTATCTAATTCTTGTTGTAATAATTTGTTAACGATTTGAGGGTTGGCTTGACCTTTAGACGCTTTCATAATTTGACCGACTAAGAAGCCTTTCGCACGGCCTTTACCGTTTTTGAAGTCTTCAACAGATTGAGGGTTATTATCTAATGCTTCTGTTACGAAGTTTAATAATACAGACTCATCTGAGATTTGAACTAAACCTTTATCTTCCATGATTTGTTTAGCATCTCCGCCATTTTCAGCTAATTCTGGGAAGACTTTTTTCGCAATTTTACTGCTCATAGTGCCGTCTTCAATCAACTTAATCATACCAGCTAAGTTTTCAGGTGTTAATTTTGTATCTTGAAGTTCAACTTGGTTTTTGTTCAAGTACTCATTAACGCCACCCATTAACCAGTTAGAAGTTAATTTTACATCAGCGCCATGCTCAACTGCTTCTTCGAAGAAATCAGACATTTCTTTCGTTAATGTTAAGACATGCGCATCATACGCAGGTAATCCGAATTCTTCAACATATTTTTTCTTACGTACGTCTGGTAATTCTGGAATTGTTTGACGTACACGTTCTTTCCATGCATCGTCAATGTATAATGGTACGATGTCTGGTTCTGGGAAGTAACGATAGTCATCTGAACCTTCTTTAACACGCATTAAGATAGTTTTACCAGTAGACTCATCGAAACGACGTGTTTCTTGAAGTACTTCGCCGCCATTTAATAGTTCTTCTTCTTGGCGTTTTTCTTCATATTCTAAACCTTTACGTACATAGTTGAATGAGTTCAAGTTTTTCAATTCAGCTTTTGTACCGAATTCTTCTTGACCATATGGACGTAATGAAATGTTAGCGTCACAACGTAATGAACCTTCTTCCATTTTACCGTCAGATACGCCAGTATATTGAATAATTGAACGTAATTTTTCAAGGTAAGCATAAGCTTCTTGAGGTGAACGGATATCGGGCTCAGATACGATTTCGATTAACGGTGTACCTTGACGGTTTAAGTCTACTAATGAATAACCATCTTTATGTGTTGATTTGCCCGCATCTTCTTCCATATGAAGGCGTGTGATACCGATACGTTTTGTTTCACCATCTACTTCGATATCAATGTAACCATGTTCCCCGATAGGTTGGTCAAATTGTGAAATTTGGTAAGCTTTCGGGTTATCTGGATAGAAATAGTTTTTACGATCGAATTTAGATTCAGTCGCAATTTCCATATTTAATGCCATTGCAGCACGCATTGCCCAGTCAACGGCACGTTCGTTTACAACTGGAAGCACACCAGGGTATGCTAAGTCGATCACATTCGTATTTGTGTTTGGTTCTGCTCCGAAATGTGCTGGTGATGGAGAGAACATTTTAGAATCTGTTTTCAGTTCAACGTGGACTTCTAGTCCAATGACTGTTTCAAAATGCATCATTAACACTCCTTATAAATTTTGATATGCATCATGTAAGTTGTATTGTTGTTCGAATTGATGAGCGACACGGTAAAGTGTTTTTTCATCAAACGGTTTGCCGATAAACTGTAATCCGATCGGTCTGTTATTAGTTTGTCCGCAAGGTACTGAAATACCTGGTAAGCCGGCAAGGTTAACTGGAGTAGTTAATAAGTCGTTTGCATACATTGTCAACGGATCATTGATTTCTTCACCTAAGTTGAAGGCAGCTGTTGGTGTTGTAGGACCAACGACTACATCATAGTCTTCAAATACTTTGTCAAAGTCTTGACGAATTAACGTTCTGACTTTTTGTGATTTTTTGTAGTAAGCATCGTAGTAACCTGAACTTAACGCGAATGTACCAAGTAAAATACGACGTTTAACTTCTTTACCGAAGCCTTCACTACGTGAGAATTTATAAAGTTCATCTAATGTTTGTGCTTCTTTTGAATGGTAACCATAACGAATACCATCGAAACGAGATAAGTTAGATGAAGCTTCTGATGATGCAATAACATAGTAAGATGGAATACCATAGCCAGTATTTGGTAATGATACTTCTTCTACGATTGCACCTTCACCTTCTAAAATTTCAACAGCGTTACGTACCGCTTCTTTCACTTCATCAGATACACCTTCACCTAAATATTCTTTAGGTAAAGCAATTTTCATACCTTTAATATCTTTACCGATATCTGAAGTGAAGTCATTATCTTCAACTGGAGCACTTGTAGAATCGTTTTTATCTACACCTACAATTGTTTCTAAAACAATTGCATTATCTTTAACATTACGTGTTAAAGGTCCGATTTGGTCTAATGAAGATGCGAATGCAACTAAACCAAAACGTGATACACGACCGTATGTCGGTTTCATACCCACGATACCGCAGTATGCTGCTGGTTGACGAATAGATCCACCAGTATCTGAACCTAATGAGAATGGAACTAAACCTGCTGCTACAGCTGCTGCTGAACCACCTGATGATCCACCTGGCACTGCTTTATGATCGAATGGGTTAACTGTTTTCTTGAAGTAAGAAGTTTCAGTTGAACCACCCATTGCAAATTCGTCCATATTTAATTTACCGATTAATACTGCATTTTCAGCATGTAATTTTTTCATTACTGTTGATTCATAAATCGGTACAAAGCCTTCTAACATTTTACTTGCACATGTTGTTTCTAGACCTTCTGTAATAATGTTATCTTTGATACCCATTGGGATACCGAAGAGTTTACCTTCCATTTGGTCTTTCGCTTGCAATTCATCCAGCTCTTCAGCTTTCTTGATTGCATTCTCTTTATCTAAAGCTAAGAATGATTTAATTGTCGGATCTGTTTCTTCAATTGCATCATAAATATCTTTTACAACTTCAGAAGGTTTGATTTCTTTGTTCTTAATCATTTCGCTTAACTTTTCAACTGATTCATAACGAATAGACATTACGCATCCTCCCCGTTGATAACTGATGGTACTTTAAATTGACCATCTTCTGTTTCTTTTGCATTTTTGAGCGCAAGCTCTTGAGGAATGCCTTTAACTGCTTTATCCTCTCTTAATACATTTTGTAAATCTAATACGTGATACGTCGGTTCTACATCGCTTGTATCAGCTGTATCGATTTGTTGGGCAAAGTTTAGGATTGTTTCTAATGTGTCTTGCATTTCTGTTGTTTCCTCTGGTGAAATATGAAGTTTAGACAAATTTGCAATATGTTCAACTTCTTCACGTGATACTCTAGCCATTAATGAACTGCCTCCTTATTAATACTTCATCATAAAATTGTATCAAAAAAACTGTCAAAAATCTAAATTTTTTAGTTCAAAATACCCACATATCAGGTAATGACTCCCCTTTAACTTAATCATTCTGAACTTCAATTGCAAATCATTACCATTAATTCAACAGAAGCTTTGATGTAATATGAACGTTTATACATTCAAAATTATAAAAATACTACTAATGTGCTTTAAAGCATTGAAAACCTTTTCATTACAGAAAGCGTTTAAAATGCCACAGTTGAGCGGTTTATATTTAACAATGTTATAAAATAACTATTCCCTTTTTTCAGAATTGTTGTATAATAATGCGTATACATTGAATCATCAATGAGAAAAAGGGGGAAACCACGATGTTTATTTTAGGTACTTCAGTGAGTAGCCAAATCGATGCTGACTGGCAAACATACATCATGATTGGTGTATACTTTATCATTCTAGTTATCATCGGTATCTATGGTTACAAACAGTCAACGGGAAATTTAAGCGAATATATGTTGGGAGGCCGAAACATCGGCCCGTACATTACAGCGCTGTCAGCCGGAGCTTCTGATATGAGCGGCTGGATGATTATGGGATTGCCTGGTTCTGTCTATGCGACAGGATTATCCGCAATTTGGATTACGATCGGTTTAACACTGGGAGCATATTTGAATTACTTTATTGTCGCACCAAGATTACGTGTTTACACAGAAATTGCAGGCAATGCGATTACCTTGCCAGACTTTTTCAAAAATAGATTAGATGATCATTCAAACATTATTAAAATTATCTCTGGTCTCATTATTGTCGTTTTCTTTACGTTATATACGCATTCCGGGTTTGTATCTGGAGGTAAATTATTTGAAACTGCATTCGGACTGAATTATCGATACGGCTTGATTATGGTAGCTGTTATCGTTATTTTTTACACTTTTTTAGGCGGTTACTTAGCTGTTTCAATTACTGACTTCTTCCAAGGTGTCATCATGTTGATTGCGATGGTTATGGTTCCTATCGTAGCTTTATTAAAATTAAATGGTTGGGATACATTCTCACAAATCGCAGATATGAAACCTACTAATTTGGACTTATTCAGAGGAACTACTGTTTTAGGTATTATCTCACTCTTCTCGTGGGGGTTAGGTTACTTCGGTCAACCTCACATTATCGTTCGTTTTATGTCGATTAAATCTTTTAAACTCTTACCAACTGCGCGTCGTGTTGGAATTTTATGGATGGCAGTCGGACTTGCGGGTGCATGTTTAGTCGGTTTGACTGGTATCGCATTTGTGCCAGACTACAATGTTACACTTCACGATCCAGAAACACTATTTATTATCATGAGTCAGATTTTATTCCATCCATTAGTCGGTGGCTTCTTATTAGCAGCCATTTTAGCAGCAATTATGAGCACGATTTCTTCACAACTGCTTGTAACATCAAGTTCATTAACTGAAGACTTCTATAAATTGATTCGTGGTAAAAAAGCAAACGCACAAAAACACGAAAAAGAATTTGTATTAGTCGGTCGTTTGAGTGTTATGGCTGTAGCGATTGTCGCAATTTGGATCGCATGGTCACCTAACGATACGATTTTAAACTTAGTTGGTAACGCTTGGGCAGGCTTCGGAGCTTCATTTAGTCCACTTGTTTTGTTCTCACTTTATTGGAAAGGTTTAACACGAGCTGGCGCAGTCAGTGGTATGGTAGCAGGCGCATTAACTGTTATTGTTTGGATTGTCTTCATCAAACCAATGGCTGATGTTTCAGAAATCTTCGGTATGTATGAAATCATTCCAGGATTTATTATGAGTGTCGTAGTTACTTACTTGGTCAGCAAGTTTACACAAAAACCAAGTACACGTACAGTCAATGAATTAGATGAAGTTAAACAAATTTTGCATAGCTAATTAAAAATCATTAATCAATACAATGGGCAGGAACTTCTCGTTCCTGCCCTATTTATGTTATAAGCAGCTGCATTTCCTTTTCACTTAATCTGCTAAGCTTATAGCTTAGTTGTTTGAATCATCATGTTTCGCATAAGATTGGCTAGTGATTTGACCACCATTCACAATCACATCTTCCTTAGGGAATGGCGTTTCATCAAAGAAGTGTGTTAATAAATCTTTAACACCTTTTTCAATACGTAATTGTGCTTCAACAACCATACCTGAATAATGAATAGTCATCGCATTACGCGGCATCGTTCTCCACGGATGATCTGAAGGTGCAGGTTGTGGATACCATACATCTCCACCATAGCCTTGAAGATGGTTTTCTTCTATCATTTTAACTACTTCTTCTTTGTTTACTATCTTACCGCGTGCACAGTTTACAATATAGCTGCCATCTTTCATTTGACTGATTGTATTATAATCAAATAAATCATCTGTTTCAGGAGTAAGTGGTGTTGTAATAATCAACACATCACTTTTATGCACTAACTCATCAAAATTCACATATTTTGAGAAGTCTGTATCTTCTTGGCTAGAACGTCTATAGTGAATAATATCTACGTTAAACGGTTTTAAACGTTCTCCAACTAAACGACCAATTCTGCCTAAACCAAAAATACCAATCGTTTTATTTTGAAGTTCAAAGGCATGGTTCGTTACTTGTGTTAAGTTCCAACCACCCTCTTCTGATTGGCGATGACCTTCCTCGTAATTTCTAACTAAGATTAATGTTGTCATCACAATATGTTCAGCTACACTAACCGTGTTTGAGTCTGTGACTTCTACCACTGAAATATCATGTTCGCTTGCTGCTTCTAAATCCACATGGTCAGAACCTACACCTGCAGTGATTGCTAATTTTAAGTTAGG
The DNA here is from genome assembly GCF_002902285.1 of Staphylococcus simulans. Classification (GTDB taxonomy): domain Bacteria; phylum Bacillota; class Bacilli; order Staphylococcales; family Staphylococcaceae; genus Staphylococcus; species Staphylococcus simulans. The sequence goes on along the minus strand of NZ_PPRU01000040.1, from coordinate 22,873 downwards.
TGCTTGTTCAATTCGTTCTTTTGTCATATATGCAGGGTAAAATGGCGCGCTAATAACAACGTCCATATCTTTAAGATGTTGATCTAAATCATCTTCTCCATCTTTCAATACGACCAATTCATGTCCACGTTCTTCTAAAAAAGGACGTAGATTTAACGCAGTATAGTCATCTAACACGTTGTTTTCTGTTTGTCCTTTTGTGGCTTCTGGAAATAGTGCTACAATTTTCATTTATATATCACCTGTTTCTAATTTTGATACATCATTGTACTTTTTCCCATCAAAATTTGTATTAAACTGTACTAGGTAGTACTTCAATATATTGTCAAAAAACATAAAAAGATGCCTTCTATGCGAAGACATCTTTATCATAATTTTATTTATTCATTTATCTTTTATAGATATGCACATTTTGTTTTTTATCATCTTTACCTTTTGTGATTAAAGCACGTGCTTGGTTACCATCTTTAATATGAATTTCATAGGCATCAATATTGCTGAAGTATTTGTCAGCTTGTTGTGCAATAAATTGTGTAATACCAGTTAATTCAGCTTTGCCATAGTAATCAATCGGTACTTCAATAATAAGGTTTTTCGGTTTTTTGCCATCAAATTTCGTTTTACCTACTGCTTGTGTAAAGTTAGGGAAATATGACTGCAAATTATCATTGAACTGTTTGAAGTTATTGTTTAAATTCTCATTCAAATCAGCTGCTTCTGATGAAGGTAACAGCACTGATTTTTCATTAATATCTTTCCAACTGTTGATACGTGTTTGACCATCATCTGCCGTTGCACCTGCAACAAATTCTCCTGGAATAATATCATTTTCTCCAGATTGAATATAAATCGCAAAGTGAATTGGAATGTTTTTCAATGCTTTATGTTCACGTAAACGTTGCAACATTTCATCGGCCATTTTTTTACCTTCTTTTTCGACTTTCGCACGGTCTAATTTCTTACTGAAGGTTGGTCCGTCTTTTTCTTTTTGGTAATAATATTCACTGTTCATCGCAAGACCAATAGTCATGCCTTTAATTTTTTTACCTTTGGTGTCACTATTGCCGTAGAAATCTTGTTCTAAGATGTTAGAAAGATAAGCAGGTGAATTTTCTGCGATTTTTTCTTCATCCTTTTCGCCATGACGAGATGGATTTAAACCAAGATTTTCATTCGCATTTTTCTCTTCTTTTTCATCTTTATCCATTTTTTCGATTTCAGATTTTGTGTATTTAGGTCCAAGATAAGCATTAATTGTTTTTTTATCTAAAAACTGACCATCTTGGTATAAGTATTCGTCAGTTGGAAAAACTGTCTTACTTTGTTCTAATAAACCATCTTCAAAGTCATCACCGTTATAGCCATTCGCCATCGTTTGCTGCAACATACCTCTTGCTTGACTTTCTTTAAATGGAAGAATCGTTCTATAGTCATCACCTTGAACGTTCTTATCTGTCGCAATGTGCTTAACAGTACTTGAATCTGATTGACTTTCTTGTTCTTTTGTTGATTTTTGTTGCTCATCCTTATTGCCACACGCCGTGAGAATCAATAAGAGAGAGATGAGTAATACACTTGTTTTCTTCATGCCCTATCTCCTCTATTGTTTATTGGTCAACTTCATTTTGTTTTTGGATAAAGTCTGCTTCAGACCAAATTTCTGTGCCTAGTTTTTCTGCTTTCGTCAATTTAGATCCAGCATCTTCACCAGCGATGACTAAATCCGTTTTCTTAGTCACACTGCTTGTCGTTTTTGCACCTTGTGCTTCCAACCATTTAGATGCTTCTGTACGTGTCATATTGTGCAGTTTACCTGTTAATACAACAGTCAGACCATTAAATTCTGAATCAGATTCTATCTCTGAAGTTCTGATACCTTTATACTTCATATTAACATTTTTTGCACGAAGTTTATCAATTAAAGCAATGATATCTTCATTATTTAAATAAGTAATTAATGAAGTCGCTAGCTTATCTCCGATATCATGGATTTCAAGCAATTCTTCTTCCGTTACTTCAAACAAACGCTCCATGTTGTCAAAACGTTCTGCGATTACTTGACTGGCTTTAACACCTAAATGTCTGATGCCTAAACCGAATAATAAATGTTCAAATGAATTTTCTTTTGACGCTTCAATCGCATTTAAAAGATTATCTGCTTTTTTCTCACCCATACGTTCTAACGGCAACAAATCATCTTTTGTAAGGTAATATAAATCTGCTACATCTTTAATAATTTCATTATCGTACAACTGCATAATCAGTTTCGTACCTAAACCATCGATATTCATCGCTTGGCGTGATACGAAGTGAATCATACCTTCGACAAGTTGTGCTGGGCATTTAGGATTAATACAACGTAATGCGACTTCTCCATCTAAACGAACTAATTCATGACCGCAACTTGGACAATGTGTCGGCATATGATAAGTTTCAGTTCCTTCTGGTCTGCGATCAGGTAAACTGCGCACAACTTCCGGAATAATATCGCCTGCTTTTTTAATCACTACACTGTCCCCGATACGAATATCTTTTTCATGAATTAAATCTTCATTGTGCAGTGAAGCACGAGAAACAGTCGTTCCAGCAACACGAACAGGTTCTAATACTGCTGTCGGTGTGACTACACCCGTACGTCCGACACTTAACTCGATATCATGCAAAGTCGTTACTACTTCTTCAGCTGGAAATTTATAGGCAATTGCCCATCTTGGTGATTTTTGTGTATACCCTAGCTCATCTTGCTCTTCAAGATCATTGACCTTAATCACAATACCATCAATATCATAGGATAAGTCTTGGCGTTTTTCAGTCCAATACTTGATGTATTCCAATACGCCTTCAATATCTGACTCACGTTTACGGTTTTGATTGGTTTTAAAACCTAACTCATCTAATTCATCTAAAGCTTCACTTTGTGATGTCGCATGGAAGTTTGTAAAGTCATTGACGCTGTATAAGAAAATACTTAAACGGCGTTTTGCTGCTAATTTTGAATCTAATTGACGTAATGAGCCAGCCGCTGCATTTCGTGGGTTCGCAAAAGCTTGTTCGCCCGCTTCTTCCTTCTCTTTATTCAAACGCTCAAAAGAAGCTTTCGGCATAAACGCTTCCCCACGCACCTCAAAAGTTAACGGCTTTTTAATTTTTAATGGAATCGCTCGAATTGTACGCAAGTTCTCTGTAATATCCTCACCAATCGTTCCGTCACCACGCGTCAACCCTTGCACAAATCTACCGTTTTCATATTTTAAAGATACCGCTAAACCATCAATTTTCAATTCGCACATGTACTCAACTTTTCCCGCATGTTCACGTACACGGGCATCAAAACGACGTAAATCTTCTTCATTGAAAGCATTAGCTAAACTTAACATTGGTGTATCATGGCGCACTTTATTAAAAGTAGCTTGTGCTTCGCCGCCTACACGTACCGTCGGAGAATCTTCTGTTTTAAATTCAGGATGTTCTTCTTCGATATGAATCAATTCATGGAGTAATTTATCATACTCACTATCTGGTACAGATGGATTATCCATCACATAATATTCATGATTATATTGATTCAATAAGCGATGCAGTGTTTCAACTCTATTGGCTAAATCGTTCATCCCTTAGTCCTCCTTCTTTTTAATCGGCGCAAAGTTCGCAAGTAAACGTTTCGGTCCTTGAGATTTAAAGATAATATCGAGTTCAACCGTACCGTTTTTCTCATTCACATTGCTGACCATACCTTCTCCCCATGCTTTGTGAACCACTTTATCACCGACGTTCCATGTTCCAGATGCCACTTCTGAGCGTTTCGTTGTACGTCTGCTTGGACCGCGTTTAACAGGTCTTTGACTGCTGGAAGCTCCTGCATAACGACTCTCTGTTCTTGCAGGCTTATTCAATAAATCTTCAGGAATTTCTTTTAAAAATCTTGAAGCTGAGTTAGATTGTGTTTTACCAAATAACGTTCTGCTCGTCGCATGTGTTAAATACAACTCTTCTTCCGCACGTGTAATCGCCACATAACAAATTCTACGTTCTTCTTCCATTTCGTGATCATCATCACTCAAAATAGAACGGATATGAGGGAAGATTGATTCTTCCATACCCATAATAAAGACTACCGGGAATTCCAAACCTTTCGCAGAATGCATCGTCATCAATGTCACACCGTTTTCAATATCCGCTTCATCGATATCTGCGACTAATGATAAATCCGTTAGGAAATTGATTAATGATTGTTCTTCAAGTGGTGTGTTTTTCTCATAATCCATAGGAACAGACATAAACTCTTCAATGTTTTCTAAACGGCTGCGTGCTTCTAAAGTCTGGTCACGTTCCAACATTTCTTTATACCCTGATTTATTTAAGACTTCTTCTACAATTTCACTGACTTCTAAGAATTCTTGTTCTTGGATTAAATTTGAAATCAATGTATAGAAATCTATCGCTTGTTTAGTCACTTTTTTGGTTAAACCGATAAAATCTGCTTCAGCTAAGGCATCAAACATACTTAAATCATTTTGTCTGGCATACGCTTGAATTTTTTCAACAGAAGATGGTCCGATACCACGTTTTGGTACGTTAATAATACGTTGTAAACTGATATCATCGTTACTATTTGCGATTAAACGTAAATAACTTAATAAGTCCTTGATCTCTTTACGGTCATAGAACTTGTGACCGCCGACCATTGTATATGGAATATTCGATTTCATAAATGTTTCTTCAAGCACACGAGATTGTGCATTCGTACGATATAAAATCGCAATATCATTGAAGGATTTATTGTTTTCACGTTGCTGACGCATAATTTCTTTTACGACATATTGTGCTTCATCACTTTCGCTTTGTGCTTGGTAATAATTAATTTTTTTACCTTCTTGGTTCGCAGTCCATAGCCCTTTCGGCTTACGTTCTGTATTATTTTTAATTACTTCATTGGCCGCATTTAAAATGACTTTCGTTGAACGATAGTTTTGTTCAAGGAAAATCGTTCTCGCATTCGGATAATCTTCCTCGAATGACAAGATGTTTTGAATATCAGCACCACGCCAACCATAAATGGATTGGTCAGAGTCACCTACGACACATAAATTTTTAAATTTATCCGCTAATAGTTTCACAAGCGTATATTGTGCTCTGTTAGTATCTTGATACTCATCCACGTGGATATATTGGAATTTATTTTGATAGTATTCTAAAACGTCTGGTACTCGTTTAAAGAGATTGATTGTAGTCATAATCAAATCATCGAAATCGAGCGCTTCATTTCGAGAAAGCTGACGTTGATAACCTGCATACACACGTGCCACCATATCAGACATAAAGTCTGTTGCTTCAATTTCAGCGTCTTCAACTGTTTTAAGTTCATTTTTCATATTACTGATGGCAGATAAGAACATACGCGGATCATAACGTTTACTGTCGATATTTTCTGTTTTCAACACATCTTTAATGACTGACTTTTGATCTGTCGGATCTAAAATCGTAAAGTTGCGCTCAATGCCGATACGATCTGCGTCTCTTCTTAAAATACGTACACACATAGAGTGGAACGTTGACATCCAAATAACTTGTGCTTCTTCTCCTACTAATTTTTCAACACGTTCTTTCATTTCTCGTGCTGCTTTGTTTGTGAAAGTAATTGCTAAGACGTTATAAGGAGAAACGCCTTTTTCATCTAATAAGTACGCGATACGATGCGTTAGAACACGCGTTTTCCCTGAGCCTGCTCCGGCCATAATCAGCAGTGGTCCTTCAGTTGTACGGACTGCTTCGCTTTGTTCAGTATTCATATTGTCTAATAACGCATTCATCTTAAGATAACTCCTTTATTTTAACTGTTTTCAATGCTTGTTTGATATCGGTATAGACTAAATTGCCGACGACAATCGTATCTGCTTCTTTCGCCGCAACTTGCGCATCGCTTAATGAGCGGATACCGCCGCCATAAAACACATGTGCTTGTTCAACATTTTGTTTTGCAGTACGAACCATTTCCATATCTCCGAACGTGCCGCTATATTCTATGTACATGATTGGAAATTGATAGACTTTATCCGTCATCAATGCGTAAGCTTCAATATCTGATTCATCTAAATCTGTTTTTGCTTGTGTTTTCACCGCGGCTTTAGAATCAGGATTTAATATGATGTACCCTTGGAATTTGATTTCATCAAAATCCATCATATGACCGTATTCTTTAAGTGCTTCTAGCAATAAGCCATTTTGGTATTGTACATCCGGGCTGTTTAAGACCATCGGGACAAAGTAGAAGTCAAAACCAGGCATGATGCTTTCTAAGTTGGAAATTTCAAGGACGAGTGGAAGCGGATAACGACGGACACGACTCATCAATTGAATGACATTGTCTTCAGTCACATTATCAGTTCCGCCAATCACAATTGCATCTGTATTTGACATACAGATTTTATCTAAATCTTCATCATTGATTGTCTTTGCAGGATCTAATTTAAATACATGTTGCCACTTTTTTATGTCGTACATTTTACCGTTTCCCTTCTTTTAAACATACATTTGATTATATCATTTTTACCACTTAGATTCTAAACGGATATGTCTAAACAAAGAAAAACAGAACCTCTCACATCATAAGATGTGCAGGCTCTGTTTTGAACTAGTCATTTGTTTCGATATTCATGCGATCTAATACGACAGTATAAGCGTCGTTACCCCATTGTAAGGAGCGTTTTACTCTGGAAATTGTCGCTGTAGAAGCACCTGTTTCTTTTTCAATCGTTGCATACGTATAGCCTTGTTTAATCATTTTAGCAACTTGAAGTCTTTGTGATAACGATTGAATTTCATTTACAGTACATAAGTCATCAAAAAACTGGTAACACTCTTCTCTATTTTCAAGCGTTAGAATCGCATCAAACAGCTCATCTAATGCTTTACCGCGTAACTTCTCAATTTGCATATCAAACAACTCCTGTTCTTTGTGTTCATCTTTATCCTATTTTAACGTACTAATACATTAAAGTGTAGTCATGACCCTTAAGAAATTGTTGCGATATACAAATTTATGGTAAACATTAGTCAGCTAAACCAGCACGTTCGAAAATTGTATCCACTTGATTTAAGTGGTGTTTTGGATCGAAGGCTTTGTCTAAGTCTTCTTTGCTTAATACATCAGTAATTTGTGAATCTTGTTCAAGCAATTCTCTGAATGGTGTTTTAGTTTCCCAAGATTCCATCGCTTTTGGTTGAACTAAGTCATAAGCTTGTTCACGTACCATACCTTTGTTAATTAATGATAATAACACACGTTGTGAATAAATTAAACCGAATGTTTTGTTGATGTTAGCCATCATATTATCTTCAAAGACTGTTAAACGATCGATGATGTTTGTGAAACGATTTAATGCATAATCTAATGCGATTGTCACATCTGGTAACATAATACGTTCTGCAGATGAGTGTGAAATATCACGTTCATGCCATAATGGAACGTTTTCGTATGCTGTTGTAATGTAACCACGGATGACACGTGAAATACCTGTAATATTTTCTGAACCGATCGGGTTACGTTTATGCGGCATTGCTGAAGAACCTTTTTGGCCTTTCGCGAATGCTTCTTCTACTTCTCGTGTTTCTGTTTTTTGCAAGTTACGTACTTCAACTGCAAATTTCTCCATAGAAGTTGCGATTAAAGCTAATGTTGCGATGTAATACGCATGACGGTCACGTTGTAATGTTTGTGTTGATACAGGTGCAAAATCAAGACCTAAGTGTTTTGTAACGTATGCTTCGATTTCAGGTGGGATATTTGCGAATGTTCCGACTGCACCACTCATTTTACCTACTTCGATTTCTTTACGTACTTCTTTAAAACGTTTAAAGTTACGTACCATTTCTTGATACCATAATGCCATTTTTACGCCGAATGTTGTCGGTTCAGCATGCACACCATGTGTACGACCCATCATTAATGTATATTTATATTTTTTCGCTTTCGCAGCTAATACTTCGATAAAACGTTCAATGTCTTTTTCCAAAATATCGTTTGCTTGTTTGATTTGGTAGCTTAACGCTGTATCTACAACGTCTGTTGAAGTTAAACCATAGTGCACCCACTTACGTTCTTCTCCTAAAGTTTCAGAAACTTGACGTGTGAAAGCAACAACGTCATGACGAGTTTCTAATTCAATTTCTTTCGCACGGTCTACATCTACACGCGCATTTTCACGGATTTTTTTAACGTCTTCTTTCGGGATAAAACCTAATTCACTCCAAGCTTCACATGCTAGGATTTCAACCTCCAACCATGCTTCATAACGATTTTGGTCTGTCCAGATTTGTGACATTTCTTCACGAGAATAACGTTCAATCATTTCATAAACTCCTATCTTAAAGTTTGATTTTAAATGTGGACGCTCACAGAACATGTACATTCTTCAAAATATCCTGCAAAACGTTCGACTTTTTACTCTTATACTCTCTATTTTAACAGAATTTTTTTCAAATGTATAAGGCTTTCCAAACTTTTATCTAAAAAGCCCAACTCGTATTTCATATCAAAATACAAATTGGGCTTTCTGCACATTTATTGAATTTTCTTACCGACAAATTGTATATGTTGACGCTCAACTTCTATACTGCCGTCTTTATTTTCACGATAGACTGGTTTCTCAAACCGCTTCACTGGCATATAGCCCGCTTCACGCATACGTGCTAAACATTCTTGAATCGTTTCGTTTTCTGCTACTTCAAATTTCATCTGTATCATACGCCTTCAATCGTTTACTTCTAATACCTTTAACCCAGAAGCCGCCATGTAATGTTCGTGCTTCATAGGCAATGACGAATGCTTTGTCATCAAGTTGTTTGATCGTATCCATCAACTTAAGTTCAAAGCGTCTTGGTGTCAGAATTTGCATGACTAAACGTTCGCCGTCTCGACCATAAGCTGGGAAGTGTGTGACACCGTAACCTAAATTTCTAAGTTGTGTCGGTAAATCTAATTCGTAATTGGCTGTTGTCACATTGACTACAGAATAACCTAATGCAAGTTTCTCTTCAATTTTCATACCGACAATAATGCCGACAGAGAAACCAAACGCATAAGCTACAATATTTTGGAATTTATCCAAGTTAGCCATCACTAAGCCTAATCCGATAATATAGATTAACACTTCAAGGAAACTAACCGCTGCTGCGACATAACGGTAACCTTTTAAGGTAAGAATCGTACGAACTGTGAGACATGTCACATAAGCAACGTTAATGATAAAAATTGAGAGCAGCATCAGCCATGGATTTGCTGAAATTACTGACAAAATATATTACCTCTTTTCAAATTGAAATCTAGCTTATTTTATCAGTCGACTGATTATTTGTCACTCTTTTTCTTTCGATGATTCTGATTTTGGCCAAGTGTAGCGTGTGTATGCTAATTCTCGCTTATGCGCATTTCTTAAGTAGTGGCCTTCAATTACTTTTTGATCTTTTTCAGACACAGGTTTGCCTTCTAAATAATCATCAATCGCATCATAAGTCACGCCTAATGCTTCTTCATCTGGAAGTTGCGGTTTGTCATCTTCTAAATCAGCAGTCGGCACTTTTTCATAAAGATGTTTCGGTGCATTTAAGTATGCCAATAATTGACGCCCTTGTCGCTTATTTAAGCCGAATAGAGGCGCTATATCTGCAGCGCCATCGCCATATTTTGTGAAGAAGCCTGTAATATTTTCTGCAGAATGATCAGTTCCGATGACAATACCGCTTTGGTTTGCCGCAATCGCAAATTGAACTTTCATACGTTCACGTGCTTTTTCATTACCGCGTTGAAAGTCTGTTAATTCAAATCCAGCTTCATTCAATGCATTAACACTTTGATCAACTGCCGGTTTAATATTAACCGTGACAGTTTCATCTGGTTGAATGAACTTCAAAGCATCTTCAACTTCATCTGCGTCTTTTTGTACACCATATGGTAACTTAACTGCGATAAAGCGTACATTTCTGCCTTCTTCTCGTAGCTGTTCTACCGCAATTTGACACAAACGACCGGCAAGTGTTGAATCTTGGCCGCCTGAAATACCCAATACTAACGATTGGATAAAACCATGACTTTGAACATAGTGTTTAATAAAGTGAATGAGTTCATGGACTTCACTTTCACTATCGATGGATGGTTTAACTTTCATTTCTTTAACAATAATATCCTGCAATTCACTACTCATGTCGTTCCTCCATTTCTTTGACATCTTCTGCGACTTCAAAGATTTTTTGTTGTTTGTTATCCCAACATGCTTTACTTAAATCAACAGGGTACTCTTGAGGGTTTAAGAAACGTTTGTTTTCTTCCCATAGATGTTCTAAATTTGTTTTTAAGAAGGCTTGGGCTGTTTTTTCGTGTGGTAATTCATAAACTAATTTACCTTCAGTATAGATATCTTTATGCAGATCAATCGCTTCGAATGATTTTACTTTCTTACTTTTATACGTATGCACTGGGTGGAACAATTTCAATGGTTGTTCTGCATATGGATCTTCATGTGCAAGTGTAATATAATCCCCTTCTGCTTTACCTGTTGCTTTATTAATAATACGATAAACATTTTTCTTACCAGGTGTTGTTACTTTCTCCGCATTGTTTGATAGTTTAATACGATCTTGGTACTCACCTGATTCATCTTCTACAGCAACAAGTTTATAAACTGCTCCTAATGCTGGTTGATCATAACCTGTGATTAACTTCGTACCTACACCCCATGAGTCGACTTTCGCACCTTGTGCTTTCAAACTCATGATTGTTTCTTCGTCTAAATCGTTAGATGCAATGATTTTCGCATCAGTGAAACCTGCTTCATCTAACATTTTACGTGCTTCTTTAGATAAGTAAGCAATATCACCTGAATCTAAACGTATACCGATAAAGTTGATTTTATCGCCTAATTCTTGTGCCACTTTAATCGCTGTCGGCACACCTGATTTTAACGTATGGAAAGTATCTACTAAAAAGACACAGTCTTTATGACGCTCTGCATATTTTTTAAATGCAACATATTCATCACCATAAGTTTGTACAAAAGCATGCGCATGTGTACCGGATACAGGAATACCGAATAATTTACCCGCTCTGACATTACTTGTAGAATCAAAACCGCCGATAATAGCTGCTCTTGCTCCCCATAATGCTGCGTCTTCTTCTTGTGCACGTCTTGTACCAAATTCCATTAATAAGTCGTTAGGTGCGACTTGTTTAATCCTGCTTGCTTTTGTCGCAATCAACGTATGGAAGTTAACGATATTTAATAAAATCGTTTCAATTAATTGTGCTTGAATTAATGGCGCCTCTACCCTTACTAAAGGCTCATTATTAAAACATACTTCGCCCTCTTCCATTGCTCGAATGTTTCCAGTAAAGCGCAAGTCTTTCAAATAATCTAAAAAGTCATCTTGGTAACCAATAGATTTTAAATATGTTAAATCCGTTTCAGTAAAATGGAAATTTTCGATAAATTGAATAATTCTGCGTAATCCATTAAATACAGCATAACCGCTGTCGAATGGCATCTTGCGGAAATATAAATCAAAGACCGCCTTTCTTTCATGAACATTATCATACCAATAACTTTCAGCCATATTAATTTGGTATAAGTCATTATGAAGCATTAAGCTGTCATCTCTAAATTGATACATAACTTTCTCCCCAATCAACCTTTTTTGTTTAGTTTATCACATTCTTATAGGCTTTTATACATTCCCCGTTAGGGGGTATGTCATTCTTCGTACAATTGTACCGAAATTGAAATTAAATCAATTAATTTTGTAAATACTTTTTTATTAATGTAATAATTTTGTCAGATTTAGTTGGATTTCTATATTTTGTGTGACATCTTTACTAGGGGTTTTCCCTTATTACTCCTATAATAAAGATGAGGTGAAGAAAATGTTATTAGAGAAAGCGACTGAATTTATTCACACAATGTATCGAGAGTTGAATTATGACGAAAATGTTATTCAAGAGAGATTAGAAGCAATCGAAAAGGAAATTAACGAAACTGGCACGTATCACCATACGACGGAAGAACTAACATATGGTGCACGTATGGCCTGGCGTAATTCCAATCGTTGTATCGGACGATTATTTTGGGAAACGTTAATCGTTCAAGATGCACGTGACGTCAAAGACAATGATGCCTTTATCGAATCTATCCACAAACATTTAGACGAAGCGACAAACGGTGGAAAAATTCAATCTTACATTACGATTTATGCGCAAGAAGAAGATCATCCGCCTATCATCTATAATAATCAATTAATTCGCTATGCAGGTTATGAAGATGCTGGGGATCCTGCGGAACGCGAGATGACTAAAACTGCACAACACTTAGGTTGGCAAGGTGCAGGTACAGATTTTGATGTCTTACCATTGATTTATAAATTGCCTGGTGAGCGCTTCCCGCGCCTGCATGATTTACCTGAAGAACTGGTCCTAGAAGTTCCAATCGAACACCGCCATTACCCTAAACTTGCTGACTTAGGATTGAAATGGTATGCGGTACCGATTATTTCTAGTATGGATTTAAAAATCGGCGGTATTACTTATCCAACAGTACCATTTAATGGCTGGTATATGGTAAATGAAATTGCTGTACGTAATTTTACTGACACATACCGCTATAATTTAATAGAAAAAGTTGCAGAAGCGTTTGAATTTGATACACTTAAAAATACTTCATTCAATAAAGATCGTATTATGGTAGAACTGAATGATGCAGTGTATCATTCGTTTAAAAAAGTAGGTGCATCGATTGTCGATCACCTAACAGCTGCTAAACAATTCGAACACTTTGAATCCAATGAAGCAAAAGCCAATCGTGAAGTTACTGGAAAATGGTCTTGGCTCGTACCATCACTGTCACCTACTCTGGTTTCGAACTATCATCATGGGTATAAAAATGTGATGAAAGAACCAAATTTCTTTTATAAGAAACCAGCAGAAACAACTGGGTGCCCTTTCCATTAACTGTGCGTCACATCAAAGGGGAAATGCAAAAATGAATTTATATTATTTAGGTCCAAGGGGTACATTTTCATATCTTGCTTCTAAAAAGTATTTAACAGAAACAGAAGCTGACTATCATCCAAAATCCAACTTATATGAAGTCGTTCAAGCGGTTCAAAATGACTCAGATAGCATTGGTATCGTACCGATTGAGAATTCAATTGAAGGCACAATCAACATCATCGCAGATGGCTTAGCACATCAAAATATATACGCTATTGGTGAAATCCATTTAAATATCCAATTCGGATTATATGCTTTAGCTGGTACACCAATTGAAGCGATTGATACAGTGTATTCTATCGCACCTGCAATCAGTCAAACTAACCAATTTATCCAGCGTCATCAATTTCAAATCGGCTATTCAGAAAGTACCGTTCAAAGTTTAGATTTTATTGATGAACATACGGGCGCGATTGCACCGCTAGGTATCAATGAAGATCATCGTCTAGAAGCAATTGAACAAAATATTGAAGATTTTCCACATAATGTGACCCGCTTCTTAATCATAGGTAATCACTTAACTATCGCTGAAGATGCGACAGACACTGTATTAATGATTACACCAGAACAAGATAGAGCCGGGTTGCTTGCGAATATTTTAAATACATTCGCAATTTTCAATATCAACTTATCTTGGATTGAATCACGTCCGCTTAAAACACAATTAGGCAGATATCGCTTCTTTGTCCAAGCCGATGCTACGCTTAATTCTGAATTAGACAAAGTGATTAAAATACTTGAAACCTTAGATTATCAAGTGAAAATCATCGGTTCTTTCAAGAAACAAACTAAATAAGATATATTCTAAATAAACTGGGTCGAACCTTGCTTTCAAAGTTCGACCCAGTTTTATTATTGTTATTCTACTTCAATCAGATAGTTCATTTTACTATTTGAATAAGTTTTTAATATAAGAGAATTTCCCTTTGTAAGGCGGGAATATTATTCCAGATTCTAAGCGTGTAGTTTTATAAATATATGATTTCTCGTGTGTGAATGTATAGAACGAATACTTACCATGATACTTACCGAAACCAGAAGCGCCTACACCGCCGAATGGCAGATTTGGATTCGCTAACTGCATTAACGTATCATTGATAGCACCGCCGCCAAAGGATAGTTCATTTAAGACACGATCCGTATTATTTTCATCTTCACTGAACAAATAGAGTGATAACGGACGTGTTCGTGCTTGAATAAATTCGACCGCTTCATCAAATGTTTGATACGTCAACAACGGTAAAATCGGTCCAAAGATTTCTTCTTCCATCACTGAATCTTGTGGAGTCACGTTATCTAATACCGTTGGCGCAATATAACGTGAAGGTTCATGTGTTTCACCGCCGATAGCCACTTTATCTTGATTGTCCTGAATCAACGCTTGTAAACGCTCAAAATGCTTATCATTCACAATGCGTCCGAAATCTTCACTTTTATCCGGTTCTTTGCCATAGAACTCTTTAATAGTACCTTGCAAGGCTTTGATCAAGTCTGCTTTGACCGACTCATGGACCAAGATATAGTCAGGAGCTACACATGTTTGACCCGCATTGATAAATTTTCCAAACGCAATACGTTCACTTGCGACTTTCAAATTTGCTGTCTCATCTACAATAACCGGTGACTTGCCGCCAAGTTCTAACGTCACAGGTGTCAAATGACGACTTGCTGCTTCATATACAATACGTCCGACACGTTCACTGCCTGTAAAGAAAATATAATCAAATGGTTGTTCTAACAAGACTTGTGTCTCTTCAACACCGCCTTCAACTGAAGTAATATAAGCTGATTCAAATGCTTCTTCAACGACTTTTGTAATCACAGAAGCTACATTCGGTGTCAGCTCTGAAGGTTTGATAATTGCTGTATTACCAGCTGCGATCGCACCAATTAAAGGTTCAAATACAAGTTGAACTGGATAGTTGAAAGGTCCGATAATCAAAACTGTGCCTAATGGTTCTTTTTTAATATAACTTTTACTCGGGAACAAATAGAGCGGCGTGTTCACTTGTTTCGTTTTCGCCCATTTATGTATATCTTTACGAGCGGCACTGATACTTTTTAATACGACACCGATTTCGGTCGCATACGCTTCTACTTTATTTTTTCCTAAGTCTAAATGCAATGCGGCTAAAAGTTGATTTTCATATTTATTAATCGCATGTTTCAATGCTTTAAGTTGTTTTCTACGGTATTTAATATCTTTAGTAATATGCGTTTTAAAATACCCTTGGCAGTCTTTAAATTTTTCCTCGATTGATTTCAAAGGTTCTCTAACTCCTTTCGTACAATTATCCTTGTTACTCAATTTTACCCTAATTTTAATCTTTTATAATGATTTTATTACTTTTACCAACACTTCAATTACCAAAATTTATAATAAAAAACTGGAAAAAGCAAGATGACACAATGAATGCTTGTTTGTTTATCATCTTAGCCCATTCCAGTTTAATCTATATTCATGCATAAACAGCGTCTAACTGCTTATGATAATGTTTCAGTGATTGGCGGTACGATTTGTTTCTTACGAGATACTACACCTGGTAAGAATGCTGTGTTGTTATCTAACTCAACACCAAATGCTTGCGCAATTTTATCTTTGTCTTCACCTAATACTAAGATAGCTGAATCACTATTTAAAATATCTGTCGCAACTAATACGAAGATATCATATTCAGCATTATTTAATGTTTCAGTGATAGCTTGTTCTAACTCAGCTTGACGGCCTAAAATTTCATTTAAGTCTACTGTGTTAACTTGGCCGATACGTACTGTGTAATCACCCATGTTGAATGATTTTGCATCTGCATTGATTAATTCAACTGCTGTTTTATTCAATGTAGAAGCACCTGCTTTTAACATTTCTAAACCGTATTCTTGTGCATCTACACCAGCAATTTTTTCTAATACTTTTGCTGCGTCTTTATCTTGCTCAGTGCAAGTTGGTGATTTGAATAATAAGCTGTCTGAAATGATGGCAGATAACATTAAACCAGCGATTTCCGGTTTGATATCAAAGCCTTTTTCATTGAACATTTTGTATAAAATTGTTGCTGTGCAACCTAGTGGTTCTGCACGGTAGCATAACGGACCAGCTGTGTGGAAGTTAGCGATTCTGTGGTGATCCACAACGTGGCGGATATTGGCACCTTCAATTGAATCTGCACTTTGTTGGAATTCGTTATGGTCTACTAAAATAACGTCTTTACCTGTTAAATCATCTGATAATAATTCTGGTGCTTCTACTTTAAAGTAATCTAAAGCATATTGCGTTTCAGGGCCCACTTCACCTAAGCGATATGCTTTCGCAGAAGTATTGCCGTTTAATTGTTCAAATTCAGCCATAATGATGGCAGAGTTAATTGCGTCTGTATCTGGACTTTTATGCCCGAAAATATAAGTACTTTCCATGTCCTGAGACACTCCTTGTCATTAATTATTGTAATTCATACCTATTTAATCCTATTTTATCACGAGTCTATTCTGTTATTCTACCTTCGCACCTAAGACATTTTTAAAATGTTCTAAGGCAAAGTTATGACCTTCTGGATTAAACGATGCAACACCTTTTGTCGGTATAGTGATTACATACCCTTTATTATAACCGGAAATAGCTGTATGCAGTACACAAATATCTGTACATACACCAACAATTTCGATTTCAGTAATACCGCGTTCACGTAATAAACTATCTAAAGGTGTACCAAAGAAAGAATCGTAGCGGCGTTTATCTAAATAATGCACATGTTCATGTGATTCAATTTTTTCATAAACATCTTTAACTTTACCGTATAAATCTCTTCCTGAAGTGCCTTCGATATTATGCGGCGGGAATAATTTACTTTCTGGATGATACGGATCGTTTTCATAATGCAGATCCATCATGACAAAGATTGCTTCCCCTTCTTTATCATACGCTTCCATACGTTCTGCGATAAAATTGTCTAGCGCCTGACCAGGTTCTCCACAAGTCAACTTGCCGTCCGGTGCGACAAAATCATATGAATAATCTACAACAATTAAAGCTTTTTTTGCCATAATGCGTTACCCCCAATTTTGTGATATCTTGTTAATTAATAGGATAACCTAAATTTGACAAATTATCGAGTTTACCCCGTTTTATACAAACAATGAAATAAAGAAAGCAGGTCAAAACCATGTTGATATACCCAACTGAATTCGGATTAACAGGTCAAAATAAACATAAGGATACAAAAGCATTACAGCATGCATTAAATCTCGCAAAACAACATCCAGGCAGTATGATTTTTGTGCCGAAAGGAGAATTTCATGTCAAACGTGCCTTAACGATTTATGAAGGCACGACATTATTCTTACATGAAGAAGCAATTATTAAGCGTCAAGGCAAAGATGCATTACTTAAAAATGGGATGCGAAATGGACTTTATCATGGTTATACCGGCAATAGCCATATCACAATTATCGGCGGTACATTCGATATGAACGGCAGTCGTTTTCCAGACAACAACACTGCGATGTGCTTAGGTCACGCGCAAAGTATTGTATTATATAATATCCGCTTCAAAGACATCGTCGGCGGTCACGCAATTGATGCATGCGGTGTTGAAGATACGCTGATCACACGCTGCAGTTTCGAAGGCTTTTTAGATATTGATGGTGATCGCAGCTTTTCTGAAGCAATACAACTTGATATTCAAGTACCAGGTGCTTTCCCTAAATTCGGAACGCGAGATGGTACAATTACAAGAAACACTATGGTTTCTGAATGCTATTTCGGTCCTTCAGAAACACCAGGCTTCAAGAGTTGGAATCGCGCAATCGGTTCACATGCAACACGTCACAATCAGTTTTATCACGATATTTTTATCTATCGCAACACATTCCATCAGACACAAGATTTTGCGTTGACACCTTTTAAAGCACACAACTTATATATCATGGACAATCATTTCTTAAATTGTGCTGGCGGCGTGCGTTTTTTAGGCACGAAAGATGATAAAAACACTGCAGATGTACTGACTGGACAACGTATGGGAGCTCAAGGCGGTCGTGAACTTTATATTATTAATAACCAGTTTGAAGGGCCTATGACCAAAGACGCGATTCATATTCGCGGTTACTATAATACGCAGCACAAAGATGTATTAATTGCTGAGAATCAGTTTGATACATCACAAACTTTAACATTGCATGATATTGATGGTCTGTATTTAGATCAACCAGAACTAAAACCTGCACAAATCAAACGTCGCAACCTTTCACACATCTATCAATCACCAACACTTAAATCATAATTAAAATTAACATAAAAGAAGGAGATAGGTTTAAAGTACAATACTTTAGCCTATCTCCTTTATTATTATTTAAGTGGTTTTAATGGTTCGCTAATATCTATACCTAATGCATATGGCATTAAGAAATAAACTACTAATATAATGAGAACTGCACTGATTAAGTTGACCCAGAAGCCGACACTTGCCATTTTCTTAATAGAAATCAAACCTGTCCCGAAGACAATGGCGTTCGGTGGTGTACCGACTGGCATCATGTAAGCACAGTTTGAAGCCATTGCGGCTGGCACCATTAATAATAATGGGTGCACGCCGATTGCGACAGATAGTGTTGCTAAAATTGGTAAAATCATAGTCGCAGTCGCTGTATTGGATGTAACTTCTGTTAAGAATAACACAAACATAGTGATTACAATCACGATGAGTAAAGGACTGACACCATTTAATGCTGTCAATTGTGCACCTAACCATTTCGCTAAGCCGCTCTCTGAAATACCTTTTGCTAGAGCTAAACCGCCTCCGAATAAGATCAGTACGCCCCATGGCAATTCTTTCGCAACTTCCCAGTCAATAATGCGTTTGTATTTTTTATTATTTTTAGCTGGAATAATGAATAATAAAATTGATACGAACATCGCAATCGTACCATCTTGAACAAGTGAGGTCGGTCCCCATTGTTTGAGTAAAAACTCTCTGATAATCCATAAAATACTTGCTATGGTAAAGACAGTGAAAACAACTTTCTCTTCAAATGTGACTTTGCCTAATTCTTTCAACTTGGTTTTGATTAAATCATCACCGCCAGGCAAATGTTTCAATTCTTGTTTAAAGGCAACAAAACGTAAGTAAACCCAAGCCAAGAATAATAAGATAATAACTGTCGGAATACCAATCAACATCCATTTCGCAAAGCTGATTTCTTCACCGAATGCTGTATGGTATTGCCCTTTCAAAATAATTAAAGGCGGTGTTCCAATCAATGTTCCCATACCGCCAATCGTTCCTGCATAACCGATCGCAAGGACTAATGACTTTTCAAATTTAGATAAATTGTGTTTATGATGTTCTTTATCGTTCAAAGCTTTCGCTTCTGCGATAATCGCTAAGCCGATTGGAATCATAATCATTACTGCTGCTGTATTAGATACAAACATTGATAAGCCGCCAGTTGCTAACATAAAGCCTAATAAAATTTTCCCAGTACTTGTTCCGATACTATTGATAATAATTAAAGCTACGCGTGTATGTAAGTTCCATCTTTCCATCGCAATCGCAAGCACGAAGCCGCCTAAGAATAAGAAAATAATATCATTACCATATTCAGAAGTAACTTGTGCAGGATCCATGACATGACCTATCGGCATCAGCACTAATGGCATTAAGCTGGTTGCCGGAATAGGAATCGCTTCTGTAATCCACCACACCGCAATCCATGCAGTACTTGCTAAAACGAAAACCCCTTGATGTGATAAACCTTCAGGATGTACAAACATTAAAATCAACGCAAAGAGTACAGGTCCTAAAATCAAACCTATTAATTGGCCTAAGTTATAAGATTTTTGTTTCTTTGGTTGAGAAAAGAATGTCAGACGTCCCGGTATGCGAAAAGTTGTTTGATGTGAATGACGCATAACCAATCCCCCCTTGAATTCAACATGTTTTACTTTAAATCAATCGAAAATTAAATCTGATACTGATTTAAAGCACCCCTGTACATGTTGTTTTTTTTAATTTTATCACAAAAATCCGTATATTTAACCAAAATCATGCAAACGGTTACATAACCTTTTATAATTCATATGATAAATAATTCTTATAACATTTCCATAAAAAAACCAGCACCTATCAAAAGATGCTGGTTACTCTATAGCATTTACAACTGTTTTACTTTAATCAAAAATGACACAGACACCTTCTGCAGCATGTTGTTTGTCATCTGTTAATGTCAGTTGACCTGTTTCTTTATTACGTTTTAAAACAGTCACTGGAGAATCCCCTTCTTGATGTGCACATACAATATATTGATCATCATCTGAAATATTGAAGTCACGTGGGAATTCACCGCCAGTTTTCACGATTTCAACTAATTTTAATGCGTCACCTTTGTCGCTGACTTCGAATACTGCAATACTGTCGTGACCACGGTTGCTGACATATAAGAAACGTTGGTCATGAGATAAATGTACTGCAGCCAGTTTCGTTGCTTCTCTGAAGTCATCTGGAATCGTTACATAAACGCCTACTTCTTCAAAATGGCCGTCATCATATTTGGTAACACTCACTTTATTTGAAAGTTCATGTACAACATATGCATAAGGTTGATTTTCATGGAATGCGATATGGCGTGGGCCATAACCTGCAGTAAATTCAGATACCGCTGCTTCATGATAGCCTTCTTCATCATATGTGTAGCTGACTACTCTGTCTGTACCTAAATCGCATGCAGCAACATATTTTTTATCTGGAGTTTGTTGCACATAATGGACATGTGCATGTTCTTGACGTTCATGCGGGCCTGTCGGATATTTATGTTCCAACTCTTCAATTAAACGTACAACTTCACCTGTTGCTGCATCTAATTCGTATAAACGTAAAAGTCCTGCACTATAGACCGCTTCAAATAAATAATTGCCATCTTCTGATACAGAAATATAACATCCTGTGCCTTCGACAGAGTCTAAGCATTTATTAAGTAAAGTCAATGTGCCGTCATTTTCAACTCTGAAACTTGCGACACCGCAGCGTTCGCCTTCTTTCGTAATCGCATATAAAAATTGATTGTGGCGTGCAATAAAAGTAGAAGCCTCAATTTCATAGGCAGTCGCAACTTCAGTGACTGCTGCTTTGTCTTCGTCTAGTACGAAGCGGTAAATCCCTTTACCCTCTTTCTTTGTGTAAGATCCAATATAACCTGATTTCGTCATATTATTACCTCCTCATCTTACCTCCTATTGTACGGGATTATTCTGAAAAATGATAATAGTTCAATTCTGAAACGGTTTTCTTCTGCTAAACTATTAATTACAGTTGAAAATACGAACAAGTGTTCGTATAATGAAATTATCAACTCTTACTCAAGCAGGTGATAGTGATGGAAACGTCTAAAGAAGAAACAGACTATCGAAAAATTCCACGGGAGGAACTCGATGCGAATATCCCGATGGGCAGAGGCATGGTGAAATGGGCACCGTTTATTATATGTACTAATCTCATAAAAAATCTAATTTAATAGGGTTCAAACATAATTTATATATGTATTATGTTTGAACCCTATATCTATTTATTTTTTACTAATATCATTTAAAATGTCTCGCAATTCTTCAATTTCTTTGTTATTTAATTCTTCATTTTTCGCAAAATTAAGCACTAAACTTTTCATATCCCCTCCATACAATTTATTAAGAAAGGTTTTAGCAGTTTTCATTTTAATATCATCTTCTTTAATAATTGATGAGTAAAAATAAATATTATTATATTTATATCGTTTTATAATCTCTTTTTTATATAGTCTTGTAATTAATGTTCTAATCGTCTTATCGCTAACTTCTTTATTTTTTTGAATCTCAACTACAATTTCATTAGCTGATACTGATTTTTTATTCCATATTATATTCATAACATCCCATTCAGCCATAGATATTTCAACTTGCTTATTGGCCATTTAAAACACCCATTTCTTTTAATATTTTTTCATTTATTAATTTAGCATTTTCACCAGAGGCTTTTTCATCTGATAAATGTGTAGAAAAATAATACTTATCATGATTTGTAATTACGTAACCTACAAACCACCCATTATTATATTTCCCGTTTACTATACCTGTACCTGTTTTCCCATACAATTCATAATTTTCATTTTTTCTAATCAATAACGAAGAAGATAATTGTTTCTTTTCATTTTTACTAAAATGGTTATTTTGTTCCATCATATTTTTTAAAACTATTACTTGTTCAAGATTAGATATTTTCAAACTATCTTCCAACCAATAGGCTTTATAACTTCCCAAATTTTTATTACCATAATTTAATTGCTTGAGTTGATCAGAAGTATAGTTCTTTGATAATTGATTACTAATACGTTCGAAGTACCAATTAACTGAGTTTTGTATTGCCGTATTTAAATCTTGATCCTTATTCCAAGAATCGAAAGGATAATGATTATGATTCCATGACATACGTGAATTTTTATCACTTATAATATGACGGTCAAGTCCAAACAGTGCTAAATAAATTTTGTAAGTTGAATCAGGAGAATATCTTTTTCTACTTTCTTTTTCATTATAAATATAGTATTTGTCTTTCTTCATGCTGTACATAACGAAAGATCCACTATTTGAACCAAAATTTTTACTTTCATCTAAAATTTGGTAATCGCTTTGTAAGGGCTTTTTATAATTATAATCAGTTAAGGATTGCCCCATTAAAAACTGGCTTTGAATTATCATGATAAAAAAAGTAAAAATACAAATAAAAATTAGAATTAATTTTGACTGCTTCTTCAGATTGCCTTCTTTTATATTAATTAATCTTCTTTTGAGTAATGATTTTTTACCATTAAATGAATGGC
>NZ_PPRU01000004.1 GCF_002902285.1 Staphylococcus simulans | reverse complement strand
GTTTATTTTGACGTTCTATTTTATTCAATTAAGCCACCTCCGATATATTACATATTACAATCATTATATCATATCTCTTAAAATTTGATGTTTTTAGGTAATGTACTTGTAGAAAAAATTAAAAAAAGTCGAAAAAATTTCAAGTAAACGCTTACATTTTATAAAATTATGTGCTAAACTATCATTAGTAACTAGGAGATAGCACTTAGTGAACAAAGGGGTAATGATAAATCATGTCGTGTGATTTATTAGAACGTGCGAATCACTAGTTAATTAACATCTTCAATATTATTACTTACTTTCCTTTCTATGCCGACTAGTTAAGCTAGTCGGTTTTTTATTGATTATAAAGTCGTTAACAGTTCATTTGTGTTCCATGCTAGAATGAAAACATACATAAGAAAAATAAAGGATGAGGTGTGTAATTTGAATCGTAATCAACTGCTTCAATTAGACCAAGCAATCAGACACTGGTTGAAAGGGTTGGATGATATTATTCCTAAACTGATTGCGGATATGCATACAGAAACAAAAGCAAATCAGTTTGATTTAGTAACCAATGTAGATCAAATGATTCAAGATCAATTTGACGCATTTTTAAAAGAACATTACCCAAGTCATGAACTTTTCGCTGAAGAAAAAAATAATGATTTAGTAGATGCGAAACATGGCGATGTTTGGATAATGGATCCGATTGACGGTACTGCGAATTTAGTAAAACAAAAAACAGATTATTGTATTATCTTAAGTTATTTCTCAGAAGGTCAACCGATGCTTGCTTACATTTATGATTATCCGCACCATACACTTTATAAAGCCATCAGAGATGAAGGTGCATTTGAAAATGAAGTACGTATGCCTAAGGTTCCTTCTTTAGATATCAGTGAAATGATTCTGTCGTATAATCCATATGTTTTAAATGATCATACACAAGCAGATTTAAAAGCGGCAGCGTTCAGTTATCGATTAATCGGGGCTTGCGGATTAGATTCTTTACGCGTGATGAAAGGTCAATTCGGAGCACACATTAATACAAATGCGAAACCGTGGGATATTTCTGCACAGTTTTTATTTGCGAAAGAACTTGATTTGAAAATGACGAATCTTGATAATGAACCAATTGATTTTGCGGTTGGCGGACCGTTTATTATTAGTAATAAAGGGTGTCATGAAGCGGTCCTTGAAATATTAAATCAAAAAGGCGGTTATCAAGTTAATAAAATAACTAAGACTTAAGCACCATGTTAGTTAAAATCAACTATAATATAATGGATTGAAATGAAAGATGAGGAGTGGTTGGGTGAAGAGAACAGATAAACCTGGTCGTAAAATGGGACTTGTACCAAAAATATTATTATGGGCATTTGGAATTTTAGTAATACTTGCGCTTGTTGCAGCAATCTACTTAGCAATTAAGAATTTTGCGGTTGGCGGAAAGATTCATAACCCTCTAGACAGAGACAAATCAGAATTACGAAAAGAAAAAGTAGATTTAAACAAAGGTGATCCATTCACAATTGCTTTATTTGGTGTGGATAGTAATGAAAAACGTCAAAGTGAAGGGGACGGACAACGTTCTGACTCAATCATGGTGTTATCTATTAATCCAGATAAAAAGACAACTGAAATTGTCAGTATCCCACGTGATACTCAAGCTGAAATTGTCGGACATGATTCAGTAGAGAAAATCAATCATGCTTATGCGTATGGTGGTCCGGATATGGCTGTGAAATCACTTGAGAAATTGTTGGATGTACCGATTGATCATTATGCGACAGTTGATATGGATGGCATCAAAGGTATGGTCGATGAAATCGGCGGTGTAGATGTTATCAGTAATGCGACATTTAGTTATAGTGGATACAGCTTTGTGAAGGGCGAAAAAACACATTTAGATGGTGATAAAGCTTTAGCGTTTATTCGTTCACGTAAAGAAGAAGGTGCAGGCGGTGACTTCGGTCGTCAAGAGCGCCAACAATTAGTGTTACGTGGTATTGCGAATGAATTAACAAGTGTGAAGTCACTAACGAACTTTAATGGTGTGACGGATCAAATCAAAGAGAATGTTACAACTGACCTATCTCTAGGTGAATTAAATACAGTCCGTTCTAAATATCAAAAAGCAAATGAAAATATGAACCGTTTAGAACTACAAGGCGGTGGAGGTATTCAAAGTGATGGCGTTTATTACTTTGTACCTGATGAAAGTTCATTGAATAACGTTTCAAATGCGCTAAGACAAAATTTAGAATTATAAATGAAATGCCGAGGCAGGGTTAATCTTTGTCTTGGTATTATTTTACCCTAAAATTTAAAATTGTATATAAATAAAATACATGTTTTGGGGTAATGATAAACAGAGGGGGAATTTTTTATGACAAATAATAATAAAGATCAAAATAAAGTAGATGAAAAAGAAGTACAAGATGTATCTGAAATGGTTGATGAAGGCGGCTTAGGTGCAGATAATTATTATGGCATCAATGAATTCCAACCGAATGGCAACACTGTAGAAGTTGGAATTGATCAATTCAAATTGAAAGTCAGCGAATATAATGATGCTGATTTAGTCAATTCATTAATTGCACATGCAGATGCAAACCATAATGAAGAAAAATTTGATGAAGCTATCAATATTATTAAACAAGAAGTATTAGGTAGATTACACGATAAGTAAGCAAAATACCGGCATGTGATATGTCGGTATTTTTTAAAAGAAAGTTTAAACTAATTCGTCTATGAAATAGAGTAATACATTATGTTAAATCCTTTAAATCGGCACCAAAAAAAGAGATTCATGAATAAAAAGTTTAATATGTCAACTTTAGAGAGAATATATAAGTATGGGACTTAACATTTAACTTTAAAAGTAATAGAATTAGTAATAAGACTATTTTTTATTGCGTGGGGCAAAAAAAGACTAGTCTTCAATATTTACGGAATATATAAAATAAATAGAGGTTTAGGAAATGAGTTGAATCTTTAGAGGCTGAATGTTTCTAAAGGAAGTGAGATGCAACCGCAAACTTCGTTGCATTGTTCATCTAAAGATTGCTTAATTACAATAGATATTAATGTTGATACATACATTCGTATCTGTGACATAAGCGTGACATCGGGGATTTCATGCGACTCTTATACTGTTTTTTTGACCCTCATCAATCAGAATTCAGTATACCTGTCGGTATGTCATCAGCTTAAACACATTTGCAAGACCTCAGAATATAGGGGTGATTACATGCAAGAACATCTTGTCCTTACATTAGACGGGAAAGACTATCTTGTGGAACCAGGTACGAATCTTCTCCAGTTTATTAAATCTAGAGATACATTTGTGCCGTCAATCTGTTATAACGAATCATTAGGGCCGATTGAAACTTGTGATACATGTGCAGTAGAAATCGACGGAAAGATTGCACGTGCATGCGGCACAACAATTGATCGACCAATGGTCGTTAATACGACAAACAGCGATGTTAAAGCATCTCAAAAAGAAGCTTTAGATCGTATTTTAGAAAAGCACATTCTGTATTGTACAGTATGTGACTACAACAACGGTGATTGTGAAATCCATAATACAATGGATGAATTCGGTGTTCAGGAACAATCATATGAATATAAAGACAAAGGTTACGAGAAAGACTTCGGTCCTTTCTATCGTTATGACCCAAGTCAATGTATTCTTTGCGGTCGTTGTGTAGAAGTTTGTCAAGACGTTCAAGTCAATGAAACATTATCAATCGACTGGGAACGTGAACAACCACGTGTTATCTGGGATAACGACGTATCAATCAACGAATCATCATGTGTATCTTGCGGACAATGTGCGACTGTATGTCCATGTAACGCAATGATGGAAAACCACATGGTGGGTGAAGCAGGTTACATGACTGATACTGAACCAGGTACATTAGCAGACATGATTGACTTAACTAAGAAAGCAGAACCAGGTTATGGTCCATTATTCTCAATTTCAGATTCAGAATCTGCATTACGCGAAGAACGTATTGAGAAAACGAAAACAGTATGTACATACTGTGGTGTGGGATGCTCATTTGATGTATGGACGAAAGACCGTGAAATTCTTAAAGTTCAACCGCAACATGATTCACCAGCTAACCGTATTTCATCTTGTGTGAAAGGTAAATTCGGTTGGGACTTCGTCAACTCTGAAGAACGTTTAACGAAACCTTTAGTACGTAAAGGTGACGAATTCGTTGAAGTAGAGTGGGAAGAAGCATTGAACGTAATTAGCGAAAACTTCTTACGTATCAAAGAAGCTAAAGGTTCAGATGCATTATCATTCATTGCATCATCTAAAGGTACAATTGAAGAATCTTACTTGATGCAAAAATTAGCACGTCAAATGGGTACAAATAACGTCGATAACTGTTCACGTTATTGTCAAGCACCCGCAACGAAAGGTTTATTCAGAACTGTCGGTCACGGTGGTGACTCAGGTTCAGCGGATGATTTAATGAAAGCAGGCATGGTGGTATTAGTAGGTACAAACACTGCTGAAGCTCACCCAGTTATTGCTTCTAAAATCAAACGTGGACATAAATTATTCGGTAACAAACTTCATGTATTCGACATTCGTCGTCATGAAATGGCTGAACGTGCAGACAAATTCTATCAACCAAAACCAGGTACTGACTTGGCATGGTTAGCTGCGGTTACTAAATACATTATCGATAATGACCTTCACGATAAAGCATTTATCGATGAGTGGGTAGATCACTTCGATGAGTACTACAAATCATTAGCACCATTCACATTAGAATTTGCGGAAGAAACAACAGGCATTCCTAAAGATGACTTGATTCACTTCGCACATGAAATGGTTGATTCTAATGGCGTATGTATCGCTTGGGCGATGGGTGTTACTCAACAAGACATCGGTAGTGATACAAGTACTGCAATCTCTAACTTGTTATTAGTAACAGGTAACTATAGAAGAGAAGGTACAGGTGCTTATCCATTACGTGGTCACAACAACGTACAAGGTTGTAGTGATGGCGGTAGTATGCCGGATAAATTCCCTGGTTACCAAGATGTAACTGACGATGAAGTACGTGCGAAATTCGAAAAAGCATGGGGTATGGAACTACCAGCTATTGCTGGACGTGATAACCATCAAATGATGGAAGGTATCCATAACGATGAAATCGACGCAATGTACATCTATGGTGAAGACACTGGTATCGTAGATGCAAACATCAACTTTGTACAAGCAGCGCTTGAAAAAGTCGACTTCTTAGTCGTTCAAGATGCATTCTTGACACAAACAGCACGTTTCGCAAACGTTGTTTTACCAGCTAGTCCTTCACTTGAAAAAGAAGGTACTTTCGCAAATACAGAGCGTCGTATCCAACGTTTATATCAAGCAATGAAACCATTAGGCGACTCAAAACCTGACTGGGAAATCATTCAATTGATCGCAAACAAAGTTGGATTAGACTGGAACTACTCACATCCAAGTGAAATCATGGATGAAATGGCAAGCTTAACACCATTATTCGCTGGTGTAAGATATGACCGTTTAGAAGGTTACAATTCATTACAATGGCCTGTACATGAAGATGGAACAGATGAACCTACTTTATACTTAGACGGGTTCAACTTCCCTAATAAACGTGCCAAATTATATCCATTAACATTCGACAACTTCTTCAAAGAAGATGAAGAATATGATATCCATGTTAACAATGGTCGTATCCTAGAACACTTCCATGAAGGTAATATGACGTACCAAGTGCCTGGTATCAAATACAAAGTGCCGAATGTTTACGTTGAAATCTCACCAGAACTTGCGGAAGACCGCGGTATTCATGAAGGTGCAGATGTAAGATTAGTTTCTTCAACAGGTCAAGTTGAATTAGTTGTTCACATTACTGACCGTGTTAAAGGTAAAGAAATCTATATTCCGATGAATAATAACGCTGACGAAGATGGTACTGCAGGTGCAGTCAATATGCTGACAAACAGTGACGTTGACAAAGACACAGATACACCATCTTACAAACGTACATCAGCACGTATGGAAGTCATTACACGTAGAGGTAAGTCACCACTTAACCCTTCTAACTTCCGTGTGAATACAGAACGTAACCCGCAATACAGTGTTCAAGTTCAGAAAAAATGGGCACGTCCAGACTACGTGTTCCCAGGAAATCAGGTGAGACACGATGGCTGAAAACATTAGAAAAATCAAACGTATGGAAATTTCACATGAAGAGCAAAAAGCGAAAGATCTTGCAGAGGTTACTGATGCCATTTCAGAAAACAAAGATGTCATCATCAAAGCGATCCGTTTAATGCGTGTCTTAGATGATGCGAAAATCTTAGACGCTGGTATCGGCGCAGTTGAAAAACGTGGCTTCATTACAAACAAGATCACAAAAGAGTTGAATAAAGAGCAATATACTGGCTTATTAAACAACTTAGCACCACTTGTATTCATGCTTGGTAAAGTGGATGTAGCAGGTACAGAAGAAATGTTGCTTAAGTTGAACAAAGGACTTAAAAATGCGAATGCTGCAAGTCCAAATCAACGTACAACAATTTCTAGCTTAGTCGGCTTATTGAAAGACGATGAAGCAAACAGAAGTATTACGTATTTCGTAAACTTATTAAAAGGAATGTCACGCGAAGATTAAGCGTTATTCTATAAGAGCTGTTCTTTTTAGAACGGCTCTTTTTTTACATACAGAATCTATCTGCCGACGCTGTCAGAAATATGATAAACTTTAATAGAATTTAGATGTAGATGATAGAAAGAAGGTGTTGACGATTAACCCGAACATATTAAAAGCTTTAGCACTGATTTCAAATTTATTTGTCGTGCTTGGTTTTATTTTTTTGATTATGATGAAAGCCGTGCTTGCGATTACCATGTTTGCGATCGGTTTAATTATCAGTTTAATGATGTTTAATGTTTTATTCCGTGACAGAACAGGAATGAAGATAATTATCAATCTCTCTTTTACAATTGTGATGATTGTAATCATTGCAGCATACTTTATGTTGAAATAGAAAAAATACATGAGGAGTTCGCATAATGAATCGTAAAGTAAAAACGCGTATTTTCAGGCTGTTTGTCGGCTTAATTCTTTTAACTTTTATTATTCTATTTATCATTAATGAAACGAATTGGTTCAGCAATGATAAGAATTATACATTTGATGAAGCTGTTCAACTTCAAACTTCAAAAGGTGTATTGAATACGAAAGAAGACAATGGTCAATTTGTGAATGCATCTAAAGCAGATGTTGAACAAGCTATGGCAATTAAAAGACAGAATCATAATATCAGTTATATGGATATTTCAGAGCCTGTCTCAATGGATGAAAAAGAAGTGAATCAATTATTAAAAGGCAAAGGCGTGCTTGAAAATAAAGGGGACGCATTTTTAAAGGCACAAGATAAATATGATGTGAATGTTATTTATCTCGTCAGCCATGCATTAGTAGAAACAGGACATGGACGTTCTGAGTTATCGAAAGGCATTAAGTTTAAAGGAAAAACATATTATAATTTTTATGGCATCGGTGCGTTTGATGAAGACGCAATGAAGCATGGCCATAGTTATGCGAAAAAGCAGAAGTGGACGTCACCAGAACGTGCAATTATGGGCGGTGCACGTTTTGTACGAGAAGACTTCTTCGATAAAGGACAAATTTCACTTTATCAAATGCGTTGGAATCCTAGCAATCCTGGTCAGCATCAATATGCGAGTGACATCGGTTGGGATCAAAATATTGCAGGTATGATGGATACGTATTATCAAAAATATGGTATTAAAAAAGATGATATTCGTATTAACTTCTATAAATAACCAAAGAGGGCAGCAGCCCTCTTTTTTTAAGCTATCCAGCTAGATACATAGGAAATAGGGAATATGATAGAATAAATAGGAAGTGTTAAAAAGAGGTGGATTATTGAGATGAAAATAGCAATTGTCGGCGGCGGCATTGGCGGACTCACCGCAGCTGCCTTATTACATGAACAAGATCACGAAATACATGTATTTGAACAACAAGATGAAATCAAAGAAATCGGTGCCGGTATCGGCATCGGTGGTAATGTATTAGACAAACTCGGCAATCATGATATGGCAAAAGGAATTAAAAATGCAGGACAAGTCATCAAAGAAATGGAAATTTTAGATGACAAAGGACATGTATTAAATAAAGCAGTGATGAAAAAAGGAACAGTTAATTTAACACTGCCAAGACAAGCTTTATTAGATGTTATCGTATCTTATGTTCCAAAAGAATTAATCCATACAGGAACTAAAATCGTGAAACTCGTACAAAACAGTTCGAAAGTTACTTTAACAACTGCACAAGGTGATACACATTACTTTGATTTATGTATCGGTGCAGATGGCGTACATTCAATTATTCGTGGACAAGTAAACCCTAAAGCCACTGTTAACTACCAAGGTTATACATGCTTCAGAGGAATGGTCGACGATGTAACTTTGAATGATCCGCATACAGCGAAAGAGTTTTGGGGTGCTAAAGGCCGTGTAGGGATTGTACCGATGTTAAATAACCAAGCGTATTGGTTTATTGCGGTTAATGCGAAAGAAAACGATCCTAAATTTAAAGAGTTCACGAAACCTTATATTCAAGCATATTACAATAACTATCCAAATGAGGTCAGACGTATTCTAGACCAACAAAGTGAAACGGGTATTTTACACCATAATATTTACGATTTAACACCGCTTCAATCCTTCGTCTATGGTCGCACATTATTACTAGGTGATGCAGCTCATGCGACAACACCGAATATGGGACAAGGTGCAGGACAAGCGATGGAAGATGCGATTGTGTTAGCAAATTGCTTAAATACTTATGATTTCAGAGAAGCTTTAGCACGTTATGATGCGTTACGTGTGAAACATACTGCAAAAGTGATTAAACGTTCTCGCAGTATCGGTAAAAAAGCACAATATCAAAATGGCTTGATGATTGGCTTGCGCAACTTTGTGTTGAAACGCACACCGTCTAAATTGATTTCAAATCAAGCGAAATTCTTATACAAAACGAAATCTGTATAAACAACCAACATCGTTTAAAACGATAAAATAAAGAAATAAAAAATGAGGTCTGGGATATTTTCCCAGGCCTCATTTTACTTAAGTGTAAAAATCTTATTTAACGTTATTTACAACATATTGTGGTGCTTTGTTGTCTTTTAAGACATCTACTGTGTTATTTGCGACAATTTCAGCCATGCCGTCACGTGCTTCAAATGTAGCGTTACCGATATGCGGCGTAATCACGACATTGTCTAGTGATTTCAAGTCTTCAGTGATTTTCGGTTCGAATTCATAAACGTCTAACGCTGCACCTTCGATGACTTTGTCTTTCAATGCATCAGCAAGTGCTTGTTCGTTTACAATCGGACCACGCGCAGCATTAACTAAATAAGCTGTCGGTTTCATTTGTTTGAATTGTTCTGTATCGAACAAGTGGTGCAATTCTGGTTTGTAAGCAGCGTTGATTGTGATAAAGTCTGATTCTTTTAATAATGTGTCAAAATCAACGTATTTCGCACCTAATTCTTTTTCTTTATCTTCTTTACGATGTGGACCTGTATAAAGGATATCCATATCGAATGCTTTCGCACGTTTAGCAACTGCATAACCGATATTTCCTAAACCGAAGATACCGATAGTTTTACCTGATACTTCACGTCCTCTGAAGAATAATGGTGCCCAACCATCGAATCCTTTCGTACGTGATAACTGATCACCTTCAGCAATACGACGTGCCACTGCAAGAACTAACGCAAATGTTAATTCTGCTGTTGAGCGTGTTGAAACGCCAGGTGTGTTTGTCACATAGATGCCTTTAGATTCAGCATATTCAATATCTACGTTATTAAAGCCGGCACCGTAGTTTGCGATCACTTTTAAGTTTTCGCCTGCTGCGATGACGTCTTTATCTACGTTTGTAGATAAAATACTGATTAATGCATCCGCATCTTTCACGCCATTTTTTAATGTTTCTTGATCCACAACTCCTGGACCATCGTACATATCGACTTCGATATTATTCTTTTCTAGAATATCAAGTCCTACTTGTGGGATAGGGCCTGCAATATAGACCTTAGCCATACAAAACACTCCCTTTCTTAGTTTATATATCAATTATATTAAAAGGAAGAAGGAGAAACAATGAATACACCGTAAGCGTATGCATGACTATGAAATGAGTTTTAACCCAACAGAAGAAACGACAATTAAGCCGATACAAAGAATACGCCAGATATTTTTGGATTCATTATAAAATATCATACTGATAATTGCACCGCCGCCAGTTCCAATACCTGTCCAAATCGCATAAGCCGTTCCCATCGGGATGGAATTCATAGCGAGTGATAAAATACTGAAACTGAAGATAAAGGCGATACCTAATAACACAATATAAAATTTCTTGCCTGTTCGATTCAATTCATTTAAAAGAATCACGCCAAGAATTTCGAAACAGCCTGCGATAAATAAATATAACCATGCCATCAGTGTGAGCCCTCGCTTTCTGTTTCATCTGTTGATAGTTTCAGTCCAAGAATACCAATCAATAATAAGATAATGAAAAAGAGTTTGGTAAAGCTGAAGGGGTCGCCATAGACCACCATATCTAAAATAATGGTGCCCACTGTACCGATACCTACGAAAATGGCATAAGCCGTTCCCACAGGCAATGATTTACAAGCATTGATTACTAATGCGAAACTGATCGCAATCATAATTAAAGTCAGTCCCCAACTGAGCACTGAATCTGCATTTTTAATACAATTGACCCAAATAATTTCTACTAAGCCAGCTAAAATGACTTTAAACCAGCGCATACACACGCCTCCTTCTTCTTAATTCAGCACTGTCTATTTTCTCAAATTACACACAGAGAAACAATGAATGTGTTTATGAAAAAAGCATCAAAAAAACACACAACGCTGTGGTTGTGTGTGATTAGTTGAAGAAGCGGATAGATAGCGGGATTAGGTATTCCTCGCCATTATATGCTTTGACAGCCGCTATGACTGAGAATACAATGCTCAATATACCGAGAACCGGTAATATTATCATACCAATTAATACGATGCATAAAACTAATGCTACAATCGTCCATATCGTATAAGAAATAACGAAATTAAAATAGTTTTTAGCGGTCTTATTTACAAAATAAGATTCACTGCCTTTGGTTAACCAAATAATTAAGGGTCCGATAATAGTTGTAAAAAAGCTGAGTATATAAATTAAACACGCGAATAAACGTGCATCTTCTGTTGGAAATTGTTGATAGACTTCAGTGTGCTCGGTGACTTGTTCAGGTGAATGTTCCTTAGTCATAGCGCTCCTCCGATATTTAAGATTACTTTAAATATAGCAATAATTGAGTTTAAATGAAACACAATCGGAAAAACTTCAATATTTTTTACCATTTTGGACACCTAACAAAAACAATAAATAAAGAGAAGTAGGGTATGAAATATATAGACGTTATTGTTAATAAGTAGCTAACAAATTTTTATTTTATTATTTGTCTAATCATGTTACGATAACTATAATACACTATTTGATGGTCGCAGAAAGCTGTAACTGTGCGTGTTCTAGCATACACAAGTCTCACAAGTTTTCTGTTTTATTTTTCTTTAAGACGGTTAAATAGAATAAATAATATTTTCACACTTCGAGAGACCGTACATCACTTTATTTCTAGCAATAAAGCTATTGTACGGTCTCTCATAATCATGACTAAACAAAGAAAGAAGGTATGAAGCATGAAAATAGCAATTATTGGTTCAGGTAACGGTGCTGTCACAGCAGCCGTTGATATGACAAGCAAGGGCCACGATGTCAAATTGTATTGCCGTAACGCTTCTATCGAAAAGTTCGATAAAGCGATTGAACAAGGCGGTTTCCACTTCAATAATGAAGGTGAAGAAAGCTTTGTGAAATTTACACAAGTCAGCGATGACATCGAAGAGGTTATACAAGATGCAGAAATTATTCAAATGATTATTCCATCAACATTTATTGAATATTATGCACGTATTATGGCGCCGTTCGTTAAGGATGACCAAATTATATTCTTCAACATGGCAGCTGCTATGGGTTCAGCACGATTCCTTAACATATTAGAAGATGAATATATCGATGTATGCCCACGTTTTTGTGAAGCAAACACATTAACGTATGGTACGCGTGTTGACTTTGAAGAGGGTATTGTTGATCTATCTTTAAATGTACGTAAAGTCTATTTCACTTCTTATATTCAAGAACATTTAAGTGAAGACTTTGAAATTGTTGAAAAGATTTATCCTCAAATTATTAAAGAAGAAAACTTATGGAAAACAAACTTAGAAAATGGTAACCCAGAAGTGCACCCAGGACCTACTTTATTAAACGTTGGACGTATTGATTACTCTGGAGACTTCTCATTATATAAAGAAGGGATTACTAAACATACGGTTCGTTTACTGCATGCGGTAGAGCTTGAGCGTCTGTCACTTGGCCGTCGTTTAGGATTCGAACTGCAAACAGCAAAAGAAGCACGTATTCAACGTGGTTATTTAGAAAGAGATCGTGAAGATGAACCGTTAAATCGTCTGTTTAACGAAAGTCCTGTTTTCTCACAAATTCCAGGGCCAAATCACGTGAAGAATCGTTATTTAACTGAAGATATTGCATTCGGTTTAGTCTTATGGTCTAGCTTAGGGCGTGAAATTGGGGTAGAAACGCCGAATATTGATGCGATTATCGTCATAGCTTCTACAATTTTAGAACGTGATTTCTTTGAAGAGGGTCTGACAATCGACGAGTTAGGCAGAGATAAAGTTGGATTAGATTAACAATTAAATAAAGGGGGACATATTATGAAGAGAATGCCGACATTACTTGAATCCATTTCAACCATCGTTGTAATGATGTTATTAGTTATTGTTGGATTTGTGGTATTTGGAATTCCAGTACAACCATTATTAATTCTTTCAGCGGCTTATGCGTCAGTAATTGCCTGGCGTGTAGGCTTACGTTGGAAAGATTTAGAAGAGGGGATTACACAGCGGCTGAGTACAGCGATGCCTACGATTTATATTATTTTATGCGTAGGGATTGTAGTTGGGACATGGATGTATTCTGGAACCGTACCTGCTCTGATTTATTATGGGTTAAAATTGTTGAATCCAAGTTATTTCTTGGTCTCTGCGTTTTTAATTTCAGCGATAACGTCTATGGCCACTGG
This sequence comes from Staphylococcus simulans, assembly GCF_002902285.1. Lineage (GTDB taxonomy): Bacteria > Bacillota > Bacilli > Staphylococcales > Staphylococcaceae > Staphylococcus > Staphylococcus simulans. Next base: position 119,199 of record NZ_PPRU01000004.1, on the reverse strand, counting down.
AACCGCTTGGGGTTCTGCATCAACAGCAGGAATCGCATTAATTGCGATTGCACATCAATTACATATTGATGCGGGTATGGCTGCAGGTGCAATTATTGCAGGTGCAGTTTTCGGTGATAAGTTATCACCACTCTCTGATACAACAAACTTAGCGGCAATGGTCACGAACGTGAACATTTTTGCCCATATTAAAGCGATGTTATGGACGACGATTCCTGCGTCGATTATCGGTATGATAGTTTGGTTCTTTGCGGGATTAAATCATAAATCGAGTGCGGATAAAAGCCAAATCAATGCATTATTACGTCAACTCGAAAATGTATATCATATTAATTTCAGTGTATGGATTCCAGCGATTGTTATCATCGCATGTTTATTATTCCGCTTCTCAACCGTACCGGCTATGTTAGTTTCATGTGTGGCAGCGATCTTTGTCGGCGCACTGAATCATGGCTTTAATTTTACTGATGGTTTTAAAGCGGCGTTTGACGGTTTTAAACCGGATATGATTGTCCATCAAGTCAATTTAAATGATAAAGCGACGACTTTGCTTGAGCAAGGCGGCATGATGAGTATGACACAAGTCATTGTGACAATCTTCTGTGGCTATGCATTTGCGGGTATTGTCGAAAAATCAGGTTGTTTAACAGTGATGTTGAACACAATTAAAGATAAAGTCACTTCGCCAGGCACATTAATTTTAGTTACAGTAATATCTGGCTTGATTATGGTATTAGCAGCAGGAGTAGCATCTGTTGTGATTATCGTAGTAGGTATGTTGTTATATGATATGTATGATGAGATGAAGCTGTCTCGTACAAACTTATCACGTACACTTGAAGACTCAGGTACGATGATTATTCCATTGATCCCTTGGGGCACATCAGGAATTTATTATACGCAACAATTAGGTGTAAACGTCTATTCTTACTTTATTTGGACGGTACCTTGTTATTTATGTGTGATTTTCGCTATATTCTACGCCTTTACTGGCTGGTCAGTGAAAAAGGTGAAATCACCAGACACAACACATTATACGCAGCACGGTTAAAGATGAACTGTCTCGCTTTTTAAAGTGAGGCAGTTTTTCTTTGACTTTTTACAATTTTTCGGATTTTACACATTAAACGCGTGAATCCAGGGTATAACATACTAATGGTGGAACAATTATAGTTATCTAAGAAGGATTAATTGCAATTCCAATCATTATCATTAAAAAATTAATATTTATTAGGTTTAGTTGTGTACTAAAACGGTTATTAAATATATATGAATGAGGTGATTCCATGCTATATGTAGTAATACTTGTAGCGATATTACTATTGTGTCTAGGAATTCATCGATACTTCAATTTAGATAATTTAACTGTAAAATATCCTTCTATTATCTATTTAGTAATCAGCTTTATATTGTATTTTGTAGCGATTTTGCAATATAGAGTTGATTCTTCTATGTCGGAATTTTTAGCACATGAAATGTTAATGACGTCTATCTTCGGGCTATTAATATTTTGGACATTATCCCAAACTAACAAAACAAAAGATACTGTTGTTTATACAGTAATGATATTAATCTTATCTCTTATTGAGGTTATGACTACGAGTCCTCAGCTTGGGATTAATGCCACAGTAGAAATGTTTGTGGTACGTATTGTCCTAACAGCCGGTATGGCCATAGGTTTAGGAGGCTATGTTCTTTATAGACAACTTAAACGACCCGTATCAGAAAGCTTCCCATTATTATATGTGTTAGCTTTCGCATTCTGGATTATGATCGCATATTGGTTATAACGTAGTAAATAGATAGAAAAGCCGGCAGGCTTAGGTGTAAATTCCTAAGTCTCCGGCTTTTTTGTTATGCGTATAAGTTAGTGGCAGGATAAGCAATAGAAATAAAAAAAGGGCATAAAAAAACCAACTGATTGTAGCTGATCAGTTGGTTTATATCGTAAATTTATTAATTAGTGGATGTAGTTGTATCCGCCTGCTTGGCTAGCTGAGATTGTACGTGTAGTTACAACGCCAGGACCTTGACCGTAGTTCATTTCTGAAACGTTTACTGAACCGTCGCTGTTTACACTTTCAACGTATGCAACGTGACCGAAAGCACCTTGGCTAGTTTGTAAGATTGCGCCAGCTGATGGGTTGTTGTTTACAGTGTAACCTGAAGCTGCTGCTGCGTTAGCCCAGTTATTAGCGTTGCCCCAAGTTGAACCGATTTTACCGCCAACTTTGTCGAATACGTAGTAAGTACATTGACCTACAGTGTATAAGTTAGCACCTGATGATGAACGGTTAGCGAATGTGTTAGTGCTTGTTTTTGGTGCTGAAGTAGTTGTTACTTTAACGTTGTTGTCTGATGTTGAGTATGAAGCACCTAAACCGCCAGTACGTGGAGCAGTTGCTTGTGTATTGTAGCTAGTGTAGTTTGTATAGTTATTGTTAGCTGTGTTGTTGTTATTGTATTGAGCGTAAGTACCATAGTAGTTATTGAATTGATTAGATTTGTTCCAGTTACCTTCCCAAGTGTAGTGGTAGTTACCATCTTGATCAATTGTATATGAGTAGCTGTAAGAATAAGGATCGTTTGAGTTGTATCCGTTATTTTGTGCAGCGTCTGCATCGTGATTAGATAAAGTTAAAGCAGCGATTCCTAAACCTGCTGTAGCGATTGTAGTAGTAGCGATTTTATTCATGATAAAATATCCTCCTAAAGATAATAAGCTAAATTATTTTTTAAGTCTCGTGACTGGATTAACATTTACTAAATTTCATAATTTGTTTTGTTTGTTTCGTTCTCTTAACGACAAGACTTACTCTACCAAAAAAAATTGCACTTGTGTGGTTTGTTATCGTTTTGTAATTTAGTTCTAATAATTATGTATTTGGATGTAATAAGCATGAAAGTAGGACTATAGTCTTAGAATGTTGATGTTATCGCATTTTTAACATTTTTAATTATTTGTAAAGGCTTTTCATATTACAGTCTTGTAATATAACAGAAAACTTTGAAACATAATTTCTAATGAATAAATGTTGCTTTGTAGTTAATATGACGGAGATTTATTTTTAAAATCCTGTCGAATAGATAGTCATCTAATTAAATACAATAGGTGGATGTTAACTATTAACTTTATGTAAAGTTAGGCTTTTCTTCATTAAATGGAAGTTTTTATCTCTTTGTTCAGCTCGAGTTGAAAGTATTGACTTAAGGAAAGAACAGATGTATTATTTAAGTATAAAAATTATACCTAAAGAGGTGAAAAAAGTGAAACTCGAAATTGGAATGACATCCTTTGCAGACAACACTGATATTTATACAGAAAACGGCATTCAAGAAAAATTAACAGCAGCAGAACGTATTAGAAACATCGTAGAAGAAATCCAACTTGCTGATGAAGTAGGGCTGGATGTATATGGATTAGGTGAACATCATCGTTCAGATTATGCAGTTTCAGATCCTGTGACTGTACTTGCGGCAGCAGCGACAACAACGAAACGTATTAAACTTTCATCGGCAGTAACGGTTTTATCATCAGATGATCCAGTACGTGTCTATGAACGTTTTGCGACATTGGATGCAGTATCTAACGGACGTGCTGAAATTATGGTAGGGCGCGGTTCGTTTATCGAATCTTTCCCATTATTCGGTTACAACCTTGATGATTACGATCAATTGTTTATTGAGAAGTTGGAATTATTGAAACGTATCAATCAACATGAGATTGTTAAATGGGAAGGCGGTTTGCGACCAGCAATTAACAACTTAGGTGTATATCCTAGAGCAGTGCAAGAGGAAATTCCAATTTGGCTCGCAACAGGAGGCACACCAGAGTCTTCTATGAGAGCTGCAGAGTTCGGTTTACCGATTACCTACGCGATTATCGGTGGTAATCCTAGACGTTTCAAACGTAATATTGCAGTGTATCGTGCAGTTGCTGAAAACAGAGGTTATCGCGCAGAAGATATGCCGGTTGCAGTACATTCTTGGGGTTATATCGCAGAGACTGATGAAGCGGCACAACGTGAGTTTTACGCGCCGACTAAAGTCACACATGATATCATCGCCAGAGAACGTAATTGGCCGCCATACGATCAAGCGCATTTCCAACGTGAAATCAGCGATGAAGGTGCAATGTTTGTAGGAAGTCCGGAAACAGTCGCAAAGAAAATGATTAAAGTAATCGAAGAATTGAACTTGAATCGTTTCATGATTCACCTGCCAGTAGGGTCTATGCCACATGACCGTGTAATGCATGCAATTAAATTATACGGAGAAAGGGTAAAACCTATTGTAGAGGAATATTTTAATAATAAATAAAGGAGATTGTATTATGTTATTACGTTATTTAAACAATATTAAAATCGCTAAGGAATTATTACAGGCTTCAGAGCCAAAATTAAAAGGTGACGCAGGTATGAAAGATACTTTCGCAAATGTGTTCGGCCTTGATTCTAAATGGGTAACAGTTGCAGGTACTTTAGAAGCAGCAAGTGGTTTAATCTATTTACTAAGCTTCGGCAACAAAAAAATGACAAATGTTGCTTCATTATTAGCAGTAGGTGTATTAGGTGTTGCAGCTTACAAACACTACGAAGCAGGTCATGGTAAAGAAGGCGCTAAACACGCAACTGACTTATTGAAATTAGCTGCATTATCTTCAGCTGATACAATTTGCAGTAAAAAATAATAAATAATCAGTGTATATATGAATAAGGCTCAATCACAAAACTGTGGTTGAGCCTTTTTATTATGCTTGAGTATAACGTTTTAAATGTTTGGCAGTTAAGGTATCTGTTTGTAGGAAGTCTTTAGGCAAGCCGCTGAATAAGATTTGTCCTCCTTCTAAACCAGGACCTGGTCCGACATCAATGAGCCAATCCGCTTCACACATCATGGATAAGTTATGTTCAATCAGAATCACTGTATTCCCAGCTTCAATTAAATCATTGAAGCGATTCAATAGTAGAGGAATGTCTTCTTCATGTAAACCTGTTGTCGGCTCATCAAAGATATAAACATAATCAGTTGTCGGTTCGACTAAATGCTGACTTAATTTAACGCGCTGAATCTCACCGCCAGATAAGGTGTCTAGCGGTTGACCGAGTGCCATATAATTTAATCCAGTTTGGCTTAATGACTCTAATGCATCTTCAATTTCTTGATGCCCTTTAAAGAATTCTAAACCTTCATCTACAGTTAAGTTTAAAACATCCGCAATATTATAACCGTTAACTGTTGCTTCTAATACTTCAGGTTTATAGCGTTTACCATGACACACTTCACAAGTCTGAGAAAAATCAGCCATAAAGGCTAGTTCAGTTTTAATATAACCTTTACCGCCGCAATTGGGGCATGCACCTTTAGAATTATAGCTGAACATCGCTTTGCTTAATCCGGTTTGTTGGCTGAAGAATTTTCGTACTTGATCAAAGACACCTAAATAAGTCAGCAGGTTAGAACGGCTTGAACCTTGAACCGCTTTTTGATCAACAAAGATAGTATGTTCATTATCTTCAAATCCTTTTTTGACCAAAGTACTCTTACCAGAACCTGCAACACCTGTCATAACCGTCATGACTTGTTTAGGTAAATCAACCGTGACATCTTTTAAATTATTTTCTGTAATTGGTCCGAGATGGAAATATCCTGCAGGTTGACGCACGTCATTTTTAAGGTGATGTGGTTTTCTTAACGCATGACCTGTCGCTGTATCAGATTCTAATAATGCTGGATAATCTCCTTCAAATGTAATTTCTCCACCATTCTTACCAGAACCTGGTCCCATATCAATGACATAATCCGCTTCTTTAATAACATCAGGATCATGTTCAACAATTAAAACAGTATTGCCTTTTTCTTTAAGTGATTGTAAAATAATATTGATTTTTTGTATATCTTCAGGATGCAAACCAACACTGGGTTCATCAATAATATAAACTAAATCAGATAAAGGACTATTCAAATGACGGATTAATTTAAGACGTTGTGCTTCTCCACCAGAAAGTGTTGTTGTGACACGGTCGAGTGTTAGATAGCTTAATCCTATGAAATCTAGGGCTTCAAGTTGTTTTCGAAGCGGCGCAATAATAAATTCTGCAGTTGGTTGATTCAATTGATCTAAAAAAGCCAAGTTCTCTTTAATTGTCATTTTAGTAAAATCAGAAATATTATAGCCATTGATTTTACAACTTAATACCTTTTGATTTAGTCTTTGTCCTTCACAAACAGGACATGTTTTAGTGGTAACGACGTGTTTTAAATGGCGTGCATAACGTTTTTTCGCAAAAGTTTTATCGCCTAAAAAGATACGGCTGAAACGCGGAATCAATCCCACATATTTCGCAGTTTTTCTCCATTCTTTCGGTGGATATTTAAGCTTTGTCGGCTGTTGATATAAAAATAAATCAAGTTCTTCTTTGGTAAAGTCTTTTAACTTTTTGTCATTATCAAACAAACCGCTGTCGCGATATGCTTTTCCTCTTTCTTTATCCGGACCGAAAGAAGGGAAGTCGATGGCACCTTCATTTAATGACTTATCCCAATCTAACAATTCATCTAAATTAATTGATTCAATGTAACCTAAACCTTCACATTCTTTGCACATGCCTGATGGGCTGTTGAATGAAAAAACATCAGAATAACCTACAAAAGGTGTGCCGATACGTGACCATAATAAACGCACAGATGCGTATATGTCTGAAATTGTGCCGACTGTTGAGCGAGAGTTGCCGTTATAACGTTGTTGGCTGATTGTCATCGCAACAGGCAGATGGTCTATGTGATCGACGCTAGGTCTAGGTTGTTGATTAAGATGAAACTGTATGTAACTTGAATAAGTTTCGTTTAAAAGGTGCTCTGATTCAGCTGCGAGTGTATTAAAAACGAGTGAAGACTTTCCTGAACCAGAACGGCCTGTAAATACAGTTATGAAATGTTTCGGAATGTCTACATCGATGGATTTTAAATTATTCTGTGTCGCACCTTTGACACGGATATAATCTTGTTTCATCCTTTCATCCTCCTTGTTTGTATATGTGATACACATTCATTATGACATTGATTAATTGTATTCCCCAATATTCATTTATTACTACTTTTATTGCTTTTGATTTTTTGAATAGACAGTCATCCTATTAACCCAATTAACCTTAGTGAAAACTTTACATTCGTGATGACTGATTTCAACATTATGACGTTTACTATTTTGATTATTTTAGGAACAAAAATAGATTGTTATTTAATGAGAGTTGTAATAAAATTAGTTTATGTAGGGGCTTGCTTGAAATTATCAGAACAATTCACTAAACATCTTCGAAAAACATCAAGAAGGAGTGAATTTCACTATGAACAATAAAAACATAATTAATGATTTATCAAAATTCGTCACTGTAGCACAAAAAGTAAGAGAGGTCAGTGCTACAATAAAAAGTGAGTTTCAAATCACTTTTGAAGAACTCTTTATTTTAAACTACATTCACAGCAGTGAAAAAGAACGTACAGAGTTCAATGTAAAAGAAATCATTCAACTTTCCAACTTAAAACCATATTTTATTTCTAAAGCGATTCAAAAGCTTAAAGAGCGTAAACTCTTAACTAAAAAAAGAAATAAACATGATGAAAGAACCGTGATTTTAGTAGTTGATCCAGAGCAAAGAAAGGAAATCGAGGCTCTTTGTAAAGCGGTCAGCAAAGTATTTTAATCATAGGAGAAGTTGGGGAATTTAAGATTATTTCAACAGGCACAAAAAATTAGTAATAAAAAAGTGAGTTATTCATTGAGATAGCTCACTTTTTTATTTTTGTTTATTTTGTTCAATCGCATCTAACACTTGTTGGACACAAGCATCCATGTCCTTAAACACTTCATGTTTCTCCCAAAAACGTAAGACAGTATAACCCATTTCTTCTAATTTCTGATTCACTTCTTGATCTCTTTCCATATTGCGTTCTAATTTCGGTATCCAATATGAACGGTTCGTGTGGATTCTTTTTTGTTTAACATTTTCCCAATCATAACCATGCCAGAATTCCCCATCTACAAATACCATTACGTTATATTTAGTGATAGCGATATCTGGAGTGCCGGGTAACTTCTTATAATTCTTAAAATAACGGACACCTTGGTGCCATAAAGCTTTAGCAAGTTGTGTTTCAGCTTTGCCGCCTGTGCCTTTGATTTTAGACATCATCTTAGAACGATAGGCTTTAGATTCTGCCATATAAATTCACCTCATACATATAAGATGGTCTATATTGATATTCCCGAAAAAGCCTGTTGTTATGCAGCATCACGCAGATAATAACATAAACATACAACGATGATATTTAATACTTTTTCTAAAGGGTAGATACATAAAGTAAAGAAAATAATTATATGAAACAGAAGGAAGGGATAGTTTGAAACAACCATTCAAAGTTCTGAGAGATATTGTACATTTAATAACGCCGACAGTAGGGGGCACTTTGGTAGCAAAATATGCGACAAGCAATGCACGTCAAGTTTATCAAAAAGAAAAGAACCCGCCGCTTTCACCGCCAGGTATTACGTATCCCATTGTCTGGTCAGGTTTGTATCTTGCGATGGGCGTCGCATATATGATTGCACGTAACGCAAGTAAAGATAAATCTGTACCGATTTCACACTATACACAACTTGGTTTGAATTTCTTATGGTCTGTATTGTATTTCAAATATAAACTACGTGGAGCAGCAATGATTGAAAGTTATGCTTTATTCGCATCTGTTGTCGTCACGGCAGTCAATTTCTATAAAGCAGATAAACGCAGCGGCTTGTTAATGGTGCCTTATGCATTATGGTGTGCATTTGCGAGCTATCTTGCGACAGGAAGCTGGATTTTAAACAAAGATCAATAATTCATGTCATAATAAAAGTTGAAGGAAGTGAATCATATGGCAACAACATCAGTAATTTTAGGTGCCGGCGGTCAATTCGGCATGGCATGGGAAATCGGTTATTTAAGAGGTTTAGCTGAGAAAGGTTTAGACTTGAGAGATGCCGATGAATTTGTCGGAACATCTGCGGGTGCACAAGTGGGCACAGTTCTCGCATCAGAAGCAGACTGGGAAACAATATGGGAAGAACAACTAAACTATCAAAGAGAAGCTGAAAATCCATTAACGGATGATGATTTAGCAGATATCTTTGCGCAATTTGATCAATTAGAGAAAAATGCGCGTACTGTAGAAGAATGGATTGATGGTATGAGTCGGATGGCTATGCATCCTAAAGTAGATTTGCCTGAAACAGAACGACTCAATATGATCAGAAACAGCTTAGGCAATGCAGTTTCGGGCTGGACACCTAAAATCAAAATTGTAGTGACAGAAGTAGAAACAAATCAACGTCGTGTATTTGATGAAAACTCTGATGTACCGTTAGTTAAAGCTATTGCGGCGAGTGGCGCATTCCAAGGGGCTTATCCGACGATTCAACTGCATGATAAACACTATTATGATGGCGGTTCTTATTCTATGGATAATCCAGATGTCAGTGAAGCGGATAAAGTTGTGGTATTAGCTGCGAATTTACCAGTGAAAACACCGTATGCATTATCTGGTTTAGTGGACCATATGCAAGAACGAGGTCAAAGTGTGTATACAGTCAAACCAGATAGCACTGTAATGAGTATTCTGGAAAAATATGATTATAATACAATGAATGGTGCATTACGTAAAGAAGTAGCTGAAGCTGCACGCCAACAAGGGCATGAAGAAGCACAAGCGCTGAAAGCATTTTGGAACAAACAGTAACTTATAAAATTATGTATGTAAAAAGGACGGTTATCAAAGAATGAATAACCGTCCTTTAGTTTGCAATCAGGTGTATAACTTGATTGCTATTAATATTTTCTTAAGAAATCTACATCTCTGTCATAATGTTTTCTGACAAGTTGTTGTTGCACGTCATTTAGAATATCTAAAATTAAATCAGTTTGATGTGCAAGAATACGGATACTGATACCATGTGTTGCAAGTTCAGTAATACCGACTCTGCAGTCTTCTTGTTTCGCATAAGGTGCCATAATCTCATAAAGTTCTTCAACTGTTTCTTTATTCGCATCTGGATGAATGAAATAACAAGACCCTAGATGAGAATAACCTTCCATATAACCTAAAGCATCTACACGATTTTTATTTGGATCCAACAACAAGTTATCATAGACGACTAATTCACCGTCAACGAAAATTTCATTAAGAAGATGAAGATAGTCATACGTAAAGTGCGCTTCATCTGGAGAATAACCAGGCGTTAAGATATCGGTATAAAACATTGCGCCGGTTTTAGCCAGATGATACTGATTATGCTGATAAAACTTTGCATCTTTATAAGCTATAATCGGATCGCCTACATATTCCATATAAGCGTTATCTTCAATCGTGAACGTTTGGTACTGTTCAACATGATCTTTCAATGTTTTGTAGATTTTTGTTGCACCTTGCGATGTGAGTGTCGTTGCCGCATTTTCTTTCACCTTAACATTTAAGCGATAACGGTCTCCATCTAAATAGCCGCCGCCGACATTAACAATATAGAATGTCGGGATATTTGAGCCATTTAAATAAATAGGGCGAATCACTTTTAATGCTTGTTCAAAAAAGATATCGCGTGCTACAGAACGTTCACCGTCATTAAAGACGGTGATATCTAACTGTCCTGTCCATTGCTTTTCTTCAGACATTACTCTAGTCCTTTAAGCAGCACATCACGTTCAATCCAGTTAATCACATTGTCTAAACCTTCTTCTGTTTTAAGGTTTGTGAATGTGAATGGACGATCACCACGGAAAGTACGTGTATCTTCAGCCATTTGGTCTAAAGATGCGCCGACATAAGGTGCTAAATCTGTTTTGTTGATGATGAAGAAATCAGATTTAATCATACCTTGTCCGCCTTTACGTGGGATTTTTTCACCTTGTGCAACGTCGATAATATAAATTGAGAAATCTACAAGTTCTGGACTGAATGTCGCAGCTAAGTTGTCGCCGCCTGATTCTACGAAAATCAATTCAATATCTTCATGACGTTCAACTAATTCATCAATTGCCGCAAAGTTCATTGAAGCATCTTCACGAATTGCTGTATGAGGGCAACCGCCAGTTTCAACTCCGATGATACGATCTGCAGGAAGTACGCCAGAATTTACTAAGATTTTTTCGTCTTCTTTTGTATAAATATCATTTGTAATAACACCGATGCTTAACTCTTTAGAAAGATGTTTTACTACTTTTTCTACAAGTTCGGTTTTACCTGCGCCTACAGGGCCGCCGACTCCGATTTTAATAGGTTGAGTCATAAATCTTGCCTCCTAAGAAATAAAGATTCGTACATTCACTTTTTCATGTTCCATTTGATTGATTTCAAGTCCTGGTGCAGTGATGCCGAATTCAGATGCTTTAAGCTCAAAAATATGGTCGCGTGTTTGTTTCATAAAAGGAATCATCTGCGTCACAATACGTTGACCTGCAGTTTGTCCTAATGGAATGGCTCTGACCGCATTTTGAGTTAAAGATGAAACGTTTTGATATAAATAATAATCGATAATCATTTCAATATCGACACCGAGATAATGACCAAGCATTGTAAAGCAGATTGCTGGATGCAATTTCGCTTGTTTTGCTTGATATTGTTCGTGATACCAATGAATCCATTCACTATCGTAAAGTTCATCAGCTAGTTTCACCATACGTGTTCCCATTTGTTTGGTACCGACACGTGTTTCTCTCGGCATATTTTGAACAAATAATAAACGATCTAATTCTAACACTCTTTTTTCATCATTCTGATTCAGTGCTTCGTAAACGAAGCGCATCGCTAATCCATCCGCATATGTGAGTTGTTCACTTAAAAACAGTTTCAACCATTCTTGGAAGGACTGTTCATCATGAACAGTCCCTCTTTGGATATAAGTTTCTAATCCGAATGAATGGCTGAAAGCACCTGTAGGGAATTGCGAATCGCAAAATTGAAACAAGCGTAAAGACGCATGATCAATCATGTGAATGTCCTATATGACGGAAGGCTTTGTTTACTTTGCGATCCTCACGTGAGTGGGGGATGCCTAATGATTTTAATAAATCTTCAACTAAATAATCGTATTGTACCAACATTTCACTTTCTGTGAATTGTGCAGGTAAATGACGGTTACCCAGCTGATGGGCAATATCTCCCATTTCTTGCAGTGAACGTGGTTTGATAACCAAAATATCTTCAGAATTGACATCAACCACGATACGGTTGTTGTCATCTTCATATAAGATATCGCCATACTGCAAGTCTACAGGGTTTTTTAAGCGGATTCCGATTTCATTACCGTGGTCAGTTTTAACACGTTGGATGCGTTTAACTAAATCAGAGTTTTCTAGATACACTTTTTCAGTGTGCTTTTGTTTTTCTTCAGGTGATAAATTGGCGATATTGCCAAGAATTTCTTCTACTATCATGAAAGCTTGCCTCCTAGAATAAGAAGTAACGTTGTGTTAATGGCAACTCTTTAGCAGGTTCGCTTGTGATTTTTTCGCCATCTACAAACACTTCATACGTTTGTGGATCTACGTCTAATTTTGGTGTTGCTGTATTGTTTTTCATATCTGTTTTACGTAGGTTACGGATATTTTTAACTGGACGGATTAAACGATGCAAGTTCAATTGACGTTGAATATCGTTCATATAAGCAATGTTTGATACGAATGTCATGTTTGTACCTGTCATGTTACCGCCAAGTTGACCGTACATTTTACGGAATTTAAGAGGTTCTGAGATTGGGATAGAACCATTTGCATCACCGTTGATTGCTGTACTGATCATTCCGCCTTTTAAGACAACATCAGGTTTTACACCAAAGAATGCAGGCTCCCAAATTACAATATCCGCAAGTTTGCCAGATTCAATTGAACCGACATATTCTGAGATACCGTGTGTAATCGCAGGGTTGATTGTGTATTTTGCGATATAACGTTTGATACGGTTGTTGTCATTGTATTCTGAGTCGCCATCTAAATAACCGCGTTGTTCTTTCATACGGTGTGCGACTTGCCATGTACGTGTGATAACTTCACCGACACGACCCATTGCTTGTGAGTCAGAGCTGACCATACTGAATACACCCATATCTTGTAATACGTCTTCCGCTGCAATTGTTTCTTTACGGATACGTGAATCAGCGAATGCTACGTCTTCAGGAATAGAAGCGTTCAAGTGGTGTGTAATCATAACCATATCTAAGTGCTCATCAATTGTATTTGTTGTGTAAGGTAGTGTTGGGTTAGTAGATGATGGAAGGACATTAGGATAGCTTGCTGATTTGATTAAGTCAGGCGCATGTCCGCCACCAGCACCTTCAGTGTGGTACATATGAATGACACGGTCTTTGATTGCTTTCATCGTATCTTCCATGAAGCCCGCTTCATTCAACGTATCTGCGTGTAATGCGATTTGAACATCATAATCATCAGCTACGTCTAATGCATGACTTAGCGCAGATGGTGTTGCTCCCCAGTCCTCATGGACTTTCAAGCCGATTGCGCCAGCGTGGATTTGTTCAATTAATGCTGTGTGGTTGTGTGCTTGTCCTTTACCAGTGAAACCAACGTTGACTGGTAAAGCTTCAGCTGCTTCTAACATACGGTGCATATGCCATGGACCTGGAGCAACCGTAGTGGCTTTAGAACCTTCAGAAGCACCAGTACCGCCGCCGATATGTGTTGTAACACCACTTTCAAGCGCAACCCATGATTGTTCAGGGTTAATAAAGTGCACGTGTGTATCAATACCGCCAGCTGTTACGATCTTACCTTCAGCTGAAATGATATCAGTGTTTGCACCGATAATGATATTAACGTTGTCCATAATATCAGGGTTACCAGCTTTACCATATCTCATGATATAGCCGTTTTTAATTCCGATATCTGCTTTGTATACTTTATCGTAATCAATAATAACTGCGTTTGTAATAACAGTATCTGCAACATTACGGTCATCACGTGTTACGTTAGGGTTTTGAGCCATACCGTCACGCACAGATTTACCGCCGCCGAAAGTAGCTTCATCCCCATATGACGCATAGTCTTTTTCTACTCGTGCAAACAAGTTTGTATCAGCTAATCGAATAGAATCACCGACAGTCGGACCATATAAACTTGTATATTGAGATTGTGTCATTTTAAAGCTCATCGATCATACCCACTTTCTTTATTCGCATTTTTCATTCCTTCGTCGTCTTTAATACCAGCGTTCGGATGATCATCGTCTACACGGAAGACACGATCTTCATCAATCGGTCCATTAACCATTCCTCGGAATCCGTAAATACGACGATTACCGTTATATTCCACAAGTTGTACTTTCTTTTCATCCCCAGGTTCAAAGCGTACAGCTGCGCCAGCTGGAATATCTAAATGTTTACCATATGCTTTCTCTCTATCAAATTTTAAGCCATCATTTACTTCAAAAAAATGATAATGAGAACCGACTTGAATAGGGCGGTCTCCTATATTTTTAACAACGATTACTGTTTCAGTAGAATCAGTACCTTTATTTATTTCTATTTCAGTACGTTTTACTATAATTTCACCAGGTCTCATAATATATAATCCCCCTTTAAACAATCGGATGATGTATCGTAATTAATTTTGTGCCGTCAGGGAATGTAGCTTCAACTTCGATGTCTGTGATCATATCTGCTACACCTTCCATTACATCATCCTTATTTAAAATTTGTCTGCCGTAACTCATAAGGTCGGCAACGCTCTTACCATCTCTTGCACCTTCTAACATTTCGTAACTGATGATAGCTACCGCTTCAGGATAGTTTAATTTTAAACCGCGTTTTTGACGTCTGCGTGCAACGTCATTCGCAATAACCAACATCAATTTATCTTGTTCACGTTGAGTAAAATGCAAAGTAATCCCTTCTTTCATATATGTTAAATAATACTAATCCATTGTAAGACTCGACTTATCGATATACAAGAAATATATATTTGTGGTGCCAAATATAATTGCAAATTAACAAGTTAAGGCTTGAATATACACTTTAATTAACCCAAGGGAGTTTTACCTTTTTTGGTACATTTTCAAACAAACGTTGTATTTTAATCTTAAAAAATTATAAATAGAGAGCAATAGGTTTTATTCACAATCCTATTTTGTTAAAATTATAACTGTTTATAAATTTTGAGAAATCAGGTGAAGGATCGATGCGTCAATTAGTCGACGTTGTATTAAAGAATATCTCACAAGTATTATTGTTAAATAATGCTTGGACAGGGCTATTCATTTTAGCAGGTTTATTTGTAGCAAATTGGAAAGTAGGGCTAGCAGCATTGCTTTCTAGTTTGATTGCTTATGTATTAGCACCTTATACAAATTATTCCAAAGAAGAAATCAAAGAGGGGCTAGCTGGTTTTAATCCAGTGCTGACAGGTGTGGCTTTAACCATATTCTTAGTGCCAGACATTAAAGGTATTGGTATGACAGCACTTGCGGTTGTATTGACATTACCGCTTGGTGCCGCATTTCGTCATTTATTATCGCGTTTTGACTTGCCGATGTTGACCATGCCGTATGTGTTTATCAGTTGGATGTTTCTATTTATGTCCTTCCAATTCGAACACGTCAATGCTGGGGTTAATATTTTACCTTCTACGGTACGTGAGATTACATTTTCACATCACGCGATTAACGGTGTGATGACTTTCTTAGATGGCTTTAGTGAAATTTTCTTGGTGAAAAGTACAGTAGGGGGCTTATTGATACTGATTGGTATCTTTATTGCTTCTAAACGTGCAGGTATCTTCTCAGTCGTCGCAAATATTATCGGTGTTTTTGTGGTAATGTTATTTGGGGCGAACCATGATGATATAAATACAGGATTATATGGCTATAATGTTATCTTAGTAATATTGGCTTTAGGTGTTACCTTTAAAGAAACTTCAGTATTTAACAAATATTTAAGTATGTTATTTGGTATTTTTATCACAGTGGTTGTACACGCTGGTTTAGTGACTTGGTTAAAACCTTTCGGCTTGCCAGTATTCACATTACCGTTCATCGTCGCAACATGGTTGATGTTGATGGCAGGTAAACCAAATGTGATGCCTGTTGAAAGCGAAACTGAAAATAAATAATATATAAAGAAAACGGCTTACACAACCTGTTTACTGTGTAAGCCGTTTTTTCATATTATTTAGAAGCTGCTTGTTCGAGTTTTTCTTTTAAATCTTTACGCATGAATTCTAATGTGTAAGGGTCGTTGAACCAGTATGTTTTCGCATCTACTTTGATGACATGTCCTTCTTTAACTGCTGGAAGGTTTTTCCAAAGGTTTGTTTGAGTATAAGATGGTTCAGCTTTGCCGGCACGTGTTGATACAATATAGTCGCCTGCATATTCAGGGATTTTTTCTTGTTTGATTTCTGCCCAACCATCTTTTTTAACTAGTTCTTTTTGTTTTTCTGGCATTTGTAAGCCGAATGCTTGATAAATCACTTCACCGCCGCGGCCCCAGTTTGGACCGTACGTATAAAGTTTTTTGTCGAATTCATCTAATAATGAGATTGTTGAATCTTTACCGATTTTATCTTGAATCTCTTTACCATCTTTTTTAGTTTCTTTTTTCCAATCCTCTGTCCATTTTTTAGCTTCGTCTTCTTTACCTAACAATTTACCTAGTTCAATTTGTTGATCTAAGTACTTATGTTTTGCGTAGTCGAAAACTACAGTAGGAGCTGCTTTTTGATATTTCTTGATGTTTTTATCTGTTGAATAAACAATGATTAAATCTGGTTTTTGTTTGATTACTTTTTCAACATCTTCGCTGCCAGTGGCGCCGATTTTTTCAACACCTTTGAATTTTTCTTTTAAGATAGGGCTGTCATCGACTTGGCTGTTGACTGCTACAACGTTACCGCCTAATTTTTTTACACCGCCAGCGTATGTAGGTGCAACAACCGCAATACGTTTAGGTTCTTTCGGAATATCTACTTTCTTACCGTTATCCATTGTATATGAACGTGTTTCTTTTTTTGAATCTTTTTGATCACTGGATTGTTTACCGCATGCTGCAAGCACAAGGACTAACACAATCAGTGGGATGAGTAATTTTTTCATCTTTATATCTTCCTCCTAATTGAAAACGATTATCGTTTAGCGTTATTGAAAATTATAAAGGGTATTGGCAGAAAGCACAATATAAATTTCTAAATAAATCAACATTTATTATTTGTTTAAAATGAAAAACACTATGTTCGACTATTGAACATAGTGTTAAGTCACTAGAATAAGTTGAGTTCTGATTTGGCAATATTTGTGTAAGCCGCATCTTCCATTGGCGGATTATGCAGACCAGCACGCATGTCACGATAATAGCGTTGAAGCGGGCGATCCATTTCTAAACTTTTCGCACCGACAATGCGCATTGCTAAATCGATGACTTTCAAACATTGATTCATTACTAAAATTTTACTTGCGGAAGTTTCATTCCAAACAGGTGCATCAGGGGCTTCATGATACATACGGGCTGTAGACCATAAAAAGGCACGTGCTGAAAGTAATAACGACTCCATTTCACCGATTGATTGTTGGACAGTCGGAAGATGTCCGATAGGGTAATCAATACTATTCGGCTGATGTGTTTTGGCGAAGTCTTTCGCATAATCTGCCGCAGCTTGTGCAATACCTAAATACACACTTGGGATATGCAGAATCCAACCGTTCGGTCCTTTTGAACCGCCCGCAACTTCTACAAAGTTTTCTTGTGGTATATGCACATCTTCTAATACCAGGTCATGGCTTTCAGTCGCACGCATGCCGACCACATTCCAAGTTTCAGCAACAGACACTCCAGGCGTTTCTTTTTCAACTAAGAAGAAACCGAATTGGTCTGTGGCTTCATTGTAGCCGCTGACTAAGAAATGGGTTAAAGCTGGCAACATTGAAGTAAAAGTTTTAACGCCGTTTAAAACATATTCTGAACCTGAGCGTTTAGCGTGTGTTGAAGGTTTGCCGCCACGTGTCGGACTTCCAGTATCCGCTTCACTCACCGCTCTATTAATCAACGCACCTTCTTGAATAGCTTGTGCTAATTGATCGAGTAGGTGAGGCTCCCATTTTTGTTCTTCAAATATTTGTCCTGCAGTACTTAAATGCCAACCGATAGATAAAGCTGTGGCACCATCAATAGAACCTAAATAACTTTGGATGATAACCATATCTTCAATTGTCGCACCTTCACCGCCATAAGCTTTCGGCAAGGTTAATAAGGTATAACCTTCTTTAACGAGCCAATCAATATTCTCGTGAGGGAAGCGGCTATGCGCATCATTGTATGCTGCATGTGCTTGAAATTCGTCTTTGATTGATTGTAATTTTGTTAACCATTTACGTTGAATCTCTGTATGAATTAATCCTGATTCTAACAATGTCATTCCTCCTGACGTTTGTTGCCTTGTTAAGTTTAGTGTATCACTCGGAATAGAGAGTTGGTAGTTTTTAGCGGTCTGCATTTGTTTTACGAGAAAAGCTAGACATCATACAATTAAATTTCTGGTTAAATGCTTACTTTACATTTGTTGTGAATTTCAATTTAATAAGTAATATACATAAATTTTGGAGGTAGAACATGAAACAAATATATTTCAACCACGATGGCGGTGTAGATGATTTAGTGTCTCTCTTTTTATTACTACAGATGGAAGATGTTGAATTAATCGGTGTCAGCGCAATTGGTGCTGACAGTTATGTAGAACCCGCAGTGAGTGCGTCTATTAAAATCATTAACCGCTTTTCAGATAGAGATTTAAAAGTTGCCGCATCATCACAAAGAGGGAAGAATCCATTTCCTAAAGAATGGCGTATGCATGCCTTCTTTGTAGATGCATTACCAGTATTGAATGAATCACGTACTGAACAACGAGCATCGCAATCAGAACTTGAAGCATATGAAGATATAATAGAAAAATTAGAAGCGAGTAAGAAACCAGTAACCTTGTTATTTACTGGACCTTTAACAGATTTGGCTAAAGCATTAGAGGTTGCTCCGCATATCACAGAAAAAATTGAACGCTTAGTATGGATGGGGGGAACATTCTTAACGAAAGGCAATGTTGAAGAACCTGAACATGATGGAACTGCAGAATGGAATGCCTTTTGGGATCCAGAAGCAGTCGCAACGGTTTTTGATACAGATATTGCGATTGATATGGTTGCGTTAGAAAGTACAAATAAAGTGCCGTTAACAATTGATGTCAGACAAATGTGGGCAGATCAACGTGATATTTTAGGTGTAGATTTCTTAGGTGTTTGTTATGCTGCAGTTCCGCCATTAACGCATTTTGTGACGAACTCTACGTATTTCTTATGGGATGTCTTAACAACAGCTTCTGTCGGAAAACCTGAGTTAGTACATGTTGAAGAAGTACAAACAGAAGTGATTACAAAAGGACCGAGTCAAGGACGAACTAAACGTGTTCAAGAGGGTGGCCGTACAATCAGATTAATCGATGATGTGCACAGAGATGCATTCTTTGACTACATGACAAACCTTGCCGCAAAGGTTCGTGTCTAGACGTGTAAAATTATACAAATAAATGTTAACTTATCGTAAATTAAAGTTAACATATGTGATATAATCTTCCATGTAAGATTTTGAGGAGGTTATATTATGACAACAAAACATATCACATTTACTGCGATTATGACAGCTATTATCGCATTGCTTGGTCTGATTCCACCTATTCCGCTTCCATTCATGCCAGTACCGATTGTCTTGCAGAATGTCGGTATTTTTCTAGCAGGTATTCTTTTAGGCAAAAAGTATGGTACATTAAGCGTAATTGTATTTTTAATTTTAGCAGCGTGCGGTTTACCTGTACTATCAGGCGGTCGTGGCGGTATAGGAGTTTTTGCTGGTCCATCAGCAGGTTTCTTATTCTTATATCCAGTCGTCGCTTTCTTAATTGGGTATGCGCGCGATAAATCTATAGAACGAATCAATTTCGGTCGTTTATTTTTACCTACATTAATTGCGGGTGTCTTATTATTAGACATTGTCGGCACATTAATTATGGGCGTGATTACACATATGCCATTATCAAAAGCATTCTTTTTATCATTTGTCTTTATGCCGGGGGATATTATTAAAGCGATTATCGCATGCTTAATCGGTGCAGCATTATTGAATCACACACGCTTTAAACAATTGATTCGTTTCTGAGGTAGCAGAAAGAGGGATAAAGATGGGGCCGCTATCCATGCGATTAATTGATCAACCTGGAACGATTGCTTATGAAGATGAACAAAAGACGATTTATTTAACACCACAAGAACCTTTAACGTATTATACGAACAAATGGGTATATCATGACATGCCGACGTTTGAAACTTGGTTAGAAGATGTCAAAACACAAACACACGCACATCTCAAACAAGAGAGTCGCCATTTGGCATTTACTTTTCCAGAAAACACACCTTTAGATTCCACGTTTCGTACATATTTTGAACGAGAGAATTTTGATGTTGTGTTGTTAGAAATGTATGCGATCGAAGCACATGAGCTTGCAGGTGACATTCCAGATGGTTTAGATATCCGTTTTGTCGATATTTATCATTTGGATGATTATTTGAAAATCTGTCGTTATTTTTCACTGGATTACGGTAAAGACTACGCAGACGAAGTGGTTAAAACTTTAAGACAACAATTTGACGGCGCAACGAATGTGAAGCGGGTGATTGCTTATAAAGATAATCAACCAGTCGGCACATTAGATATGATTGAATCAGAAGAAACGATTGAAATCGATAGTTTCGGTGTGATCAAAGAAATGCGTGGACAAGGAATCGGACGTGCTATGCAGGGATTTGTCGCAAATTATGCCAAGCATAAACCTTTGATTTTAATCGCAGACGGTGAAGATACTGCCAAGGAAATGTATATTAAACAAGGCTATACCTTCATCAGTTATTGTTATAGTGTGATAAAAGAGAATATATAAGCAAACAAAAAAGCTGTGTTTCACAAGTTAATCTTGTGAGGACACAGCTTTTATTCGTTCTGGGTGACTATAAATATTGAAGTTGCCATCTCTGATAAATCCAATGGCTGTTATGTTTAAGTCATTCGCAAGCGTCACAGCTAACGTAGTCGGTGCGGATTTAGAAAGAATAACACCAACTCCGATTTTAGCCGCTTTAATCAGAATTTCTGATGAAATACGACCGCTGAAAATTAATACTTTGTCTCGAACAGGAATATGACGTTCAATACAGAAACCATATAACTTATCGAGTGCGTTATGTCGACCGATATCTTGACGGTGTTCAAAGAAAGCATCTCCGTCGCTGATGGCTGCGTTATGCAAGCCGCCTGTACGTTTGAACAGTTTACTTGCAGTTTGTAGTCTCGTCATCATATTGATGACCTGTTGAGGTGTGAGTGTGATATTCGACAATGACGTCTTAGCTACTGCCGCATCATTTTGGAAATAAAACTCACGACTTTTACCGCAACATGAAGCAATCATGCGCTTGGTTGAATACTCGAAACGATCCCCTAAGTCTTTCGTTAATTCAACATGTGCAAACCCCTTGCTGTCATCTATTTGAATCGATTTCAATTCACTGCGTTTTAAAATTGCACCTTCAGACGCTAAAAAGCCCAGCACCAATTCTTCCATGTGGTCTGGACTGCAGATGACGGTTGCAAATTCTTCGCCATTAACCATGACAGTTAATGGAAATTCTGTAACATAACTATCAGTTGTTTCAAATAATTCTCCATCTTCAAAGCGGACAATTGTCTGATTCGTTAAAACATCTTTATCTTTATTCATATGCATGACTCCTTAATTTAACAATATACTACATCACTTCAATTTACAAAAAAGATTTGCATGAAATGTTTCATTATTTAAAATGAAAAGTTGTACAAGTAAACAGAGCGTAGTAAACTTAAAGTAAACAAAAGAGAGGTGTCAATTATGGCAAGTATTAGAGATATCGCAAAACAAGCGGGTGTCAGTCCAGGTACAGTGTCACGTGTACTTAATGAAGATCCGACATTGTCTGTAGCCGACAGTACAAGAACTCGTATTTTAAATACCGCAAAAGAACTTGAATATCACAAAGCAGAACGTGTAAATCGCCAAGTTCAAATCATTACTTATGCGTCTCGTAGACGAGAAATGGCTGACCCATTTCATCGTGAATTGCGTTTAGCAATAGAGTCTGAAATTAAGAAATTAAATTTAACATTAAAGAAGACACTTAGAATTGAAACAGGATTTAAAAAACAAGATTTACAAGATGTGAAAAAAGCAGGTGCAGTGTTAGTCATCGGTAATTTCTCATTGGATGCTTTAAAAGAAATTTATCGCCATAACCCTAATATGGTGGTGATTAATAATAAGCAAGTTCCTGATTATATCGATGCAGTGTACTCTGATCTAGAACAAGCCATGTATCAGCTGCTGAATCAAATCAGGGACACTTATCATGATGCACATAT
Organism: Staphylococcus simulans; assembly: GCF_002902285.1. GTDB lineage: Bacteria > Bacillota > Bacilli > Staphylococcales > Staphylococcaceae > Staphylococcus > Staphylococcus simulans. The sequence goes on along the minus strand of NZ_PPRU01000004.1, from coordinate 96,677 downwards.
CGCTTATTATGGAGGCATACGTGAAGAACGTAATTTAGATGGGAAAGAAGCATATGAAAATGATGCAAGATATCACGCATATCTTTCTTGGTGTCAACAACATGATGAGATACCGAATGGCAATTTAATCGGTTGGGAACGAGAAGATGGTTTTGAAGCGATAACAGAAGCAGACACTATCCCAGATGTGTTGATAGCGGGTAATGATATGGTCGCAATTGGTCTAATTCAAGGCCTCCAACAAAGAGGTGTCACAATCCCTAAAGATGCTGGAGTTATCGGATTTAATGACTTAGATGTAAATCAATATGTAACACCATCATTGACGAGTGTGCGTATTGATATCGAGCAGTTTGGTAAAAGTGCTGTCTTAATGGCAAAAGAACGTATTCAAAAAACACGTCAATCTGCCATGCATATTGTGATACAAACGAAACAAATAGAGCGACAATCTTTTTCTTTTAAGAACTAATGAAAGTGTTGACAAAACATTTAGTAAACAAATAAACTTTAATTGTGTTTACTAATAAATTTACCTTGTGAGAGGAGTTATATTATGTTGGCATCTATGCAAACGCAATTTGAAAAGCATTTTGAAACAAAGCCAGATGTTGCCGCATTCGCACCAGGACGTATTAATTTGATCGGAGAGCATACAGATTATAATGGCGGTTATGTATTCCCAGCTGCTATTGAATTAGGCACATACGGTTTAGCACGTAAACGTGAAGATCGTACGATTCGTTTTTACTCTTTGAACTTTGAGGAAAAAGGTATTATTTCATTTTCATTAGATGATTTAGATTTCAATGCTGACCATAGTTGGGCGAACTATCCAAAAGGCATGGTTAAGTTTTTAATTGAAGCGGGTTACAAAATTGACTCAGGCTTTGATGTCATCGTTGAAGGTAACATTCCAAACGGCGCAAGTTTATCTTCTTCAGCTTCTATTGAAATGCTGACAGGTTGGTTAATGAAACAACTCTTTAACTTAGATGTAGAGCGCTTAGAATTAATTCAACTTGGACGTAAAGTAGAAAATAAATTTATCGGTGTCAATTCAGGTATTATGGACCAGTTCATTGTGGGTATGGGTCAAAAGGATCAAGCGATTTTATTAGATACGCATACGTTAGAGTATCATTATGTTCCAACTGAATTCGGAGATTACACGATTTCTATTATGAATACGAATAAGCGTCGTGAATTAGCAGAATCTAAATATAATGAACGGTTAGAAGAATGTCAGAAAGCATTAGCGTTACTTCAACAAGAATTGGATATTGAAGCGTTAGGACATTTAGACGTTGAAACGTTCGAAAAATATGCGCATTTAATTGAAGATGAAACGATACGTCGTCGTGCACGTCACGCAGTTACTGAAAACGCACGTGTTAAAGAAGCGTATGATGCTTTAGCGCAATCAGACTTTGAACGCTTTGGTGAATTATTAAACCAAAGCCATGCTTCATTGAAGGATGATTATGAAGTGACGGGCAAAGAGCTAGATACTTTAGCAGAATCTGCACAAAATGTTGATGGAGTCCTTGGTGCACGTATGACAGGTGCAGGATTCGCAGGATGTGCGATTGCTTTAGTTCATCAATCAAAAGTTAAAGATTTAGAAGATGAAGTCTCTCGTATTTATACAGACAAGATTGGTTATGCGCCATCGTTTTACCATGTCAATATCGGTGACGGCGTGAAAACAATCGAACTTTAAGGAGGAAAATCATGTCAGTTTTAGTATTAGGCGGTGCCGGTTATATCGGCAGCCATGCAGCGCATCAATTGATAGATGCTGGTTATGATGTCGCAGTGGTGGATAATTTAGGAACAGGTCATAGAGGTGCCGTGCCTAAAGCAGCACGTTTTTATGAAGGAGATATCCGTGACAGCGAATTCTTAAATCAAGTGTTCGCAACGGAAAATGTTGAAGGTGTCTTCCATTTTTGTGCTTATTCATTAGTTGGAGAATCGGTAGAGAAACCTTTAGATTATTTCAATAATAACGTCTATGGTATGCAAGTGTTGCTTGAAGTGATGAAAGCACATGATGTGAATGATATTGTCTTTTCTTCAACAGCAGCAGTTTATGGTGAACCAGATGTTGTCCCGATTACAGAGGATGCGAAAAAAGCACCGACCAACCCTTATGGCGAAAGTAAATTGATGATGGAAAAAATGATGCATTGGTGTCATAACGCATATGGTATGAACTATGCAGCATTACGTTACTTCAACGTCGCAGGTGCACGTGAAGATGATACGATTGGTGAAGATCATAATCCGGAAACACATTTAATTCCTATTGTATTAGAAGCAGCGTTAGGACAACGAGATGCGATTACGATATTCGGTGTAGATTATGATACAGAAGATGGTTCATGTGTCAGAGATTATTTACATGTCACAGATTTAATTGAAGCGCATATTTTAGCGTATCGTTACTTAAAAGATGGCGGTGAGAGCGGCGCATTCAACTTAGGCAGCAGTCAAGGTTATTCTGTTATTGAAATTGTGGAAGCAGCACGCCAAGCGACTGGTGAAAAGATTAAATCAGAAATCGGCAAACGTCGTGCAGGTGATCCAAGTAAATTAATCGCTTCAAGTGATAAAGCACGTAACGTGTTAGGCTGGGAGCCGAAACATGATGATATTCATGAAATTATTGAAACTGCTTGGCATTGGCACCGCGCACATCCGAATGGCTACGAAGATAAATAAAAAGGGAGGCCGTATCATGAAGCTGAATCAACAGCTGATACAACGCTTTATTTCATATGCAGTAGAATATGGGGACTTTGAAAAGGAAGATGCTTTCTATATTCAAAACCTAGTGCTAGAGATTACACAAGCAGAAGATATCGAACATGAGGAGAGAGATATCTCAGAACTTGATACACCGAATGCGATTGCACAACACTGGATTAATCGAATGATTGAACATCACTTAATAGAAGATGCGGTATATCAAAAAGAAATGGTTGAAACGAAACTATTAGATTTAATCACACCGAAACCTTCAACTATTAATCGCAACTTTAGACAGTTGTATCAAGACAGCCCGGAGAAAGCGACGCAATATTTATATGATATTTGTATGCGCAACCACTATATTAAGGCAGATGCCATCGCACAAAATATTCATTTCTATACACCAACGAACTATGGTGACTTAGAAATTACAATTAATATGTCTAAACCTGAAAAAGATGCGAAAGAAATTGCGGCAGCAAGAGAAGCAAAACAAACAAGTTATCCTTTATGTGCGTTATGTATGGAAAATGAAGGTTACCAAGGTTCTGTAACCCAAGCAGCACGTCGTAATCACCGAATTGCGCGTATTAAGTTAGATGGAGAAGACTGGGGATTCCAATTTTCACCATACGCTTATTTCCCAGAACATAGTATCGTATTATCTGCACAACATGTGCCAATGAAGATCGGACGACAAACTTTTGTGAATTTATTAGACTTTGTGAAGCAATTTCCGCACTATTTTGCGGGATCTAATGCGGACTTGCCGATTGTAGGCGGTTCAATCTTGTCTCACAACCATTACCAAACAGGGCGCCACACTTTCCCGATGGATAATGCGACAGAAATAGAACGTTTTACTATTGATGATTATCCTGAAGTAGAAGCGGTGTTGTTAGATTGGCCGATGAGTGTAATCCGTTTAAAAGGTAATAATCAAGCACAACTCATTGATGCGGCAGAACATATTTTCAATCAATGGAATGCGTACAGTGATGAAAGTGTTCAAGTCAAAGCACAAAGTGAGGAGGGCGAACGTCATCATACCATCACACCGATTGCACGTTACCGTCAAGAAACAGGTCGTTTTGAATTAGATTTAGTACTAAGAGACAATCAAACATCAGAAGATTATCCAGATGGTATTTTCCATCCGCACCAAGATGTACAACACATTAAAAAAGAAAACATCGGTTTAATCGAAGTGATGGGAACTGCGATTTTACCAGCACGTTTAAAACATGAGCTTAAACAAGTCGAACAATATGTTTTAGGTGAAACTGATATAGATTTAGGTGTGCATCAAGATTTCGCAGATGAACTAAAAGAGAAACATCAATTTACACCTGAAAATGCTGAAGGTATTGTTTTAGATGCTGTAGGTCAGAAATTCAAACGTGTCTTAGAAGATGCAGGTGTGTTTAAACGTGATACTGAAGGCTTAGAAGCCTTTAAACGTTTTGTTCAAACTTTATAATTATAATCAAAAGGTCAATGTCATATTGGCCTTTTTTCTTGTGCGAATACAAAAGATAATGGTTAAATTCAAATTGGAATTTATGGACCGAAAGCGTATAATCGAGAGTGAATTAATCATTTTTAGGAGGCTTCTTCAAGATGAAGTTGAAATACTTTGCGGTTATACTGTTGAGCGTCTGCTTAGTTGTTGTTGGATGTTCAAATGATAAAAAAGAAACAAACAGTAATCAAAAAGAAAATACTTTACATGTCGCAGCTGCCGCAAGTTTAACGGATGTGACGAAAGATTTAGAAACAGCATTTAAGAAAAAACATTCAGATGTTGATATTACATTTAACTACGGCGGATCAGGATCGTTAAGACAACAAATTGAAAAAGGTGCACCTGTTGATGTGTTTATGTCAGCCAACACAAAAGATGTCCAAGCGTTAAAAGATAAGAAGAAAGCTGATAACACTTATGATTATGCGCGAAATCAACTTGTATTAATTGGTGAACAAGGCACTGATTTAAAATCAGTCAAAGGTTTAAAAGATGGACAAAAACTTGCGATAGGCGAAGTGAACTCTGTACCTGCAGGTAAATACGCAGAAGGTTACTTAAAAGACAATGGATTATACAGCAGCGTTAAAGATCATCTTGTCTTTGCGAAAGATGTCCGTCAAGTCTTGAATTATGTGGAAAAAGGGAACGCGCAACTCGGTTTTGTTTATAAAACGGATTTATATAAAAACAAAACTAAAAATGATAAAGTAAAAGAAATCGAATCGGTGAAATTAAAACAACCGATTGTTTATGAAGCCGGAATAACATCTGATAATAAGACAGCGAAAGCTTGGATTGAGTTCTTAAAATCAGATGAAGCGAAACAAATCTTAAAAGATTATCAATTTGAAGCGTAGGAGGAGTGGAAATGCCTGATTTAACGCCATTTTGGATATCAATTGAAGTGGCTGTAATCAGCACGATTATTGTAACAGTACTTGGGATTTTAATTTCAAGACTGTTATATCGACGTCGTGGACGTATTGTGACACTTCTTGAGAGTATTATTATCCTGCCGATTGTGTTACCTCCGACAGTCATGGGGTTCTTATTATTAATTGTTTTCTCACCACGAAGCCCTGTAGGCGCATTTATGACAAATGTTTTACATATGCCTGTCATATTCACAATCACTGGTGCAATTATTGCCTCTGTGATTGTCAGTTTTCCGTTAATGTATCAACATACGATTCAAGGTTTTAGAGGTATTAATCATAAAATGTTGAATACAGCACGAACAATGGGTGCAAGTGAAAATAAAATTTTCTTCAGACTGATTTTACCGCTATCAAAGCGTGCTATTTTATCTGGTGTGATGATGGCATTTGCGCGTGCAATCGGTGAGTTCGGCGCAACCTTAATGGTAGCGGGTTATATTCCAAATAAAACCAATACGTTGCCTTTAGAGATTTATTTCTTAGTTGAACAAGGCAAAGAGAACCAAGCTTGGCTATGGGTATTAGTATTAGTCGCATTTGCGATTACTGTTATTGGTACGATTAACTTAATGAACAAAGATCGTTATTTGGAGGTGGATTAAGATGTTGACCATCCAAATTACACATCAATTAAAAGGACAGTTACTGAAGTTAGATATTCAAGATACAGTACCTAAAATTTATGCGATACGAGGACCTTCAGGAGTGGGGAAAACGACTGTTTTGAATATGATCGCAGGCTTAAGGGCTGCAGATAACGCTTATATCAAAGTCAACGAACGTGTGTTAACGGATACGCAATCATCTGTGAATGTTAAAATTCAAGAGCGTCATTTAGGCTATTTATTTCAGGACTATCAATTGTTTCCGAATATGACAGTTTTTCAAAATATCACGTTTATGGCGCAACCTTCTGAACATATTACAGCGTTGATGCATCAATTAAACATCAGTTATTTACAAAAACAATTTCCAGCTAGATTATCAGGCGGGGAAGCACAACGTGTCGCATTAGCACGTGCATTAAGCACACGTCCTGATTTACTTTTATTAGATGAACCATTTTCTAGTTTGGATGATGCGACGAAAGAAGAAAGTATGCGTTTAGTGAAACGACTCTTTGATGAATGGCAAATCCCGATTATTTTTGTGACACATTCTAATTACGAAGCAGAACAATTGGCGGATGAAATTATAACGTTAAGTTCTGTACCAGCTGAATAATAAAAAGTTTCAATCCGGTCTGTCTTCTATTGGCATGACCGGATTTTAGGTGACATACTACAATTCGAACGATTGTAACACGTCTCTATTCGTCTTATAATAAAGACAATGCACTTTAAGAAAGGAATCGAAAGATGTCAGAACGTTATTCCAGACAAATTTTGTTTAAACATATAGGCAGAGAAGGCCAAGAGAAAATTGCGCAAAAACATGCGCTGATAATCGGCATGGGTGCATTAGGAACACACATTGCGGACGGTTTAGTCAGAGCGGGCATCAAACAGTTAACGATTGTTGATCGTGACTACATCGAGTTCAGCAACTTACAACGTCAAATGTTGTTTACAGAACAAGATGCGACAGACGCGATGCCGAAAGTGATTGCGGCGAAAGAAAAGCTGCAGGAAATCCGAAGTGATGTCATCATTGAGGCGCATATCGCTCAAGTCAATCCCCAGTTTCTAGAAACGCATGGAACTGAGGTAGATTTAATTTTAGATGCGACAGATAATTTCGATACACGTTTATTAGTGAATGATTTTGCGTATAAATATAATATACCTTGGATATATGGCGGGGTTGTACAAAGTACATATATCGAAGCATCTTTCATTCCTGGACAAACTCCGTGTTTCAATTGTCTGATGCCGCAATTACCAGTCATTAACATGACGTGTGATACAGTAGGGGTAATTCAACCAGCGGTAACCATGACCACGAGTTTACAAACACGTGATGCGTTAAAAATCCTGACTGAAACACCTTTTACGCCTAAATTAACTTATGGTGATATTTGGGAAGGGACACACTATACATTCGGGTTCAGTCGTATGTTTAAAGCTGATTGTCATACGTGTAGTGAACATGCGACCTATCCGCATTTAAATCATACTGATTTACAGTTTGCGACATTATGCGGAAGAGATACAGTTCAATACAATAATGAGGATATTACCCAGGAAATGTTGAAGGAATATCTTGAAACGCATCATATTAAGTATCATGCGAACCCTTATATGATTCGCTTCGAATTCAACAATCATCGAATCGTCAGTTTCTCAGGCGGACGCATGTTGATACATGGCATGACGAAACCTGAAGAAGCGATTAAATTAATGAACCAATTACTCGGTTGAGTAAAACACATAGGAGGCCTAATGAATGAAAAATGAACACGTGAATGTCAAATTAGATAGAACCATCAACGCAGCAGTCTTAACTGTGTCTGATACAAGAACAAAAGAAACAGATAAAGGCGGTAATTTAGCTAAAGAATTATTATCAGAGATTAATGTGGAAATTGCAGATGATCATTACACAATTGTCAAAGATGATAAACAAGCGATTACTGAACAAGTACAACAATGGTTGAATGAAGATGTGGATGTCATTATTACGACGGGCGGTACAGGTATCGCACAACGTGATGTGACGATTGAAGCAGTAACTCCTTTATTAACAAAAGAAATTGAAGGTTTCGGAGAGTTATTCAGATATTTAAGTTATGCTGAAGATGTGGGAACACGTGCTTTATTATCACGTGCTGTCGGCGGTACAGTAGGTGAACAATTGATTTTCTCATTGCCAGGTTCATCTGGTGCGGTAAGATTAGCGATTGAAAAATTAATTAAACCTGAATTGAATCATCTCATTCATGAATTAACAAAATAAAAGGCAATAAGAAGCGGTTAGATTTTACTCAGGTAGAAGACTAACCGCTTCTTCACTGTACTGTTTGATTGAATAAGGGAAAACACTGAAGCCAATCACTGATTTCATAAGATTTCATCAGTTTTTTCATCCATTCAGCCTATTTAACTTAAAGAATTCGCATTATATAATAGGAGTAACATGAAAAAAACGGAACGATTGTACGTTGTGACAGTAAAATCACAACGTCAATGGTTCCGTAGTGCTGTTGTGAAGTTCATGTTTACGTATAAAAAGGGTAAAACATGAACAACAACAGTTTATGATCTGCGGTAATCCCCGGATTTCCCGCCAGATTTTGAGATAAGGTAAGTTTCGCCGATGACCATCCCTTTATCAAGTGCTTTGGTCATATCGTAAACGGTTAAAGCCGTTGCTGAAGCGGCTGTGAGAGCTTCCATTTCTACACCGGTTTTACCTGATGTAGAGACTGTAGCTTCAATATTAAGTGTATATGACGATGTTGTATCCCATTCAAAGGCAATATCGATACCCGTCAGTGAGAGCGGATGACACATAGGAATAATCGTAGAGGTATTCTTAGCTGCCATGATTCCCGCGATTTGGGCAGTATTCAGCACATTACCTTTCTTATTTGTATGTTCTACAATTTGCTTGTAAATCGCTTCGTTAACAGTAATGCTTGAATGTGCTGTCGCAACACGTTTTGTGATGTCTTTATCAGAAACGTCGACCATTTTCGCATTACCTTGAGCGTTGATATGAGTAAATTCAGACATGTTATTCCTCCTCGCTTAGACATTATAGCATGAAATAAAATAGATGTTAGGAGCAGATAGTTTATGCCAGTTGAAAAAAGAAATCCAATTGCGGTAAAAGAAGCAATCAAACGTGTGGTAGCACAAGAATTTCGTACAGAAACACAACAAGTGCCTTTAAATGACAGTTTAGGATATATACTGTCTGAAGATATCGTGGCAACGTATGAAATTCCACGTTTTAATAAATCACCTTATGACGGCTTTGCGTTAAGAAGTGAAGATACAAAAGGTGCAAGCGGTGACAACCGTATTGAATTTGAAGTCATTGATCACATCGGTGCAGGCAGTGTGTCAGACAAAACAGTCGGACCGAACCAAGCTGTCCGTATTATGACAGGGGCAGAAATTCCAGCAGGTGCAGATGCAGTTGTGATGTTAGAACAAACACGTGAAGGTGAACATTCATTTACGATTCGTAAAACCTTCGAACATAATGAAAATATTTCATTAAAAGGTGAGGAAACAGAAGTCGGAGATGTCGTATTAAAAGAAGGCCAACGTATTAATGCTGGGGCTATCGCAGTACTTGCGACCTTCGGTTATACAGAAGTGCCTGTACGTCGCTTACCATCTGCAGCTATTATTGCGACAGGCAGTGAGTTATTAGATGTCGGTGATGAATTAGAACCAGGTAAAATCCGTAATTCCAATGGACCGATGATTCAAGGCTTACTAAATCAATTCGGCTTAGACTGTGAAGTTTATAAAATTCAAGAAGATGATTTCGACAGCAGTTTAGCAGTCGTTAAAGAAGCACTCGCTTCTCATGATATGGTCATCACAACAGGCGGTGTATCTGTTGGTGACTTCGACTATTTACCAGCTATCTACAAAGAAATCGGTGCAGAAGTATTATTCAATAAAGTACAAATGCGTCCAGGCAGTGTCACAACAGTTGCTGTCGCAAATAACCAATATTTATTTGGTTTATCAGGGAATCCATCTGCGTGCTATACAGGATTTGAATTGTTCGTAAAACCAGCAGTCTTAAATATGATGGGCGCGATTGAACGTTTCCCTCAAGTTGTAAAAGCCACATTGATGGAAGACTTCAAAAAAGCCAATCCATTCACACGTTTCATTCGTGCAAAAGCTACATTAAATGGTTTACAAACAACAGTAGTGCCTTCTGGTTTCAACAAATCAGGTGCGGTTGTCGCGATTGCACACAGTAATGCGATGATTATGTTGCCGAGCGGTACACGCGGCTTTGAAAAAGGCTACACAGTGGATGTCATTCTGACTGAAACAGATACCTTTGAAGAGGAATTAGCACTATGATTTTACAAATTGTGGGATATAAAAATTCTGGCAAAACAACCTTGATGGCAGAAACAGTTAAGTTTCTGAAAGCGCAAGGTTATCGTGTAGTGACGATTAAACATCATGGACATGGTAGTGAAGATATTACCTTACAAGCAGCAGAAGTCGATCATATGAAACATTTTGAAGCAGGGGCAGACCAAAGCATTGTGCAAGGTCATGCGTTAAGAGAAACAGTCACACGTACAACAGAACAAACTTTATCCCACATTATTGAATCAGCAGTCACGATTGATTATGATGTGTTACTAGTTGAAGGCTTTAAACAAGCGGATTATGATAAAGTGATTATTTATAGAGATGAAGCGGAATTAGTTTCTTTATCTGAGCTGAGTCATGTACAATATAAGTTACCGTTTCAAAAAAATACAAAGTTAAGTCATTTTAAAAAGTGGTTATTAACTTTTATCGATAGAAAAAAGGATGAGTCAAAATGAAACAATTTGAAGTTGTGACTGAGCCGATTCAAACAGAACCTTATCGAGACTTTACACTGACACCGCATCAAGGTGCAGTAGTGGTCTTTACAGGTCATGTTAGAGAATGGACAAAAGGCATTCGTACAGAACATCTTGAGTACGAAGCTTATGTGCCAATGGCTGAAAAAAAATTAGCTCAAATCGGCGATGAAATCAACGAACAATGGCCTGGCACGATTGTCAGCATTGTTCACCGTATCGGACCATTGCATATTTCCGATATTGCGGTATTAATCGCAGTTTCTTCACCACATAGAAAAGATGCCTATGCAGCAAATGAATATGCGATTGATCGTATTAAAGAAGTAGTGCCGATTTGGAAGAAAGAAATATGGGAAGATGGCGCACAATGGATCGGTCATCAACGTGGTTACCATGAAGATGCCATTGAAAGGGGGCAAACAGAATGAAAGTCCTTTATTTTGCGGAGATTAAAGAAATCTTACAAAAAGGTACAGAAGAATTTGAACTAGAGAATGAAATGACAGTAGAGGCGTTTAAAAAATATTTATTTGAAACGTATCCAGAAATCAGCGGCAAACAATTCCAAATCGCCTTGAATGAAGAATTTGTGCCAAATGATGAAATGATTCAACCTTCTGATGTCGTTGCGTTGATTCCACCGGTAAGCGGAGGTTAAGAAAGTGAAAGCAATTATTTTAGCAGGCGGACGTTCAGAACGTTTCGGTTCGCCTAAGGCATTTGCGAGGCTCAATGATAAAATGTTTTATCAACATATTATCGAAGCCTTGAATGAAGCCAATATGTTTAATGAGATTATCATTAGTTCTAGTGCGGAATTGGCTGATCAATTTGAAGATGTCAAAGTGGTCGTAGATGATGAAGAACATCAAGCGAAAGGACCGCTTTCAGGCATCTACTCAGTAATGAAGCAAGATTTTGAAGCAGAACTATTCTTTGTGATTTCAGTAGATACACCGTTAATCACAGAAAAAGCTGTCAGCACGTTATATCAATTTATGGTTGAACATGTCATCGAAGATCAGTTAGATATTGCGGGGTATGAAGAAGAGGGGTATCCGATTCCTACTATCGCATTTTATAGTCCGACGTGTTTACCAGTCATTGCACGTGCACTAGAATCTGATGATTATAGTATGAAACATGTTTATAATCAAGTCGCTTCTGATTGGCTGGATGTTCATGAGGTTGATACAAGACCTGATTGGTACCAAAATATTAACTACCAAGATGATTTAGCCAGAGTCAGAGATCAATCGCTTTGATGAGATGTATCAAGCGATAAGAGAGAAAGAAAAGGGGGTCAAAAGATGGTAAAACAAATAACAGATAAATTAGGTCGCCCGATTCGTGACTTAAGATTATCCGTGACAGATCGCTGTAATTTCCGCTGTGATTATTGTATGCCTAAAGAAATTTTCGGCGATGACTTTGTCTTTTTACCCAAAGATGAATTATTGACTTTTAGTGAAATGGAAAGAATTGCTCGCGTATATACTCGCCTAGGTGTGAAGAAGATTCGTATCACTGGCGGGGAACCTTTAATGCGTAGAGATTTATATAAATTAATTGCCGCTCTTAATGAAATCGACGGTGTAGAAGATATTGGTCTGACTACCAATGGTCTATTGTTGAAAAAACATGGACAAAAACTTTATGATGCAGGATTAAGACGTATCAATGTCAGCTTAGATGCTATTGATAACGAATTATTCCAATCTATCAATAACCGTAATATCAAAGCAGATACCATCCTAGAACAAATTGATTATGCAGTATCAATCGGTTTTAAAGTGAAAGTGAACGTTGTTGTGCAAAAAGGTATCAATGATGACCAAATTATCCCAATGATTCAGTACTTCAAAGACAAAAATATTGTTGTAAGATTTATTGAGTTTATGGATGTCGGCAATGACAATGGTTGGGACTTCAGTAAGGTTGTCACAAAAGATGAAATGCTTGCGATGGTCGAAGATGAATTTGATATTGAAGCGGTTGAACCGAAATATTATGGTGAAGTCGCAAAATATTATCGTCATAAAGATAACGGAGCACAGTTCGGTTTAATTACGAGTGTTTCTCAGTCATTCTGTTCAACATGTACGAGAGCACGCTTATCTTCTGATGGTAAATTCTATGGCTGCTTATTCAGCACAGTCGATGGATTTAACGTCAAAGAATTTATGCGTTCTGGTAAAACGGACGATGAATTACAAGCGAAATTCGAAGAGTTATGGCATATTCGTGATGACAGATATTCAGATGAACGAACTGAACAAACGGTCGCAAATCGCAGACGTAAGAAAATTAATATGAACTATATCGGCGGTTAAGTCGAATGAAATATATAATAAAAAGCACGTCTTTCTGATTTTTTTCGGAAAGGCGTGCTTTTTCATAATGATTACTTTGCGAAGGTTTCAAATTCTTTGATGACAGATGCGACGAATTCACGTTGTGTCTTATCTAATAAATAAAAGACTTGGCGTTCATCAGTTTCTGAACGCTCTTTTGCGATCAGTTCTCTTTTATAAAGTTTTCTTATTAATACATCAATTTTACTCGTATTCCATTTCATGTCGTAATGGAGGGTATCCCTCAATACTTTACCTGTAATTTTGTCAGTACCATTGAAGCGGTATAAAATAATGAACTCCTCCATGGTAAGATGATGTTCTGCTTTTAGCCAATATTTAATCTGGCTAAGTTTACATTCTGTCTCAATTAAATGATCAATTGTCTTTGACATTGATATTCCTCCTCTTGCCCTTTCATAGTTGTATTCCCCCAGGAATAATAATTATTTTACTTATTATATTATATAACGAATTTCAATATAAATCTATTCTCTTTAATTTACTATAATAGTAAAAAAAGTGCGTTATCACGGAAATTATGAACCGAAATTGAATATGTTGAAAGAAAAGTTGATTCAAGTGCTAAAAGTATAAAACAAGAAAATGACAAATGTCATAGAGAATTTATGACAAACGTTACTATGTTTACAATTTTTAAAAATATATCATTAAATCAAGGAAATAAAGAGGTGATTAAATGATAAAAGTAAACGGTGTAACTAAATCATTCCACAATACTAAAGCAATAGATCATGTTTCATTTGAAATAAAAGAAGGAGAATGTATCGCTTTAATAGGCGTAAATGGAGCAGGTAAGTCCACATTGATTGATTTGATTTTAGGTAATTTAGTTCCAGATGAAGGGCGTATTGAAAGGGATTCTGCTATACAAAATAATATCGGCGTATTATTTCAAAAATCAATCTTTAATGAATGGGTCAAAGTAAAAGAACTCTATGCGTTTTATTCATCGGTTTATAAAAAAGCGTTAGATTACAACAAGTTTAAAACATTGACCCAGTTTACTGATAAACAATTAAATCAATACGCGACTAAATTATCTGGAGGTCAACAACGTTTATTAGATTTTATATTGATGTTAACAGGACAACCTTTATTAATATTTTTAGATGAGCCGACGTCTGCGATGGATGCTAAAACGAGACGTTATTTCTGGAACATCATAAATGATTTGAAGGCTCGAGGTATTACCATATTATATACGACGCATTATATTGAAGAAGTAGAGAAGGTTGCGGATCGCGTTATCGTATTGAAACAAGGAAAGATAATGAATGATAGTTCACCTTCACAATTAAAACACCTTGATAAAACATCAACGATATATCTACCTGAACAATTTGAGTCAATCATTCAAAATCAAACTCAATTAAGTTATCAAAAGGATCAAAGTGAACTTCAAATCAAAACAGATGAGGTTCAAAAAGTTTTACAACAATTGATTGAAATAGATATAGATTTAAATGAGTTAGAAATTAAGAAAAGTTCATTAGAAGATTATGTATTTGAAAGTGAAGGGGAGATTCTATCATGATTTTTAAATATTTGAAATTAGATTGGACAATCACTTTGCGACAAAAAATATATCTTATTCTTTCAGTAGGGATGCCGTTAGTATTTTTCTTGATTTTCACTTCATTAACTAAAGTACCACAATCAGAAGCCAATCAAATTTATAAAGAAAGTTTGATGAGTATGACGGTCTTTAGTTTAACTAGTTATTGTTTGTTGACCTTCCCTGTTGAATTAGTACAGGATAAACAAAACGGATGGCAGAAAAAACTTTTTGCGACACCGATGACACCCATTAAATATTATGTAGCTAAAGTATTCAAAATCATGAGTCTTTTTTTATTTTCAATTATTCTGATGTTTAGTGTTGGAGGAATGATTAGACACATTCATATGTCTCTTAATGAATGGTTAGTATCAGGATTATTATTATGGATTGGATCCAGTTTATTTTTGTCCATAGGGTTATTACTGGCACAACATAAAGATGTGAAGCAAGCAAGTAGTATAGGTAATTTATTGTATCTTGTTTTAGCGATTGTGGGTGGATTATGGTTTCCTATTAGCTTGTTTCCTCAATGGCTAGCTTCTATCTCTCGATATATGCCGACCTACCGATTAAAACAGCTAGGATTAGATTTTATTCAGCATCAAACGATTAATATAGCGGCACTTGGTTTTCTTTTGGGGTATTGTATACTATTTATAATCATTGCTTTAGTTATTCAAAAGAAATCGGACGTGATGTAATGTCTTTTTTGCTTAGAAAAATAAAAGGAAACCCAATGGGCGTTGCGAGTTTTATTTACTTGTTGTTTCCAATTATCGCTTTATTTTATCAAGACATCAAAGGACCTAAAGTAATTGCTGTTATAGTGATTGCTGTATTCATAATTAATTATGGTATTTTAATTTTATCTGATGTTTATCAGTTTAAAGTGAAGCGGTTGATTGTATGGATGATTTATTTGATCGGCACACTTTATTTTTGTTGGGCAATGGGCAGCACATTTATCATGTTTTTCTTTTTTGGTTCTTATGTGTTGCCGTATGTTTATGAAGCGACTGTAAAGTCAGTGGAAAGTATACTATTTTATATTGCTTTACTCATCGCATCTGGTCTTTCATTATACTTACTTCCAAAAGCTTTACCAATAGTTATCGTACTGATTCTTGTTGTAATCATTTCGTTGTTCATTAACTTTAGATTTATCGAAAATAAAAAAGTAAGGGCGCAAATGAAAGAGAAAAATCGTCACATCAATTTATTGATTGCTGAACAAGAACGTCAAAGAATCGGCCAAGATTTACATGATACGTTAGGTCATGTATTTGCCAGCTTGAGCATAAAATCTGAGCTTGCTTCTAAATTGATAGATCAAAATCCAGAAAAAGCCAAAGAGGAAATGTTAGCAGTTAATCAACTTTCTAAAGAGGCATTAAATAAAGTCAGAACTATTGTAGAACACCTGAAATTTCAAGATTTTGAAGAAGAAGTGAAGTCTGTAGATCAACTATTAAAACAAGCAGATATTACTTTTGATTTTGAGGGACAATCCATTGCTAGAACATTAAATAAAGGACAACAGTCTATATTAGCTATGCTATTGAGAGAAGCGGTCAATAATATTATTAAACATGCACATGCGACAAAAGTAACTGGTACATTAAAAGAAGCGCAACACATCATTACGTTGATAATTAGTGATAATGGCAAAGGTATCAGTAAACCTGAAGCTACACTGCATAGTATAAGAGAGCGTGCAGCATTATTAGATGGTGAAGTTACAATAAAATCTGAACAAGGTGTTACATTAATGATTCGAATTCCACGAGGTGATAATTTATGATAAATGTTGTTCTAGCTGAAGACCAAGAAATGCTGAGAAAAGCGATGGTTCAACTTATAGAGATGGATGGAAATATAAACATTATTGCTGATACTTCAAGTGGAGCAGAGGCATGGCAAATGATTGAATCCAATCAGCCTGACATTGCAATTCTAGATATTGAAATGCCGGAATTAACAGGTTTAGAAGTATTGAATAAAATAAGAGAAGCAAAGTTAAATACAAAAGTCATTATTGTAACGACGTTCAAAAGACCAGGTTATTTTGAAAGAGCAGTCGCAAATGATGTAGATGCTTATGTATTAAAAGAACGGTCCGTAGAAGAACTGATTCAGACCATGCATAATGTTATGGCAGGACAAAAAGAATATAGTGAAACATTGATGACTACATATTTTAATGAGAAAAATCCATTAACGCCTTCAGAACAATTAATACTGAAAGAAATTGGCAATGGTTATTCAAGTAAAGAAATTGCACAAAAGCTTTTTCTTTCAAACGGGACAGTTCGTAATTATACTTCTGTCATTATTGATAAAATGGAGACAGAAAATCGTTTTGATGCGTGGAAAAAAGCTATTGAAAAAGGATGGATTATATAAAAAAGTGCAGACCGTTTTGATCTGCACTTTTATAATTAAGCACGTTCTAAATATTTTACTTTGCGGCCATGTAGGACATAGTAAAGTCCTGCGGTAATAATAGTTAATATAGCCATGAAGCCATAAAGTTGTGCATAAGTAATAGATGAAGTGAAGACACCTAATACAGAAGGGCCGAAGCCGATACCGAAATCAATACCGATAAAGAAAGTAGAAGTGGCTAGGCCATATTTTTCTGGTGTCGTAACTTTGATCGCAATAGCTTGCATAAGTGATGATAAGTTACCGTAACCTACACCTAACGCTGCACCTGCAAGTAATAACATCCAGCCTGAATGTGCAAAGAATAAAAGCACAAAGCTGATAAGTAAGAAGAAATAAGATGGATAAACTACAACGTTTTCGTTTTTGTTATCCATTAAACGACCTGTAATTGGACGTGTGACTAATGATGTTAAGGCATAGAAAATAAAGAAGTAACTTGAAACTGCGACTAGATTGCGCTCTTCTGCGAAGAATTTTAAGAATGTCAGAATAGATGAGTAAGTCACACCAGTTACTAAAATTACAATCGCAATCGGTACTGCATCTTTAGCGATAAATTGACTTAAGCTGAAACCTTTTGATGGTTGAGTTTCAGAAACTTTAGTTGTTTCAAAATTGATATGAATGAAGAATGATAAAGCTAAACCAATGATACCTAATACTAAGCATAAAGCGAATAAGACATCAATGGAGTATTGATTTGATAATAATAAACCAAAGAAAGGTCCGACAGCTGTTCCGAGAACTAAACTGAGAGAGAACATGCTGATACCTTCACTTTTACGTTCAGGTGGTGTGATGTATGCAGCTATTGTTCCTGTCGCAGTAGTCGCTACTGCTGTCGCAACACCATTAATTAATCTGGTAAACATTAAGAAACCTAATGAACCTTCTATAAAGTAAAGGGCTTGCGTTACGATAAGAAAAATCAATCCTATAATTAATGTACGTTTAGGTCCCATCGCATTGACATATTTTCCTGTAATAAAACGGCCGATTAATGAGCCGACAATAAATAATCCGGTTACTAATCCGGATAAACTATCTGAAGCGCCAAATTCGTTTTTACTGTAGCCTGCAATGACAACGATTAACAGATACATACAAAGATAAACGAAGAAGTTGACGATAAAGTTCATATTGAAACTTTTAGTCCATATTGGTGCGTGTTGAGAATGATCCACGCGAAATCCCTCCTTAAAACTGATGTTTGATAGCTTTGAGCGTTCGAATGGTTTGCTCGATATCATCTTGACTAAGACCTGCTTCTTCAACGATTTGTTGTTGAAGAGCTGTTACTTTTTCGATGACTTCGTGGTAAATCTGATTACCTTTGTCTGTCAGACTTAATAGTTTTTGTCTTTTATCTTCCCCTGGTGTAACAGTCAGCAAGTCGTGTTCATGTAACACTTTTAATAATTTACGTGTTGATGGTTTTTCAATACAACGACGTTTAGAAATTTCGACAAGTGTTGTCGGTTCATGTAAGTAAATATCCTTTAGAACTAAAAATTGAGCAGTATGTAGCTGATACTGATCAAGTAAAGGTTGAACGCTTTTTACATAAGGTCTATATAATTCAGTAAAGCTATTAAATAATTGATTGATTTCCATGTTGTAGCTCCTTAAATTAAGATAGAGGTTGAGACCTCAGTAAAACGTCACAACCTCATATATAAACGAAATCAGTTTGATTTTTTTGCAGGGTAATTGATTGATTTCGTTAAAAAGGTTAGCTAAGCTAACTAATTTACTTTACTATTGTAGAAAATTCTCAAATAAAAATCAAGAGATTTTTTGAAATTAGTCTTTCAAAAGGCAATTCGATTCATAATTTGATAAGATGAAGAAAAATGAAGAGAGGATGGTCTAAATGGTTCAGTTGAAATTTGATCATATCATCCATTATATCAAGCATATTGATGAGTTTGAGTATCCAGGAGAAGTAATGAAGTTATCACCAGGCGGCTTACACAATCGCTATGGTACATATAATAAATTGGTTTATACAGATTTGGCTTATATTGAAATTATCGGTGTAAACGATGAAGAAAAGTTGAAGAAGGTTATTAAATCGAATGAAGGACGTGTATCTTTCGTTGCGAAAATCGTACAAGATAATTTCGAACAAGGCTTTAAAGCAATCGCCTTACGCACAAATGATTTAGACAAACTTAAAGATGAGTTTGAAGCGAAAGGGTTAGATGTCGTAGGACCAATTGAAATGGGCCGAGAAAATAAAAAAGGTGAACAAACGTCTTGGCGTTTATTATATTTGAATCAGCCGGATGCGAAATTGAAACCGCCGTTCTTTATAGAGTGGAATAAGTCAGAAGAAGAACGTGTTGAGGCGTTAGAAAATAGATTTCAACCGCAATTCAAAATAAAAGCCATTGAAATTCAAACCACACAACAAGCGTTAGTGGTCAATCAATGGCGGGATTGGTTTGGTATGGAAGTGGTATCTGAAAATGAAGAAATCACAACTTTAAAATTGCCTGATGAAGCGATTGAATATCGTATTCAATCAGGACGCAAAGACAAGTATGCGATTGTTATTCAAGATACAACCGCCGAAACACCTTATCATATCGTGACACGCGGTGGGGCTTATCACTTCGAACCTTAAAGTTTAGTACACATAATGATAAACTGCGTTCGCAATCATAATCGCATAAGTTAAAGCGATTAAGAATAAGATAATTGCTAGCCACATATCAACACGTGATTTACGCAATAAGACAAGATAAACAGCAGTTACTATAGAAAATGCGGTAAAGAATACACGCAAGCTGAGATTGTCTATTTGAACATGGTTGACTAATGTTATACTAATCACAATGATATTTAAAATAATCATGATAATTAAAAAGATATTTCTCACACTTTTCACCTCTGAATCTTTATAGTTTATAGGGTTACGTGAGGATACGACATGAAAGTCACTTAGTTTCATTGTATAATAAGTAGATAGTGTAAGGAAAATAAAGGAGATTTTTATTTTATGGAAAAGATGAATATCACGAACCAAGAACATGATGCATTTGTTAAATCTCATCCCAATGGTGATTTGCTTCAACTCACACAATGGGCAGAAACGAAAAAGCTGACTGGTTGGTACTCTAGACGTGTCGCAGTAGGTGAAGATGGAAAAGTTAAAGGTGTCGGTCAATTATTATTCAAGAAAATACCGAAACTACCTTATACACTTTGTTATGTCTCTAGAGGGTTCGTCGCAGATTATGATGATAAAGCAGTCATCGAAGCCCTCCTTCAATACACAAAAGAAATTGCTGAAGATGAAAAAGCCTATGCGATTAAAATCGATCCAGATGTAGAAGTGGATAAAGCAGGGGATGCTTTAGGTAATTTAAGACAATTAGGATTCAAACATAAAGGATTCAAAGAAGGCTTATCAAAAGATTACATTCAACCACGTATGACAATGATTACACCGATTGATAAAACAGATGATGAATTGATTCAAAGCTTTGAACGTCGTAACCGTTCAAAAGTACGTTTATCATTAAAACGTGGAACGAAAGTAGAACGTGCAGGTCGCGATCAACTTAAAATCTTCGCAGACTTGATGCGTATTACTGGGGAACGTGATGGTTTCTTGACACGTGATATCAGCTACTTTGAAAATATTTACGATGCATTACATCCTGACGGCGACGCAGAGTTATTCTTGGTTAAATTAGAACCAAAACCTGTATTGGCAGAGTTAAAAGGTGAAAATGCAGAAGTTGAACAAGATATTGAACGTCTGAAACAAAAGAAACAAGATAAAAAGACGTTGAATAAAATCAAAGATGCTGAAGCTAAAATTGCGCGTAACCAAAAATTAATCGATCAAATGGAAGAACTATACCAACGTGAGCCAGAAGGTGTTTATTTATCAGGCGCACTGCTTATGTTCTGTGGCCACAAATCATATTACTTATATGGTGCATCTTCAAATGATTATCGTGATTTCTTGCCGAACCATCATATGCAGTTTGAAATGATGCGTTATGCGCGTGAAAAAGGCGCTACAACATATGATTTCGGCGGTACAGATAATGACCCGGATAAAGACTCAGAACATTATGGTTTATGGGCATTTAAGAAAACATGGGGTACGTATTTAAGTGAAAAAATCGGTGAGTTTGATTATGTCTTAAATAAACCATTGTATTATATGATTGAAAAAGCAAAACCAGCATTAACAAAAGCTAAAATCAAAGTTTCTCGCAAAATAAAAGGCAGAAAATAATACAGTTAGACAACATATTTTCATAAGTATAGATAAAGGGGTTGAGACTAAAATTAGTCTCAATCTTTTTTCTTGGAAAAACCTAAAATGTTGAGTGAAATCAACGACCTTTTAAGGCGGGGTGTGTTAAATTTAAAGTAACGAGAAATGAGGAGGAAAGAGCGCATGATTAATCGTTTGCTGAAGTTCTCTTTAGGCAATAAATTCGCTGTATTTTTAATGGTTGTATTAGTCATCTTGGGCGGTGTCTATTCCAGTGTAAAAATGCGTTTAGAATTATTGCCTGATGTAGAAGAACCGATGATATCTGTCAATACTGTCTTACCGGGTGCTACACCTCAGACAGTACAAGAGGATATCAGTGATAAAATAGATAATCAAATCAGAGGCATGGCGCATGTCGAAAATGTCAAAAGCCAATCGTTAGAAAATGTTTCTATGGTCCAAGTCAGCTATGAAGATGGTACAGATATGGATAAGGCTGAAGAAGCATTAAAGAAAGAAATTGATAAACTTAAACTCACAGAGGATGCAAGGGAACCTGAATTAATGAGGAACAGTATGAATGCATTCCCTGTAGTTGTTTATTCATTTTCAGATAAAAATGGAAATTTAGAGAAAGCGACGAAAGCGATTGAGAAACAACTCATTCCGAAATTAGAAACTGTTGACGGTGTTCAAAATGTACAAATGAACGGTCAAACTGCACGTCAAGCAACGATTAAATTCAAACAAAGCGAATTACAAAAACGTGGTATGAGTGCTAAAGGTGTGGAGGACTATATTAAAAATGCTTCTGGCAAAACACCTTTAGGTTTATTCCAATTCGGTAAAAAAGAAAAATCCATTGTAGTGAATGGAGAATTCACTTCAGCAGATGCATTGAAAAACTTTGTAATTCCTGTCAGCGCAGCACAAGGAGAACAAGGCCAATCTGGGTCAGATGAAAGTTCAATGATGTCACAAGGTTCACAAGGACCACAAAGTAATGACATGGTGAAACTTTCAGATATCGCCGATGTAAAAATCGGACAAGAACGTGAGTCAATCTCCAGAACGAACGGTAAAGATGCGATTGATGTTCAAATCGTAAAAGCACAAGATGCCAATACTGTTCAAGTGAAAAAAGATACAGATGCGAAAATTAAAGCGTTTGTGAAAGATAATAAAGATTTAGCACAAACTAAGATTATGGATACCGCAAAACCAATCCAAGATTCTATTTATACAATGCTTGAAAAAGCGATTCTTGGTACGATAGTTGCGATTATTGTCATCTTATTATTCTTACGTAATATCAGAACAACAGCAATTTCAGTCGTTTCAATTCCAATGTCGTTATTAATTGCGATGATTGCCTTGAAGTTATCAGATGTCTCATTGAACATCTTGACTTTAGGTGCATTAACCGTCGCAATCGGACGTGTAATTGATGACTCTATTGTTGTTATTGAGAATATATACAGACGGATGTCCGATCCGAAAGAGCGAGAGAGCGGAGACAACTTGGTTATCAGCGCGACAGCTGAAGTATTCAAACCGATTATGTCTTCTACACTTGTAACGATTGTCGTCTTCTTACCATTAGTCTTTGTGGCTGGTTCAGTCGGTGAGATGTTTAGACCATTCGCACTCGCAATTACATTTAGTTTATTAGCATCATTACTAGTGTCTATCACTATTGTGCCGGCATTAGCTTCAACATTCTTTAAAAATGGTATCAAACAAAAACGTCAACGTTCGTTAGGTGCAGTAGGCCGAGGATACAAAAAAGTATTGAATTGGTCGTTAAACCATAAATGGATTGTCTTAATTATAACGACTGTTATTTTAATCGGCAGTATCGGATTAGGTGCTGCGAAAATAGGAACGAGCTTTATTTCCACAGGTGAAGATAAATTCATGGCGTTGACTTATACACCAAAACCTGGTGAAACAAAAGAACAAGTACTAAAAAATGCTGAACAAGTTCAAAAATATCTTAACAGTAAAGATAAAGTGAAGAAAGTTCAGTATTCACTAGGTGGTGCATCACCAATTGATCCGACAGGCAGTACAAACAATATGGCTGTGATGATTGAATATGCGAGTGATACGAAAAACTTTGATACAGAACCAGACAGAGTATTAAAACATATCGCAGGCTTTAAACAAGAAGGCGAATGGAAATACTTAGACATGGGTACTGGTGGCGGCAATAATGAAATTGAAGTCAAAGTATCTGGTCCATCAGGTCATGAAATCAAAGACACAGTGAAAGCAATCGAAGATAAAATGAAACAAACATCAGGTGTAGTGAACGTTAAATCCGATTTAACTGAAGTCTATGACCAATACACAATTGATGTTGATAAAAACAAAGCAACCGAAAAAGGCTTGTCAGCGGGTCAATTAGCGATGGGCTTAAATCAAAACATTCCAGAAACAACACTGACAACGATTAATGAAAAAGGTCATAAAGTCGATGTAAAAGTTGAAAAAGAAAAACAAACGAACTGGACCAAAGAGAAATTAAACAATCTTGAAATTCCGACACCGACAGGAGAAATGGTTCAGCTGAAAGATATCGCAACATTAAAATCAACACAAACACCAAGTAAGTTGATTAAAGAAGATGGCGACTATACTACAACTGTAACAGGTAAAATCAGCGGTAAAGATGTCGGCGGTATTTCAACGAAAGTGATGGATAAAGTAAATAAAGTCGATAAACCAGCGAATGTTAAAATCAATTCAGGCGGTGCGACAGATGACATTAATAGAGCGATGACGCAATTAAGTCTAGCAATGATTGCGGCAGTTGTAATTGTCTATCTTGTACTCGTATTAACATTCAAAGGCGGCTTAGCACCATTTACCATCCTATTCTCACTTCCTTACATTGTGATTGGTGTGGTGTTAGCTTTAGTATTCACAGGAGAAACACTTTCTGTACCAAGTATGATCGGGGTCTTAATGTTAATAGGTATTGTCGTAACCAATGCGATTGTACTCATAGACCGAGTTATCAATAATGAGCATAAAGGTATGGAAATGAAAGAAGCGTTGTTAGAAGCGGGCGGAACGAGAATACGTCCAATCTTAATGACTGCACTTGCGACAATTGGCGCACTTGTACCGATGTTATTCGGACAAGACAGCTCTATCTTGATTTCCAAAGGTTTAGCCGCAACTGTAATAGGCGGATTGGTTTCTTCTACTATTCTTACACTGATAGTAGTACCAGTTATTTATGAAATTCTATTTACGCTGAAAGATAAAGTAACACATATGTTTAGCTCAAAACGTAAAAAAGAGAATTAAGTTTAAAATTTAAATAGCTAATCAAAAAAGTCCCTCAGCTCGTATAATACGCAGCTGAGGGGCTTTTCTTTCTTAATATAATACAAATGTTAAAATAGTACTGATCACGAAAATTAAAAGGGTCATCACATTTAATAAGAAGACACCTTTTTGATCGCCTTTTGAATACTTGAAGGCTGTAATCTCCACATTACCTACAAGCATCACAATGACCGCAAACTCCCACCATGCTACTGGAGGAACTGTTAAGTTAATCATTGCGACAATAAGGATGAGTAATCCACCCATGACCATGCGTAAAACACTACTGTAGATTGTATTCATTTTATAAATACTGATATAACTTACAAATAAATACAAAACGGGTAGTAATAATAGATAGAGTTGCATCGCGTGTACTTCCTTTCTGATAATCGCAAAACACGTTGAATCATGGCGTGTTTCTATTCAAGATGTCGATTTTATTGCTGTTTTATTTGTGAACGGACGTGTGCGATTTCATGTTCGATTTGTTCAAGCTGTTTAATCAATGGATCGACTTCTTGACCTGTTGATTCACGCTTTTCCAAATCGTCTTGCAGACGTACGTAATCTTGTTTTAATTCTGCTAATTGACTTTCTAAATCCAAAAGATACACCACCTTATTGATTTTTATTATCAATAATAATAGTATATCATGGAAAGATTAGAGATGTAATTACCGAGAAATGACATTTCATGACGAATGAATGTCTCAATGATAATAGAGAAAGAAGGGTGACTTATGACAGGCAAATTCGCAGTCATTGTTATATTGATCGCGCTTGGGTATTTACTCAAACGTATCAATATTTTAAAAGAAGAAGATAACCAAGTACTGGCTAAATTAGTGCTGAATGTGACGTTACCTGCATTAGTCATCGTCAATTTAAACAAAGCTGAACTGGATATTTCACTATCTGTATTACCGGTTATGATGGTCATTTACGGTATCATTGCGAAAGTTATCGCTATCAGCTTTTTCTTAAAATATGACAATGAGATGCGAGGTACCATCGGCATGATGATGGCATCACTGAATATCGGCTTATTTGCTTACCCGCTAGTACAAGCGATTTGGCCGAAAGTCGGCATGATTTATTTCGGTATGGCAGATATCGGCGGTGCGATTGTCATGTTCGGTATCACTTATTTTATAGGCAATTATTTCAGCAGCAGCGGAAATAATACTTTTAATCTTAGATTCCTTATATTGAATTTATTACGTTCTATTCCATTGATGACTTATTTGATGATGTTTGGTTTAAATATGAGTAACCTGCATTTACCAGATCCTGTTATCAATTTCTTAGATGTATTGGCACAAGCGAATATGCCGTTATCTATGATTCTCTTAGGTTTAATGTTGAACTTTAGAGTAGAACGTCGTTATTTACCGATTGCCTTGAAATATTTGGCCATTCATTATGGCTTTGGACTCATAGCGGGCTTACTCGTTTATTTCTTTTTACCAGTCTCTGACCAAATGATAAAAACGACTTTAATGGTCATTTGGTTGTTGCCAATCGGCGTTGCGGTCATACCTTACTCCATTCAATTCCAATACCGTACATTGCCTTTGATTGGCATGACCACCAACATGACGATTGTGATCAGTATCGTCATACTCTATTACTTCCAAATGTTTTTCGTATAATAAAAAAGGGATTGTCAATCATTACTTAAGTGGCTGACAATCCCTTTAAAATTTCTATTATTTTCTTCAATATTTTATTAGAAAGCATTATGCTTTTAATCCGCCGAGAATGAAAGCTGCGACGACAATTAATACAATCCCTGCAGTAATTCCAAGCATTTGACGTTTATCTTTACGTTCTTTCAGTATAAAGATACCGCCGAGTGTTGAAACGATTACTAGTAATTGTGAGAATGAGAAACTTGTTGCGACGCCGACTTTAGGTTGTGAGTAGAACAAGAATAAGTTACCAATGGCCCAAATCACACCTGGCAACAGGTTACGTAACGTATAGCGTGTAGACGTTTGGTGTTTCGCTGATAATAAGAAACCACCGATTGCCATACCAATTGATTGGAAGAATAAGGCATCTAAGCCATTAACGCTAAAGATTTGCGCCACAACAACATATACGACATAGCCGACTGTTGAAATTAATAAAATCACAATTGCTTTACCTAATTTAGATTGGCCTTCGCTCGATTCATTTTTACCTTTAAGTGAAGTCAATGCGATACCGCCCACTAATAAAATCATCGCTAATAGACCTAAAACGACTTGTGTTCCTGTACTCCATTCCCCTAGGAATATTGCGCTGAATAATGTAGTACCAACCAGCTGCATTCCTGTAGAAATCGGCATAGTTTTAGAAACACCGATTAAATCAACAGAGCGTAGTTGGTAACCTTGACCTAATGCCCAGAATGCACCAGAGATCAAACCGACAATAATGACTTTAGGTTCAAAACTAGAATGTCCTGTTAATAAGAGAACAATACCTACAATCAATGCGCCGAGTGTCGTGCCTCGGATTTGATTGTAAGGTCCGCCTCCAACAAGAACGTTAATTAAAACAACACTACCCCAAAAGAGGGCAGGCAGTAATGCGATAAGTAAATCCATCTTCTATCTTTTCCTTTCTATATTTAAACTTACCCCTTAATAAAATAAGAATAAAACAAAGACAAATAAATGGAAAATAAAACGTTTGCTATGAAGGTTAACCTCATAACAAACGCTTATATTATTTGATATATTTGAATTTTTTACGTTCTGAACGAATGTCGAAACCGAGTTCACTGAAGCGGTCTACTAATTGATCATTTTTACTACGTATTTTGAAATAGACTTTATTAATATCATCATATTTAAAAGCAAAGTTAATCGCATGACTTAATAAATTAAAAGCAATTCCTTCATAACGATAATCCGTATGAGATGAGAAATATTTAATTTCTGCTTTATTTTTATCAGGTTTGACTTGCAGATATAAGTAGCCTTTTAAAATACCTTCGCTGACAAAAAAGAATAAATGATTGTTCTCATCTAGTGTATTGACAATTTCAGAAGCAGACATTGCTTCACGACGGAAGTTTTTCTGATGTAAGCGATCGAAATGTGCGAAAAAAGCTTTGTGATATGGAATGATTTGACGTTCAGCCGCAGGACTTGTTTCAATTGTGTGATCAGTTGAAAGATAATAGTCAGTGAACGTATAGTGTGCATCAATGGATTTCATCAATGAACTTTTATAGTCGTCTGTAATATCAAATGAAAAATTGAAATGAGATTGATCAGGTTGATCTGCAATTAAAGTTTCAAAAAGGCTTTTAAAAGCTTGTGCATCTAATTGATCATTTGAATTGATGAACGGCCCAACCATTTTAAAATGGTTAGTATCATAGGAGAATCCACCCATCAGCATACGGACTTTGTCACTTTCGTCAATGAGCGCGTAGACGCCTGTGTCTTGTTTTAAAGCCTCAATACTTTGTGTCAATGAAACGTTTTTTTCGTGAAGCTTATAAATATAGGAACAATAGGATGTATCGGCTTGGTGAATAATACTTTGGATGTCTTGAACAGCTTCAATTTTAACGGCTTTCATAAGAACCTCCTTGGTTGTTATATAAAGAACACCTTTTTATTTATTATACTTTGTTTTGTGTTGAGATAAAAGCAAAGGTACGAGAAACAAGCACAATAAATCATGTTACAATAGAAATACGATTTTGAGAAAGGAAAATGAAGATGAAATCATTAATTCTAGCAGAGAAACCTTCTGTGGCCCGTGATATTGCGAACGCATTGAATGTACATCAAAAGCGCAATGGCTATTTTGAAAACAATCAACATATTGTGACATGGGCTTTAGGTCATCTGGTAACGAATGCAACTCCAGAACAATATGATTCGAAGTTTAAAACATGGGATTTGCAAGAACTGCCAATTATCCCAAAATATATGAAAACAGTCGTTATTCCAAAAACAAAGAAACAATTCAATACAGTCAAATCATTGATGTTAAAAGATGTAGTTAAAGAAATTATCATTGCGACTGATGCTGGAAGAGAAGGGGAGCTCGTTGCACGTTTGATTTTAGATAAGGTGCATAATAAGAAACCGATTAAACGTTTATGGATCAGTTCGATTACAGCCAAAGCGATTCGTAACGGGTTCAAACATTTAAAAGATGGTAAAGCATACTTGCCATTATATCGTGCAGCATTAGCACGTAGTGAGGCAGACTGGATTGTTGGGATTAATGCGACGCGCGCATTAACAACGAAGTATGATGCGCAGTTATCATTAGGTCGTGTTCAAACACCGACGATTCAACTTGTTCAAATGCGCCAAGATGAAATCAGACATTTTAGACCATCTAAATATTATACGTTTGAAGCACAAGTGGATGGACAAAACTTTAAGTTGATTTCAAAACAACGTATCTATGACAAACAAGTATTCACAGATATGGTTCAACAATTAGAACAACAAACGGGCATTGTTGAATCAGTAACATCAAAACGAAAGAAACAATATCCTGCGAAGTTGTTCAGTTTAACTGATTTACAACAAGAAGCTTATCAACGTTATCGTATGGGTGCGAAAGAAACACTGAATACACTTCAAAACTTATATGAACGTCATAAGTTGGTTACGTATCCAAGAACAGATTCGAACTATTTAACGGATGATATGGTAGAAACATTTAAAGAACGTTTACAAGCATTGCTTGCGACTGAGTATAAAGAAGCGGTGCGTCCATTAGTCAATAAACAGTTCAGTGCTAAAATGGGTATCGTAAATAATCAGAAGGTATCAGATCATCATGCGATTATTCCAACAGAAATTCGTCCTAACATGAATGACTTAAGCCAACGTGAACAAAAGGTCTATTTAATGATTGCAGAACGATTTATAGAGAACTTGTTGCCGCCGTATGAGTATGAAGCGGTCAAAGTTATCTTGAAGGTCGGTAAGCAGACCTTTGAATTGCAAGATAAAGTAACCTTGCAACTTGGTTTCAAACAATTACTAAATGAATCAACCACACAATCAGAACCAATACAATTTAAACAAGGTGCAACTTATAAAGTTCAACGTTTCCATATTCAAGAACATGAAACAACACCGCCGCCATACTTTAACGAGGGAACATTGTTAAAAGCAATGGAAAGTCCTCAAAAGTTCTTTGAACTAAAAAATAAAAAACATTCACAAACTCTGAAACAAACAGGCGGTATTGGTACGGTAGCAACACGTGCAGATATAATCGAAAAGTTGTTTAATATGAATGCGATTGAAGCAAGAGATGGTCATATTAAAGTTACGTCTAAAGGACGCCAAATTTTAGAACTCGCACCACAATCACTTACTTCACCATTGCTTACAGCAGAATGGGAAGAAAAATTAACGCAAATTGAACAAGGTAAATATGATGCACGTCAGTTCATAAAAGAGATGAAACATTTTACTGAAACTATTGTGAATGAAATCAAAAACAGTGAACAGAAATATAAACATGATAACTTGACCACTACAGAATGTCCGACATGCGGTAAATTCATGATTAAAGTCAAAACAAAAAATGGTCAAATGCTTGTATGCCAAGACCCAGCATGTAAGACAAAGAAAAATGTACAACGTAAAACGAATGCACGTTGTCCAAACTGTCATAAGAAAATGACATTATTCGGTAAAGGTAAAAAAGCGACATATCGTTGTGTTTGCGGTCACTCTGAAACACAAGAACAAATGGATCAAAGACATAAGAATAAAGGTAAAGGCAAAGTATCTAAACGTGAGATGAAGAAATATATGGGTAAAGAAGAAATGAACAATAATCCATTCCAAGATGCTTTGAAGAATTTGAAACTTTAATTAGAAGACACACTCATTAACGAATTTTAACGAACAATATTTAAAAATATAGTGTTGAAATCGTTCGAAAATGAGTGTGTTTTTCAAATTTCTATTAAAATTGTTTGGTTTTTTCTTAAATCTTCATTGTATTTTCTTTGAATAGGGATTAGAATATTAAGGTATTTCATTTAAGGAGACTTTAAAGTGAAAAAATATTTCCAATTTGATAAGTATCAAACGAATTATCGTCGTGAGATTTTAGGCGGTTTAACAACTTTCTTATCTATGGCTTACATATTAGCTGTTAACCCGCAGATTTTAAGTTTAGCAGGTGTAAAAGGTATCCCAGATGATATGAAGATGGATCAGGGCGCAGTATTTGTTGCGACAGCCTTAGCTGCATTTGTGGGTTCATTATTTATGGGACTCATTGCTAGATATCCAATCGCATTAGCACCAGGTATGGGACTGAATGCATTCTTCGCATTTACTGTTGTGTTAACAATGGGGATTCCATGGCAAATCGGTTTAACAGGTGTGTTATGTTCAGGTATCTTCTTTGCGATATTAACCGTAACAGGACTCCGGGAGACCATTATTAACGCCATACCGTATGAGATGAAAATGGCTGTAACAGCGGGTATCGGTTTGTTTATTACCTTTGTTGGTTTACAAGGTGCAGGTATTATTGTGAATAATGATTCTACGCTTGTAACTTTAGGCCATATTACAGACGGTAAAGTATTATTAGCAGTATTTGGTATCATCGTAACGGTTGTACTTTATGCTAAAAAAGTACCGGGTGCTATCTTTATCGGTATGATTTTAACGTCAGCCGGCGGATTATTAACTGGTTTAATTCAAATGCCACATGCAGTAGTAGGAAAGATTCCAAGTATTGCGCCAACATTCGGTGCAGCATTTGAAGCATTTAAAGACCCAGGTCAATTATTTACAGTACAATTTTTAATTGTTATTTTAACGTTCTTGTTCATTGATTTCTTTGATACAGCAGGAACATTAGTGGCAGTGGCTTCACAAGCAGGTATGATGAAAGATAATAAATTACCTCGTGCAGGTCGTGCGTTATTCTCAGATTCTATCGCTACAATCGTAGGTTCTATTTTCGGTACAACAACAACGACTTCATACATTGAATCAACATCGGGTGTTGCTGTAGGTGCAAGAACTGGTTTTGCGAGTATTGTAACAGGTGTCTGTTTCTTATTAGCATTATTCTTCAGTCCATTAATGGCTGTTGTTACGAGTGCAGTCACAGCTCCAGCATTAATTGTAGTAGGGGTATTAATGGCAGGAAACTTATCACAAATTGATTGGAAGAAATTTGAATTGGCTGTTCCAGCGTTCATTACAATTATTATGATGCCACTATCTTATTCAATTGCGACAGGTATCGCATGTGGTTTCATCTTCTATCCAATTACAATGTTAGTGACGAAACGTCATAAAGAAGTACATCCAATTATGTATGTATTAATGGTGTTATTCATTTTATACTTCGTATTCGTACACGGTTAAAACAAACGATTAAGCAAGCTCATGAGATATGGGCTTGTTTTTTTATATATCAAAAAAAGACACTTGCACAATTCGCAAGTGTCTTACTGCAAGAGATAATATTAACCTTTACCACCCATGAACGCAGGGTAATTCGTCATACCGCCATCAACATAAATTGTTGTGCCGTGAATATAACTTGCTGCATCAGATGCTAAGAATAAAGCAACGTTAGCCACTTGCTCTGTTTCGCCAATTTCTCTTGCAGGAATCATTTTAAGGGTTTCTTCACGTGTTTCAGGATCAGAGAATTTCTCTTTCGTATGCTCTGTAACGACTGCACCTGGTGAAATGTTATTAATGCGGATACCGTATTGTGCATATTCCATAGACATTGTTTCCATCATACTTTTTAGGCCAGCTTTACTTGCTGAATAATTTACATAGTAAGGCCATGGAATGATGTCATGCACACTCGCTGTATTAATGATTACTCCTTTTTTATCTTCTTTAAGGAAGTATTTAACAGCTTCTCTTGAACCGATGAATGCACCTGTTAAGTTAACATCAAGTGCTTTTTGGAACTCTTCAACAGACATTTCATGTGAAGCAACAGGATTTTCAAATCCAGCGTTATTAATCATAATGTCTAAAGTGCCAAAATGTTTGATGGCTTGTTCTACAAGGCTGATGATATCTTCTTCGGTTGTAACATCACCTTGGACTGGTAAAGCTTGTCCACCGTGATCTTCGATTTCTTTTTTGAGTTTTTCTAACTCAGGTTCGTGTTTAGAAGAACGGTAATTTAAAACAACTTTCGCTTTTGCTTTACCAAACGCTTCAGCGTAAGCTTTACCAATTCCGCTGCCACTACCTGTGACAATAACTACTTTATTTTCTAAATCTTGATACATATCTCTTTCTCCTTTTATCTATATCATGCTTTATTTCTATTCAATATAGTTAAAAAGCAATATGTTTCATCGTTATTATGAACTCTATCAATATACCCGCTTCTAAAAATTAATAATCCAAACACCTTTAACTTCTAAAATAAATATAAATAGAAGCGTTTACATTACAATAGGAAGAAACTCATAAAATTACTTGTAAATATAAAAAGATACCGACAGATCTGCCGGTATTTATCTATAACTTATTTAATTCGACGTCCATGTTCATCATAAACAGCTCTCGCATTTCGATTTGGCATATAAATAGGAGTGCTCATGACAATAAACAAGAAGAACAACATTAAGAAGAATAAAATCCAATGTACAATCATTCCGACAAAAGGAACAATTGCGATAAACGAACCAGCGATTCCTAATAAAGGAATAATGACCATAGGACGAATTGTACTTTGGCTGTCAGCTAATAATGCGATAACGAGTAATAAATAGAAGAAAGCATTAATGATTAATGGCTGCCAACCAAATGAAACGATGATAGAACCTCCTAAGAAAGGAATGCCATATAAAAGTTCAGAGAGCAGCAAGATAATGCTTATAATGATTAATGCGATTCTTGTACTATGTTTCACTTTTAATCACCACCATTCATTTACTATTATATAGGATGTGAGTCGATTGAAAAAATATGAAGACTTAGAGAAAAAAATCTTTATACGGGTTGAAGTGTGCAATCATTTGCAGTAAAATATACTGGTATGTGTTAGAGAAAAAGTCTAACATAAAAAAAGTTACATGAAATGGTTGCAACTAAGCGCTGATTCGTGTAACATATCTAATGTTGGACTTTGAATACGCGATGAAGCGAAAGGTTACTGACACACCCGGCCGCTTTGCCATGGCGTTGTGTGAGATAGTTTTCGTGGAGAAGTCTATCACTAAATGTAGACGATATAAGGAGGGAAAATTATGGCAAAACAAAAAATCAGAATCAGATTAAAAGCTTATGATCACAGAGTAATTGATCAATCAGCTGAGAAAATTGTTGAAACAGCAAAACGTTCTGGTGCAGAAGTTTCTGGACCAATTCCATTACCAACTGAAAAATCAATTTACACTATCATCCGTGCGGTGCATAAGTACAAAGATTCTCGTGAGCAATTCGAACAACGTACTCATAAACGTTTAATCGACATTGTTAACCCTACACCAAAAACTGTTGATGCTCTTATGGGCTTAAACTTACCATCAGGTGTAGACATCGAAATTAAATTATAATAGAAAATCATAGGAGGTGGACTTTCGATGACCAAAGGAATCTTAGGAAGAAAAATCGGGATGACACAAGTATTCGGTGAAAACGGAGACTTAATCCCAGTAACTGTAGTAGAAGCAGGACAAAACGTAGTATTACAAAAGAAAACTGAAGAGGTAGACGGTTACAACGCTATCCAAGTAGGTTTTGAAGACAAACAAGCATACAAAAAAGACAGCAAGTCAAATAAATATGCTAATAAACCAGCTGAAGGTCACGCTAAAAAAGCTGACACAGCTCCTAAGCGCTTCATTCGTGAATTCAGAAACATCAATGTTGATGAATACGAAGTAGGTCAAGAAGTCTCAGTTGATACATTTGAAGCTGGGGACATCATTGACGTAACTGGAGTATCTAAAGGTAAAGGTTTCCAAGGCAATATCAAACGTCATGGCCACGGTCGTGGACCAATGTCTCACGGTTCTCATTTCCACAGAGCGCCAGGTTCTGTAGGTATGGCATCTGACGCATCTAAAGTATTTAAAGGTCACAAAATGCCAGGTCGTATGGGTGGCAACACAGTGACAGTACAAAACTTAGAAGTTGTACAAATCGATACAGAAAACAACGTTATCTTAGTTAAAGGTAATGTGCCTGGTCCTAAAAAAGGATTAGTAGAAATCAAAACTTCAATTAAAAAAGGTAACAAATAATTAATTAACGAAAGGAGGAAAATGCATAATGGCAAATTATGATGTATTAAAAGTAGACGGATCAAAAGCAGGTTCAGTTGAATTAAGCGATGCTGTATTCGCAATTGAACCAAACAAAGATGTTCTTTTCGAAGCAATTAACTTACAACGTGCTTCATTACGCCAAGGTACGCATTCGGTAAAAAACCGTTCAGCAGTACGCGGCGGTGGACGTAAACCATGGAGACAAAAAGGTACAGGACGTGCGCGTCAAGGTACTATCCGTGCTCCACAATGGCGTGGTGGCGGTATCGTATTCGGACCGACTCCAAGAAGCTATGCATACAAAATGCCTAAGAAAATGCGTCGTTTAGCATTACGTTCTGCATTATCTTTCAAAGTACAAGAAAATGAATTCAAAATTATTGATGCTTTCGGTTTAGAAGCACCAAAAACTAAAGAATTCACTAAAGTATTATCAAACTTAGAATTACCTAAAAAAGTTTTAGTAGTTACTGAATCAGAAGATGTAAATGTTGAATTATCAGCACGTAACATTCCTGGTGTTCAAATCACTACTGTAACTGGTTTAAACGTATTAGACATCACTAGCGCTGACAGTGTATTAATTACAGAAGCAGCTGCTAAAAAAGTTGAGGAGGTGCTCGGATAATGGAAGCAAGAGACGTTCTTAAGCGCCCCGTAATCACAGAAAAATCTTCAGAAGCAATGGCTGAAGACAAATACACTTTTGATGTAGATACACGTGCGAATAAAACACAAGTTAAAATTGCAGTTGAAGAAATTTTCGATGTTAAAGTAGACAAAGTAAATATCGTCAACTACAAAGCTAAGAAAAAACGTATGGGCCGTTACCAAGGCTATACAAACAGAAGACGCAAAGCGATCGTTACACTTAAAGAAGGATCAATCGATCTATTCAACTAAAAAATAAAATTACCAATAAGGAGGTAAGCGACAATGGCTCTTAAACATTATAAGCCGATTACAAATGGTCGTCGTAATATGACTTCATTGGATTTCGCTGAAATCACAAAAACGACTCCAGAAAAGTCATTATTACAACCGCTACCGAAAAAAGCGGGACGCAACAACCAAGGTAAAATGACAGTACGCCATCATGGTGGCGGACACAAACGTCAATACCGTGTTATTGATTTCAAACGTAACAAAGATGGGATCCCAGCAAAAGTTGATTCTATCCAATACGATCCAAACCGTTCAGCTAACATTGCATTGTTAGTATATGCAGATGGTGAAAAACGTTACATCATCGCTCCAAAAGGTTTGGTTGTAGGACAAACAGTAGAAAATGGTGAAGAAGCTGACATTAAAGTAGGTAACGCTTTACCATTAGCTAACATTCCAGTAGGTACTGTAGTTCACAATATCGAATTAAAACCTGGCCGTGGCGGACAAATCGCACGTTCAGCAGGTGCAAGTGCTCAAGTACTTGGTAAAGAAGGTAAATACGTATTAGTAAGACTTCGCTCAGGTGAGGTTCGTATGATTCTTTCAACTTGCCGTGCAACTGTAGGTCAAGTTGGTAACTTACAACATGAACTTGTTAACGTTGGTAAAGCCGGACGTTCTCGTTGGAAAGGTATCCGTCCAACAGTTCGTGGTTCTGTAATGAACCCTAACGATCACCCACACGGTGGTGGTGAAGGTCGTGCTCCAATCGGTATGCCATCACCAATGTCACCATGGGGTAAACCAACTCTTGGTAAGAAAACTCGTCGCGGTAAAAAATCATCAGATAAACTTATCGTACGTAGACGTAAAAGAAAATAATAACAATTTATTTGGGTGTGCGGCGTAATCGCTGCACGCACATAATAAGAAGGGAGGCGCCATAATGGCTCGTAGTATTAAAAAAGGACCTTTCGTCGATGACCACTTGATGAAAAAAGTGGAAGCGCAAGAAGGTAATCAGAAAAAAACTGTGATTAAAACTTGGTCACGTCGTTCAACTATTTTCCCTAACTTCATCGGTATTACTTTTGCAGTATACGATGGACGTAAACATGTACCTGTTTATGTAACTGAAGATATGGTTGGTCACAAATTAGGTGAATTTGCTCCAACTCGTACATTCAAAGGACATGCTGCAGACGACAAAAAAACAAGAAGATAAATACTTTCTATTAAGTAGAGGAGGAAGACCAAATGGAAGCAAAAGCGGTTGCTAGAACTATCAGAATCGCACCTCGTAAAGTCAGATTAGTTTTAGACTTAATCAGAGGCAAAAACGTTGGTGAAGCTGTTGCTATTTTAAAATTAACTAACAAAGCATCATCACCAGTTGTTGAAAAATTATTAATGTCCGCTTTAGCTAATGCAGAGCACAACTATGACATGAATACAGATGAATTAGTTGTTAAAGAAGCATATGCTAACGAAGGACCAACTTTAAAACGTTTCCGTCCACGTGCTCAAGGACGCGCAAGTGCAATTAACAAACGTACAAGCCACATTACAATTGTCGTAAGTGACGGCAAAGAAGAAGCTAAAGAAGCTTAATAAACTATCTAAGGAGGGAATACTGTGGGTCAAAAAATTAATCCAATCGGACTTCGTGTTGGTGTTATCCGTGATTGGGACGCTAAATGGTATGCTGAAAAAGATTTCGCTACTTTATTACATGAAGATTTAAAAATCCGTAAGTTCATCGATAACGAATTAAAAGAAGCATCAGTTTCTCACGTAGAAATCGAACGTGCTGCTAACCGTATCAATATTGCAATCCACACTGGTAAACCAGGTATGGTAATTGGTAAAGGCGGTTCAGAAATTGAAAAACTTCGTAACAAATTAAATAACTTAACTAACAAACGTGTACACATTAACGTGATCGAAATCAAAAAAGTTGATTTAGATGCTCGTTTAGTTGCTGAGAACATCGCTCGTCAATTAGAAAACCGTGCATCATTCCGTCGTGTACAAAAACAAGCTATTCAAAGAGCTATGAAACTAGGAGCTTTAGGTGTTAAAACTCAAGTTTCAGGTCGTTTAGGCGGAGCTGACATCGCTCGTGCTGAACAATATTCAGAAGGAACTGTTCCACTTCACACATTACGTGCTGACATTGACTACGCACATGCTGAAGCTGATACAACATACGGTAAACTTGGAGTTAAAGTATGGATCTATCGTGGAGAAGTTCTTCCTACTAAGAACAATAGTGAAGGAGGAAAATAATAATGTTGCTACCAAAACGCGTTAAATATCGTCGTCAACATCGTCCAAACACAAAAGGACGTTCTAAAGGCGGTAACTTTGTAACATTTGGTGAGTATGGATTACAAGCTACTACAACTTCTTGGATCACATCTCGTCAAATCGAATCTGCTCGTATTGCGATGACTCGTTATATGAAACGTGGCGGGAAAGTTTGGATTAAAATCTTCCCTCATACACCATATACTAAAAAACCTTTAGAAGTACGTATGGGTGCTGGTAAAGGTGCAGTAGAAGGCTGGATCGCAGTAGTTAAACCAGGTAGAATCTTATTTGAAGTTGCAGGCGTGTCAGAAGAAGTTGCACGCGAAGCATTACGTTTAGCAAGTCACAAACTTCCAGTTAAATCTAAGTTTGTAAAACGTGAAGAATTGGGTGGTGAATCAAATGAAAGCTAAGGAAATTAGAGACTTAACCACTTCAGAAATCGAAGAGCAAATCAAATCTTCAAAAGAAGAACTTTTTAACCTACGCTTTCAGTTAGCTACAGGACAATTAGAGGAAACTGCACGTATTCGTACAGTAAGAAAAACGATTGCACGTCTAAAAACTGTTGCTCGTGAAAGAGAAATTGAACAAAGTAAGGCTAATCAATAATAATTGAAAGAGGAGGTTACAAAAGTGAGCGAAAGAAATGATCGTAAAGTTTATGTAGGTAGAGTCGTATCAGACAAAATGGATAAAACTGTAACTGTACTTGTAGAGACTTACAAAACTCATAAATTATATGGTAAACGAGTAAAATATTCTAAAAAATATAAAACTCATGATGAAAACAATTCAGCTAAATTAGGAGACATCGTTAAGATTCAAGAAACTCGTCCTTTATCAGCAACAAAACGTTTTCGTTTAGTAGAAATTGTTGAAGAATCAGTTATTATTTAATCATTTAAAGATAAGGGAGGTTTAATTCATGATCCAACAAGAAACACGCTTGAAAGTAGCTGACAACTCAGGTGCTCGTGAAGTTCTAACAATCAAAGTATTAGGCGGATCTGGTCGTAAAACAGCGAACATCGGCGACGTAATTGTGTGTACTGTTAAAAATGCTACACCAGGAGGCGTTGTTAAAAAAGGTGAAGTTGTTAAAGCTGTTGTAGTACGTACTAAATCAGGAGTACGTCGTAAAGACGGTTCTTACATCAAATTTGATGAAAATGCATGTGTAGTTATTCGTGACGACAAGAGTCCACGCGGTACTCGTATCTTCGGACCAGTAGCTCGTGAATTACGTGACAGCAACTACATGAAAATTATTTCATTAGCACCAGAAGTACTATAATGTTAATAAATAAAATCTAAGGAGGTGCCCACATGCATATCAAAAAAGGTGACAACGTAATCGTTATCTCAGGTAAAGATAAAGGTAAAACAGGTGTTGTACAAGCAACAGAACCTAAAAAAGACCGTGTCGTTGTGGAAGGTGTGAACATCATTAAAAAGCACCAAAAACCGACTCAATTTAATCCAGAAGGTGGAATCTTAGAAACTGAAGCAGCTATTCATGTTTCTAACGTACAATTATTGGACCCAAAAACAAATGAACCAACTCGTGTAGGTTACAAATTTGTTGATGGTAAAAAAGTTCGTATCGCTAAAAAATCAGGCGAAGAAATCAAATCTAATAATTAATAACTAGTTGAAAGGAGGATCCACTTTGAGCCGTTTAAAAGAAAAATTCAATACAGAAGTTACTGAGAACTTAATGAAAGAATTCAACTATAGTTCAGTAATGGAAGTACCTAAAATCGATAAAATCGTTGTGAACATGGGTGTAGGTGACGCTGTTCAAAACTCTAAAGTATTAGACAATGCTGTTGAAGAGTTAACATTAATTACAGGTCAAAAACCATTAATCACAAAAGCTAAAAAATCAGTAGCAACATTCCGTTTACGTGAAGGTATGCCAATCGGAGCAAAAGTTACTCTTCGCGGAGAAAGAATGTATGAATTCCTTGATAAATTAATCTCAGTATCATTACCACGTGTACGTGACTTCCATGGTGTTTCTAAAAAAGCATTCGACGGTCGCGGTAACTACACATTAGGTATCAAAGAACAATTAATTTTCCCAGAAATCGATTATGATAAAGTAAGTAAAGTAAGAGGAATGGATATCGTTATTGTTACAACTGCTAACACTGACGAAGAAGCCCGTGCATTGTTAACTCAATTCGGTATGCCATTTCAAAAGTAAGCTCTAATATAAAGGAGGCTAATTAAGTGGCTAAAAAATCAATGGTTGTAAAACAAGCTAAAAAGCAAAAATTCCCAGTGCGCGAATACACTCGTTGTGAACGCTGTGGACGCCCACATTCTGTATACCGCAAATTTAAATTATGCCGTATCTGTTTCCGTGAATTAGCTTATAAAGGTCAAATCCCTGGCGTTCGTAAAGCTAGCTGGTAATTAAAGAGAGTCTTGAAAGGAGGCAACAATCTATGACAATGTCAGATCCAATCGCAGATATGCTAACTCGTGTAAGAAACGCAAACATGGTGCGTCATGAAAAAATCGA
Organism: Staphylococcus simulans; assembly: GCF_002902285.1. Classification (GTDB taxonomy): domain Bacteria; phylum Bacillota; class Bacilli; order Staphylococcales; family Staphylococcaceae; genus Staphylococcus; species Staphylococcus simulans. The sequence goes on along the minus strand of NZ_PPRU01000004.1, from coordinate 55,990 downwards.
GTTGCCTGCGTCAAATATTAAAAAACAAATTGCTGAAATCCTTAAAAATGAAGGTTTCATTAAAAACGTTGAGTTCGTAGAAGATGATAAACAAGGTGTTTTACGTTTATTCCTTAAATATGGTCAAAACAACGAACGCGTTATCACAGGCTTAAAACGTATTTCTAAACCAGGTTTACGTGTCTATGCTAAAGCTGACGAAGTACCTAAAGTATTAAACGGTTTAGGTATCGCATTAGTTTCAACATCTGAAGGTATCGTAACTGACAGAGAAGCAAGAAAACGTAACGTAGGCGGAGAAGTATTAGCATACGTTTGGTAATAAATAATTAAGGAGGTGCCCGTAAATGAGCCGTGTAGGTAAGAAAATTATTGAAATTCCTAGCGATGTTACAGTAGACATCAAAGGTAATACAGTTACAGTAAAAGGTCCTAAAGGTGAATTATCACGTACTATGGATTCTAGCATGACTTACAAATTAGAAGACAACACATTAGAAGTTGTACGTCCATCTGATTCTCAAAAAGACAGAACAGTTCATGGAACAACTCGTGCGTTAATTAACAATATGGTACAAGGTGTAGCTAAAGGTTTCGAAAAAACTTTAGAACTTATCGGTGTTGGTTACCGTGCACAATTGCAAGGTAGCAACTTAGTACTTAACGTTGGTTATTCTCACCCAGTTGAATTCAAACCAGAAGATGGTATCACATTCACAGTTGAGAAAAACACAACAGTTAAAGTTGAAGGTATTTCTAAAGAATTAGTTGGTGCTACAGCATCTAAAATCCGTGCCGTAAGACCACCAGAACCTTATAAAGGTAAAGGTATCCGTTACCAAGGCGAATATGTTCGTCGTAAAGAAGGTAAAACTGGTAAATAATAAATAACTCTCTAAAGAAAGGAGAATAAAGCATGATCAGCAAAATTGATAAAAATAAAGTACGCTTAAAAAGACATGCACGTGTACGTACTAACTTAACTGGTACTTCTGAAAAACCACGTTTAAACGTATATCGTTCTAACAAACACATCTATGCACAAATCATTGATGATACTAAAGGCGTAACTTTAGCTCAAGCATCAACTCAAGATAAAGATTTCGAAAATGAAACTGGTTCAAAAGTTGAATTATCAGCCAAAGTGGGCGAAGTAATCGCTAAGAAAGCAGTTGATAAAGGTATCACTGCAATCGTCTTCGACCGTGGAGGTTACTTATACCATGGACGTGTTAAAGCATTAGCAGATGCAGCACGTGAAAATGGCTTAGAATTTTAATCATAAAAGGAGGGACAAATAATGGCTCGCAGAGATGAAGAAAACAAAGAATTTGAAGAACGCGTTGTTACGATTAACCGTGTTGCGAAAGTTGTAAAAGGTGGACGTCGTTTCCGTTTCACTGCATTAGTAGTAGTTGGAGACAAAAATGGTCGTGTTGGATTCGGTACAGGTAAAGCACAAGAGGTACCAGAAGCGATCAAAAAAGCGGTAGAAGCTGCTAAAAAAGAATTAGTATCTGTAAACCGTGTTGAAGGTACAACACCACACACAATCACTGGCCGTTTCGGTTCAGGAAGTGTATTATTGAAACCAGCAGCACCTGGTACTGGGGTTATCGCCGGTGGACCAGTTCGTGCCGTATTAGAGTTAGCAGGTATCACTGATATCTTAAGTAAGTCATTAGGTTCTAACACACCAATTAACATGGTTCGTGCTACAATCAATGGTTTAGAAAATCTAAAAAGTGCTGAAGAAGTTGCGAAATTACGCGGCAAATCAGTAGAAGAATTATACAATTAAGGAGGGAAAATGAATAATGGCTAAATTACAAATTACCCTCACACGTAGTGTTATTGGTCGTCCAGAAACACAACGTAAAACTGTTGAAGCATTAGGTTTGAAAAAAACTAACTCTACAGTAGTTGTAGAAGACAACCCAGCTATCCGTGGACAAGTGAACAAAGTAAGTCACTTGCTAAAAGTTGAAGAATTAGACGCATAATTAGATAATATATAAGGAGGTGCCGTAATGAAATTACATGATTTACATCCAGCAGAAGGATCACGTAAAGAACGCAACCGCGTAGGTCGTGGTGCTGCTACAGGTAATGGTAAAACAAGTGGACGTGGTCAAAAAGGTCAAAAAGCACGTTCAGGTGGTAAAGTAAGACCAGGTTTCGAAGGTGGTCAATTACCATTATTCCGTCGTATCCCTAAACGCGGTTTCACAAACATCAACCGTAAAGAATACGCAGTTGTGAATTTAGACCAATTAAACCGTTTTGAAGAAGGTACAGAAGTTACTCCTGAACTTTTAATCGAAACAGGCGTAGTTAAAAACGCAAAAGCGGGTATCAAAGTATTAGGTAATGGTTCTCTAGAGAAAAAATTAACAGTAAAAGCACATAAATTCTCTGCATCTGCAGCTGAAGCAATTGATGCTAAAGGTGGAGCACACGAGGTGATCTAATGTTTGACACATTCGTAAACTTCTTTAAAACAAAAGAAGTGCGAAACAAGATCTTTTTTACGCTCGCAATGCTAGTTATTTTTAAAATAGGTACTTATATACCAGCGCCTGGAGTCAATCCAGCAGCGTTTGAAAGTCAACAAGGTTCTCAAGGTGTCACTGATCTATTGAATACATTCGGTGGGGGAGCCTTGAAGAACTTTTCCATTTTTGCAATGGGTATTATGCCCTACATCACTGCTTCAATCGTTATGCAGTTATTGCAAATGGATATAGTTCCTAAGTTTACAGAATGGGCCAAACAAGGTGACGTTGGTCGTAAGAAACTAAACAACGTTACGCGCTATTTTGCGATACTTTTGGCATTCATCCAATCAATAGGGATGGCATTCCAATTCAATAACTATCTTAAAGGTGCATTGATTGTTGATCCTTCACCTATGAGTTATTTGTTGATTGCAATTGTATTAACAGCAGGAACAGCTTTCTTATTATGGTTAGGTGAACAGATAACACAATATGGTGTAGGTAATGGTATTTCCATTATTATCTTCGCCGGTATCTTGTCTACTTTGCCATCATCACTGATTCAGTTCTATCAACAAGCCTTTGTAGGGCAAAGTGATACAACAATCGCATGGTTGCAAGTAGCAGGGCTAGTTATTGGTTTGATTTTACTAACAATGGGTGCTGTGTACGTATTACAAGCTGTTCGTAAGATACCTATTCAATATGCGAAAAAACAATCCGCTCAGCGTTTAGGACGAAATGCAACGTATTTGCCGTTGAAAGTTAACTCAGCAGGGGTTATCCCGGTTATCTTTGCTATGGCATTCTTCTTGTTACCGAGAACATTAACAATGTTCTTCCCTAAAGCTGACTGGGCGCAGCAAATTGCCAATACAGCCAATCCATCAAGTAACATCGGAATGGTAATTTATATTATCTTGATCATTGCATTCACTTATTTCTATGCATTTGTTCAAGTTAATCCAGAAAAAATGGCTGACAACCTTAAGAAACAAGGCAGTTATGTACCGGGTATCAGACCTGGTGAAAAAACTAAAAAGTATATTACCAAAGTTTTATATCGTTTAACTTTTGTAGGTTCTATCTTCTTAGCAGTTATCGCTATTTTACCGATTCTTGCTACTAAATTTATGAACTTACCGCAATCGATTCAAGTCGGCGGTACAAGCTTATTGATCGTTATCGGTGTTGCAATCGAAACTATGAAGAGCTTGGAAGCACAAGTTAACCAAAAAGAATATAAAGGCTTTGGTGGTAGATAATTTGTAGGAGGGCAATATGAATATCATCTTAATGGGTTTACCTGGCGCAGGTAAAGGAACTCAAGCGAGTGAAATTGTTAAGAAATTCCCTATTCCGCATATATCTACAGGTGATATGTTTAGAAAAGCTATCAAAGATGAAACTGAATTAGGTAAAGAAGCTAAGTCTTATATGGACCGTGGCGAACTTGTACCTGATGAAGTAACTGTGGGTATCGTTAAAGAAAGACTTTCTGAAGACGATGCGAAAAAAGGATTTTTATTAGATGGTTTCCCACGTACACTTGAACAAGCAGAAGCATTAAGTAAAATCATGACAGAACTTGGCAGAAAGATTGATGCAGTTATTAATATTGAAGTTCCGGAAGAAGAACTCATGAATCGTTTGACTGGACGTCGCGTTTGTGAAGTTTGCGGAACAACTTATCATCTTGTGTTCAATCCTCCAAAAGTGGATGGTGTTTGTGATCTTGATGGCGGTAAATTATACCAACGTGAAGATGACAATCCAGAAACAGTTGCAAAACGTTTAGAAGTTAACGTAAAACAGTCTAAACCTATCTTAGAATACTATGATAAAGAAGGCGTTTTGAAAAACGTTGACGGTTCTAAAGATATCCAAGAAGTAACTGGCTCAGTTATCGATATCTTGGAAGATCTTAAGTAATTCAACATTGCTGCTTGTATGTTGAATGAAGGCAGTCTGATATTGTTTGTCTCTCAGCCTAACGAATTATGAGTGACAGCATAACGATAATGATTCCCGATTTTTGTTCAACGTAATGATACAAGGGCAGTATGTCTAACATTTTCCAATAGACATTAACTAATAATGCAAAAGGGGGAATTGTTCTAATGGCAAAACAAGATGTAATTGAATTAGAAGGTACAGTAACAGATACTTTACCAAATGCAATGTTTAAAGTAGAATTAGAAAATGGTCATGAAATTTTAGCACATGTGAGTGGTAAAATTAGAATGAATTATATTCGTATTCTACCTGGCGACAAAGTAACAGTAGAAATGTCTCCGTATGATTTAACTCGCGGAAGAATCACTTATCGTTATAAATAATTCGTCACTCCATTATTACAGGGAGGTATTAAAATGAAAGTAAGACCATCAGTAAAACCTATTTGCGAAAAATGTAAAGTCATTAAACGTAAAGGTAAAGTAATGATCATTTGTGAAAATCCGAAACACAAACAAAGACAAGGTTAATAAAAGAGAGGTGTAAAATAATATGGCACGTATTGCAGGAGTCGATATTCCACGCGAAAAACGCGTTGTAATTTCATTAACTTATATTTACGGTATTGGTAAATCAACTGCTGAAAAAATCGTAGCAGAAGCTGGAGTTTCTCCACAAACTCGTACTAACGAATTAACTGACGATGAATTAGGTCGTCTTCGTGAAGTTGTAGACAGCTACAAAGTAGAAGGTGACTTACGTCGTGAGCAAAACTTAAACATCAAACGTTTAATGGAAATCTCATCTTACCGTGGTATCCGTCACCGTCGTGGCTTACCAGTTCGCGGTCAAAAAACTAAAAACAATGCTCGTACACGTAAAGGCCCAGTTAAAACTGTAGCTAACAAGAAAAAATAATAGGTAAAGGAGGAAAATATTAATGGCACGTAAACAAGTATCTCGTAAACGCAGAGTGAAAAAGAATGTTGAAAACGGTGTGGCTCACATTCGTTCAACTTTCAACAATACAATCGTAACAATCACTGATGAATTTGGTAACGCATTATCATGGTCATCAGCAGGTGCGCTTGGTTTCAAAGGTTCTAAAAAATCTACACCATTCGCAGCACAAATGGCTTCAGAAACTGCTTCAAAAGCAGCTATGGAACATGGCTTAAAATCTGTAGAAGTAACAGTAAAAGGACCTGGTCCAGGCCGTGAATCAGCTATCCGTGCATTGCAATCAGCAGGTTTAGAAGTAACAGCTATTAGAGACGTTACTCCAGTACCTCATAACGGTTGCCGTCCGCCAAAACGTCGTCGCGTATAATATTATTGTCAAGAAATAGTTATTTTCCGCAGATCACTAAGATAAACTGTATCTTATAAGTCGACGTAACCAAGGAGGATATGTAAATAATGATAGAAATTGAAAAACCTAGAATTGAGACAATTGAAATTAGTGAAGATGCTAAATTCGGTAAGTTTGTTGTTGAACCACTAGAACGTGGCTATGGCACTACGCTAGGAAACTCCTTACGTCGTATCCTACTATCTTCATTACCAGGTGCAGCCGTTAAGTACATCGAAATTGAGGGAGTTCTACACGAATTCTCAGCAATTGAAAATGTGGTTGAAGACGTATCTACAATCATTATGAATATTAAGAAACTAGCTCTTAAAATTTATTCTGAAGAAGATAAAACATTAGAAATCGATGTTAAAGATGAAGGCGAAGTAACTGCAGCTGACATTACTCATGATAGTGATGTTGAAATTTTAAACCCAGAGCTTAAAATTGCTACAGTTGCTAAAGGTGGACATTTAAAAATCCGTCTTGTTGCGAATAAGGGTAGAGGTTACGCATTAGCTGAACAAAATAATACTAGTGATTTACCAATTGGTGTTATACCAGTAGACTCTTTATACTCACCAGTAGAAAGAGTTAACTATACAGTAGAAAATACTCGTGTAGGTCAAAGCAGTGACTTTGATAAATTAACATTAGATGTATGGACTGATGGATCAATCACTCCACAAGAATCAGTTTCATTAGCAGCAAAAATTATGACTGAACACTTGAACATCTTTGTTGGACTCACTGATGAAGCGAAAAACGCTGAAATCATGATTGAGAAAGAAGAAGATCAAAAAGAAAAAGTACTTGAAATGTCTATCGAAGAATTAGACTTATCAGTACGTTCTTATAACTGTCTAAAACGTGCAGGCATCAACAGCGTTCAAGAATTGGCTGACAAATCTGAAGCAGATATGATGAAAGTACGTAATTTAGGTCGTAAATCTTTAGAAGAAGTAAAATACAAACTTGAAGACTTAGGTTTAGGTCTAAGAAAAGAAGATTGATAAAGGTAAAGGAGGTTAACTCATGGGTTACAGAAAATTAGGTCGTACATCTGATCAACGTAAAGCAATGTTACGTGACTTAGCTACTTCATTAATCGTTAATGAGCGTATTGAAACAACTGAAGCTCGCGCTAAAGAATTACGCGGTGTGGTTGATAAATTAATCACTTTAGGTAAAAAAGGAGATTTAGCTTCACGTCGTCAAGCAGCTAGAATCGTTCGTGATGTTGAAATCTTAAACGAAGATGAAACTACACAAACAGCTTTACAAAAATTATTCGGTGAAATTGCTCCTCGTTACACAGAACGCCAAGGCGGATACACTCGTGTACTTAAAGTAGGTCCTCGTCGCGGAGACGGTGCTGAAGCAGCAATTATCGAATTCGTTTAATTCCAACTTTAACTTGTAACAAAGCAACGATGATAAGTAGAAGCACACGATGGTGATGACATTGTGCGCTTATCATTGTACAAGTAAACACACTGAACTTATGAATATATAAAGCAAATGAGTGCAACGATAATGTTTGCCACATACAAATATTGTCTAGCTCAGAGTACCCCATTCACAGAACTTAATATTTTTTAAAGCGTGAACTCAATTATTGAATGGGGTGCGCGCTTTTTTATTTCGAAGCCCCTTTACTCTCTTTAGGTACAGGGGCTTTTGATACATAGTCTTGGATATACACATATCGTATATTCATGTACAATAAGTAGAGTGAAAATAAACAGAAGGGACAGAGTCATATTGAACACAGAGAACATTATTGAATTTAATGACGTGTCATTTCAATACCAAGGCGACGAATGGTTCACATTAAAAAATCTATCATTTAATATCCCTAAAGGTAAATGGACCTCTATTGTCGGTCATAATGGTTCAGGTAAATCTACCATCGCAAAACTGATGATGGGTATGATGCCGTTTCAAAAAGGGGAAATTCTTGTAAACGGTCAACCAATGACAGCTGATAATTTAGCAGAGATTCGTCAACACCTAGGCATAGTCTTTCAAAATCCTGAGAACCAATTTGTGGGCTCTACAGTTCAATATGATGTCGCATTCGGTTTAGAAAATTTCGAAGTCCCTTATGAAGAAATGCATCAAGCTGTCCCGCAAGTATTAAAAGAAGTTGAAATGTATGCGCAACGCAATCATGAACCACAAGCCTTATCAGGCGGACAAAAACAACGTGTTGCGATTGCTGGTGTATTAGTTTTAAGTCCTGATGTGATTATTTTAGATGAAGCCACATCTATGTTAGATCCTGAAGGCAAACAATCGCTGATGCAGCTGGTCAGACATTTGAACACTGAAAAAAATGTAACGATTATTTCGATTACACATGATTTAACTGAAACATTAGATTCAGATTATATGATTGTGATGAATCGTGGAGAGGTGTATGAAAAAGGTACACCAGAAGCAATTTTTGAGAAAGGAGCATCATTAACAGAAATAGGTTTAGATTTACCATTTCCAATGCGCATTAATTCATTGCTTGGTAACCCGTCTGAGTTTCTGACATATGATGCACTGGTGGCACGTTTATGAGTATAAAATTTAACGACGTCACATATGTGTACCAAAAAGGCACACCTTTTGAATATGAAGCATTACATCAAATCAATACAGAGTTTGAACCAGGACATTATTATGCGATTATTGGTCAGACAGGTTCAGGCAAATCTACATTAATCCAACATTTTAATGGCTTGTTAAAGCCCTCTTACGGCACCGTAGCGCTTGATGATTTAATTCTGAAGGCAAAGACTAAGGATAAAGCGATTCGCCCTATGAGACAACGTGTAGGGCTTGTCTTTCAATTTCCAGAATCACAACTCTTTGAAGATAGTGTAGAGCGTGAGATTCTGTTCGGTCCCAAAAATTTCAATATGAACTTAGACAAGGTAAAGGACTATGCATATCGCTTACTGATGAAATTAGGTTTTGATCGCGATGTGATGAACAAATCACCCTTTCAAATGTCTGGAGGACAAATGCGTAAAATTGCGATTGTTTCAATTCTTGCGATGGATCCAGACATCATTGTGTTAGATGAACCGACAGCAGGCTTAGATCCACACAGTCGAAAGCAAGTGATGGGTTTACTAAAACAGTTGCAGCAGGAAGGAAAGACTATCGTATTGGTAACTCATGACATGAATGACGTTGCACAATATGCAGATCGTATTAAAGTCTTACAAAAAGGAACGCTTGTATATGAGGGGACACCAAGAGCATTATTCAGTGATTCCGAGCGTATTAATGATTATTCATTGGATTTACCAGACATTGTGCAACTACAAAGAGACTTTGAACACAAACATCAGACTAAACTATCTGATACAGCATTAACTGACGAAGAGTTTATTGAACTCTATAGGGAGTGGCAGCGAAATGAAAAATAAATTTATCATTGGTCGCTATTTACCTCTGGATTCGATAGTACATCGTATGGATCCTAGAGCTAAATTAGCATTTGTCTTTTTCTATATTGTCTTAGTCTTTTTCTGTCATAGCTTCCCGATGTATGGGTGGATGTTGTTAGTGTTATTGATATTTATGTATTGTGGTAAAATCAAGCTGTTTTATTTATTAAAAGGCTTAACCCCAATACTGTTCTTTTTAATTTTTACGTTTTTAATGCATTTGTTTTTAACTAAAGGCGGAACGACGTTGTTCAGCTGGAAATTTATTTCGATTGATTCAGGTGGTATCAAAGAAGGGATCTTTATATCTATGCGGTTGATGTTCATTATGATGGCTTCAACGATTATGACTTTAACAACGAATCCGATCGCATTAACAGATGCCTTTGATAAAATTTTATCGCCGCTTAAAGTTGTAAAAGTCCCTGTACAACAATTAAGCATGATGATGTCCATTGCGCTACGTTTCATCCCAACGTTAATGGAAGAGTTAGATAAAATTATTTTAGCGCAAAAATCACGAGGATCTGAAATCAGTTCAGGTTCAATGGGACAAAGAATCAAAGCATTTATTCCATTACTGATTCCACTATTTATTTCTGCCTTTCAACGTGCAGAAGATTTAGCAATTGCGATGGAAGTACGTGGATATGATGTAAAATCAAAACGTACAAGTTTCCGTAAATTAGAATGGCATTGGAAAGATACTTTGCTTATCGGTTCATTGATTCCAATTGCGGTTATATTATTTGTATTAAAATATTTAGGAGTGTAGACGTGTGCGTATTTTAGTTAATATAGCGTATCAAGGAAGCAACTTCTTAGGCTTTCAGATTCAACAGCACGGTAGAACCGTGCAACAACAATTTGAGAAGATTTTAAAACGTATGCATAAGCGTCATGTACGTATCCATCCTTCAAGCAGAACAGATAGAGGGGTGCATGCGATGGAACAATATTTCCATTTTGATACAGAACTAGATATCGCACCTAAGCAATGGCAATATGCGATGAATAGCGCACTGCCTGACGACATTTATGTCAAAGAGGTATCAATCGTCGATGACGACTTTCATTGCCGCTATGACTGCGTAGGAAAGCGATATCGTTATATGGTGTATCAAGGTGCGCATCGCGATGTTTTTATGAGCGGTTTAAAAACTTATAATGATTATGACTTAGATTTAGATAAAATGAATCAAGCAGCACAACAATTTATCGGTACGCATGATTTTACAGGATTTTGTTCACAAAAGACCGAAGTAGAAAGTAAAGAGCGTACGCTTTATCAAAGTGAAATTATTAAAACAAAAAATGGCTTTGACTATGTTGTGACTGGCTCTGGTTTTCTATATAATATGGTACGTGTGTTAGTCGCGTTTTTAATCGAAGTCGGTAAAGGTAAGCGATCACCAGACGAAGTTCCAGGCTTATTAGAAGCGAAAGATCGTAATCAAGTACCGTTCACTGCACCCGCAGAAGGATTGTATTTAGAAAAGATATATTTATCACCAGAATCACTGATACAAGATTTTGGTTCAGATATAAAAATTCATCGCAAAAAATCATTGCAAAATGACTGATTCGTATTGACAAATACACTAATAAATTATACGATTATATGCGGTATTGTTTTATATCACCCCACGATAAGCCCCGGAAACTTATTGTGTTACTAGATATAGAAGCAAAGTCGAAACGAAATCAACAATCTGAAATTATCTGAGCTTTGAATCGTAACATTGATTTTTTAAAAAGCAACTCAACACGCAGTTATTATTAGGAGGACAATTATTATGCGTCAAACATTTATGGCTAATGAATCAAACATTGAGCGCAAATGGTATGTTATTGATGCGGCTGGCCAAACACTAGGTCGTTTATCATCAGAAGTAGCAACTATTTTACGCGGAAAACATAAAGTAACTTACACACCACACGTTGATAACGGTGACTATGTAATCATCATCAACGCTGGACAAATCGAAATGACTGGTAAAAAAGAATCTGACAAAGTTTACTACCGTCACTCAAACTACCCAGGTGGTATTAAATCAATCACAGCTGGTGAATTAAAAGAGAAAAACCCAGCACGTTTACTTGAAATTTCAATTAAAGGTATGTTACCAAGCAACCGTTTAGGTGAAAAACAAGGTAAAAAATTATTTGTATATGGTGGCGCTGAACATCCACACGCTGCACAACAACCAGAAAACTACGAGTTACGTGGTTAATTAGAAGGAGGAAATTACATTGGCACAAGTTGAATATAGAGGCACAGGCCGTCGTAAACACTCAGTAGCACGTGTACGTTTAGTACCAGGCGAAGGTAACATCACTGTAAACGGTGTTGACGTACGTGAATATTTACCATTCGAATCATTAATCTTAGACTTAAACCAACCATTCGAAGTTACAGAAACTCAAGGTAACTACGACGTTTTAGTTAACGTTAACGGTGGCGGTTTCACAGGTCAAGCACAAGCTATCCGTCACGGTATCGCTCGTGCATTATTAGAAGCAGATCCTGAATACAGAAGTTCTTTAAAACGCGCTGGATTACTTACTCGTGACCCACGTATGAAAGAACGTAAAAAACCAGGTCTTAAAAAAGCACGTCGTTCACCACAATTCTCAAAACGTTAATTGTTGGACAAACGATTACTATTATTCAAACACTTCCCAAGTTTGGGGAGTGTTTTTTTATGCCTGTAAAAGTTATTTACATATCGACCTTTTAGAAATTTTTTCATTTCTGGTATACTTTCATATCATTAATTCGCTGGTGCTTTCAATTCTAATTAATTAGTTGTGTGTGATATGATTATTTTAAAAGAAGGAGGCGGTAACATTGCATGAAAAAGTAGATATTTTAGTAACGCTAAATGAAAACTATTTGAAACCATTAAAGGTTATGTTGTTATCATTACATGATACGAATCCCCATTTATCATTTAAAGTTTGGTTGGTTCATGAGAAAATACCACAAAGTAAACTAATGCAGTTAGAAGAATTATTGTCATCATTTAATATGGAATTAGAAGAAGTTAAAGTACCGCCCAATTATTTTGGCAATGCGAAAACAGTTGAACGTTATCCTCAAGAAATGTACTTTAGATTAGCGTGTGGTGAATTACTGCCTGAATCAGTGACAAAAGTACTTTATTTAGATCCAGATATTTTAGTGATTAATACAATAGACGATTTATGGAATCTGAATTTAGAAAGGAATATATTTGCGGCAGCAACACATGAAGGATTTACAAAATTTTCACAAGGCATGAATAATCTACGTTTAGGTACGAAACAAGGTCAAGTATATTTCAATTCAGGAGTTATGTTGATTGATGTAGAAAAAGCAAGACAAGAAATAAGCATGGATGATATTTTTAATTTTATAGAGAAAAATAATCAATACTTATTATTACCTGATCAAGACGTTATGAATAGTTTGTATGGTGATAAGATTAAAGAAATACCGGAAGAAATTTGGAATTATGACACAAGACAAGCAAATATGTATTATACAAAAAGTGTAGGTAAGTACGATACACATTGGGTTGCCTATCATACTGTGTTCTTACATTTTTGTGGTCGTCCAAAACCTTGGGATAACAAAAGCAACAGTAGATTTACCATGTTATATCTTCAGTATCAAAAAAGATTAGAACAACTTGAAAACTTAAATGATTAAATAAAACTCAATACTTGAAAGAAGGGGACATCATGAAAAAAATCATCAGAAGTATTGCGAAATGTAAAATGTGCGGAGATATTATTGAATCTACACATAGACATGAAATGGTCAATTGTAAATGTGGTTGTATCTTTTTGGATGGAGGAACAGATTACCAAAGAGTACTGTGGAATCCTCAAGAAGGTAAAGGTAGTAAAATGGAAGATTATATTGATTTGAGTTTAACAATTTATGAAGAAGAGGATGAGGAGGACGAGAATAAAAAAGAATGAAAATATACTTTGTCAGACATTCATTAAGAGATAATAGTGTGAAAGAAGATGTCATTGCACCCTTAACTAAAGAAGGGCTGAATAAAGCAGAAGCATTGGCATCTTTTTTTGACGATAAAAACATTGAACAAATATACGCCAGTCCTTATCGTCGTGTGATGCAAACGATATTGCCAACTTCACAAAGGTTAAAGTTACCAATTCATAAAGAAGAAGGATTGCGTGAAAGAAAAATAGGACATTGGGTAGAAGACTTTTATGAATTTGCGGAAAAGCAGTGGCGAGATTTTGACTACAAGTTGGAAAATGGTGAGTCTTTAAATGAAGTACAAAATCGTATCGTTCAAACCTATGATCAAATTATAAAGAATAGTAATGTATCTACATTATTAATATGTGGACATGGCACCGCAATGTCACTGTTATTTAATCATTTAACTAAAGGCAAGTTTCAATATGAAGATTTCCTTCAGATGAAAATGCCTGCGATCTATGAATGGGATACGCAAACACAAATATTAACACATATTCAGTGATTAATCTGATAAAATTCAGTGAATATGCTAATATCGTCACTGATATTAAACAGTTATACTAGAAGAGATGAAATATAAGAATTGCAGGTGTTTGTGATGTTTAATATTAGTTCAGTTTCAAATGAGGTTAAAGAAGAAGTTAAAGGACTCATTGATCAACATATACATCAAGAAGATATTACTGACATGTTAATAGAACTCTCTCAAAACGAATCAAGCAGTAAAATAACAGAAGCACTTAGACAGCTTTACTTTATTGAAAAATTTACGTCTATGTATGAAATAGAACGTTTTGTCTCAACATATGAAAAGGTGACAAAACAATCACTGACAGAAATCACACTTTCAAATGATAAAACGCATCCACTGAATATCTTCAAACAAGAAATTAATATATTTAAGTCATTGCTTCAAGAAACAAGCGCTTTGTTAGATCAAGTAAAGGTGAATGAAACAGAAGCGATTGAATTATTTAAATGGAAAGTTCAAACACTTTCAGGTTTAATTCCACATTTTAATCGTAAAGAAAAGATTATCTTTCCTGTCATAGAACGAAGAGGAGAGTATATCTTACCGAGAAAAATGTGGGCTGATGATGATGTGATTCGTTTTGCGTTGAATAAACTACAAAAACGTGTAGCTAAACTTGAAGAAGTAGATTGGCGACATATTCAAAATGCTTATACTGAATTAGAAAGCAGTTTAACGGACATATTACGCCAAGAAGAGATACTATTCATCCCACTAATGCAGGAAGACATCAGTGCAGTTGAGTGGCAACAAATTGCGCAAGAAAGCAGTGCTTTTGGCTATGCGATAGAAGTTCCTGAGATATGGCACGATTCTGAAATAGAATTAACTTCTATTGACGCAAAATATGATGCAAAACAAGGGCAACAGAATTTGCGCTTTGGTGGAGGTTTCTTAACGACAAAAGAAGCGGACCTTATTTTAAATAACTTGCCAGTAGAAATTACGTTTGTAGATAAAAATGGCACTTTTAAGTATTTCAATGATTTAGTTGAAGCGTCTGACATGATGTTTATCCGTACACCTATCTCTATTGGAAGAAATGTGGCTAATTGTCATCCACCAAAAAGTTTAAGCAAAGTGATGCAGATTATTCGTGATTTGAAAACAAAACAAAAAAAGTCTGAATCCATGTGGTTTAAAAAAGGTAACCAATTCATTCACGTCACATACAAAGCTTTATTTGATGAAAAAGATGAATATATTGGTATTTTAGAATATGTACAAGATATTCAACCATTCTTTGAGTTACCACAAAAGTTCAAACGAGATGCGACTAAACAATAAACGTTAATTAATAATAAAATGAACAACCCACGAGTCCAATATTGATTCGTGGGTTGTTCATTTATCACAGTCGTTTTAAAGAAACGGTAAGAATTTTGACCAATAAGTAATCAAGTATAGCGGGAAATTCATACAGATATGAATTAATATCAGTAAGTAGATATTTCGATATTTGGCCCAGAAAAAGCCAAGGAATATCCCCGCAAGCGCATGTGTGACCAATGCTTGTGCTGACAAATCCAAAAGATTTCCTTGTCCTTGGATGCCCGCATGCCATAAAGACCAAAGTACTGTGCTGATACATACAGAAGACACTATACCCAAATGTTCTAAACGTGTTTGTAGCCACACACGGTAAAACACTTCTTCTAATACAGCATTCATTAATATTGAAATGATCGCAAATATCAGTACGAAAAGATAAGGTTCATCATAAGAGATATGAGATAAGTTGTTCAAAGGACTAAAATAGAGCACTAACCAAATTACATAGACAATAGGCGCAAGAGACCAATCAATCACTGGATTAGCTTTAGAGAGTATGGACAGTTTTTCTCGCTTAATAATCCATAAAGGAATCAACAACAATAATACAAATTTATAAATATAAAAGAGCTCAAAGTAGGGTTTAGGTGTAAGAAACACAAGTACGATATATAAAATACCTAATATGAGTAAAATACGTTCTGACTTCAAAGGTTTCTGAATAAGGGGTTGAAACTTAAAGTGTAAAGGTAAAACAAATAGCAAAACAAGTGGAATTAAATAGATCAACCAAATATTCATAAAATGAGTTTTATCCTTGGTATCTGCGCTCGTTTGAATCAAACCGTTTTGTGTAGTTTGTACATATAAGGCTGAAACCAAAATTAATAATAAAGTGACAATAGGAATCAATAAACGTAATTTATTTCTCTGCATGGCGTTCTCCTTAATATTAAATTGTAAAAGCATTTAAATAATAATACCCAATTTTATTTAATTTTGGTCCTTTAAACGTAAAAAATCCTCAAACCAATTTGATTTGAGGATTAAAGCAATATACGAATGTCGTTAGTAGAAAAAATTATTTTTTAAAGTTTGCTTGAAGATACTCATAAATTGCATCTGTATCAGTCAATTTAAAGAACTTTTCTAATTCAGCTTTATCTTGTTTTTCAAAGAACACGATAAGGTCTGATAATAAATGTACTTGAGTTGCTTTTGTACCGTTTAAAATCACAAATAAGAATTCTACTGGTAAATCTTTATGAGGTGAACTCATATTTTGGAATACGATAGGGTTAGTTAATTTAACAGGTACAATTTTAGTTGTGTTTACAAATTCAGGTTCAGTATGTGGTACTGCCACATTAGGGTATGTTTCACTGATATTTGATAAGCTTAGGGCTGTTGGGTAATTTTTTTCACGATCTAAAACATGTTCTAAGAAATTGTCTTTTACATAACCTGCTTTTACTAATGCTTCTGATACTTCTGTTAGTACCGCTTCTTTACTATCCGCATTTGATACAAAAACGCTATCTTTTGAAAATAATTGAGTCATAAGTTGCTCCTTCTTCGTTAGTAAGTATTTTAATATTTATCTGGTCAATTAAAGTATAGGTAAATGAATAGATAGATGTCAATGTATTATGTGTTTTATACCACAATACATCCCACAATTTTAAAATATTTGTCATAAATAAACATCGATGTAAGACACCTACGTTTATTTTGATTATTATTTTATTTACCTTGTTCTTCGTAAATTTTATTTCGTTTTTTCATTTCAAATGCATACCAGATGAAAGCAAGTAAGTAGATTGCAAGTGCAACGATAGCGTAAACAATAAACATACCGCCACCATGTACTGCATGACCTACTAAATAACTTAAGAATTTTTCTAGTGGACCTTCCATAGTAGTGTGTGAAATTAATGTATCACTGCTTAATCCTTTAGGGAAAGCACCTGCTTTTTTAGCTGTCTCAGTTACGAATTCAGCTATTAATGTACCTGCCCATAAGAATAATGGTAATTCGATTGCGCCAATAATAATCATACGTAATAATTTACCTCGAGTAATAACAAGTAAAGCAGGGGTAACGCCCATTGCGATAATACCACCAAGTGGTAAAAGTTTATTACCTGGTAAAATCATTGCTTCTAATAACATGATAGGAGCTAATACGTTAGCTGCTGCCCAGATTTCTGCACGACCAGCAATGAATGGCCAGTCTAAACCGATGTTTAATTGGCGTCCTTTTAATTTACTGTTAGCAAAGTTTGAAATACCTTGAGATAAAGGTTCTACAGATGCGATGAACCAAGATCCGATTAAAGAGAATAACTCTAATGCAACAGCAGCAGTAAATGCTAAGGCAAAGATTTGAGTAGGTGATTGTCCTGCAAGTAAACCAACAAATACACCTAAATATAAACCAATGGCAAATTTAGAACCCCAGAAACCAATTTTGTTGTTCAATTTTGCAGCATCAAAATCATATTTATCTAACCAAGGGAAAACTTTATCAAAGATTTTATCCATGATTAACAAGAATGGGTTCATCATATAGTTCATATGAGTAGATGTCATAGGGTTTGATGATGGTACATTTAATAAGTCATTAAATGTCGGTTTCATTAAATCAGAGTTAATGATTTTCATAACGCCGATAAAGATAACTAATAGTGTTGCGACAAATAAATTTGCTCCGCAGTAAATCGCAAATAATCCTACAATAGATAAGTGCCAGATGTTAAAAATATCAACATCTAAAGTGTTAGTACGGTTAATGAATAATAAAACGATATTCACAATAACCATTACTGCTAAGAAATATAATGTGTAAGGGGAGCCCCAAGTAATAGTTGCTAATGGTGCCCAACCTACGTCAGTAATACTAAGAGATAATCCAGTACGTTCAACGAAATCTGTCATGGCTTGTGAGAATGCTGTTGTTAAGATCCCGATGATTGCACCGATACCTGTTAAAGCGATACCTAATTTCAAACCGCCTTCAAGAGATTTAGAAAGTTTTTTAGTGAAAATGAAGGTGATAATTGCAAGAATCACAGTCATTAATGGAGCAGCTCCTAAATCAATTAAAGGTTTGAATATGGTGTTGGCTAAATCAATAAGCGAGTTCATTTTATCCTCTCCTTGGTGATTGTTCTAAGTGGTTAAAATTATGAATTCTTATTTTTGAATAGATTTAATCGCATCTTCCATTGCTTGATAAACAGGTTCTGCCATAGCTGGCACACGATAAAGAATAGCACCTGCGTCAACAACCGGAATTGTAATAGGGAAGCTGAAATCAGTGTTAGCAATTTGAGCAAAGATGTCATATCCACTTAATAAGTCTTCGTTAACATCTTTAATCATTACTGCATCACAGCTAACTTGATAACCTCTTTTTGTTAATTCTTCTTCTAGTGCTGCTTTAATTTGGTGGCTTGAGTTAACACCTGCGCCACATGCTGCTAAAATTTTAATCATGATGTCTTCACTCCTAATTATTTAAAGTTTTTATCTAAGTAGTTATAGATGTCTGTTGAGTTATTAAAGTTGAAGAATTTAAGCATATCTTCTTCTTTTTGAGAATTGATAAAATCCATGATTCTAGCAAGTAACTGTGTTTGTTTAGCTTTATCGCTATTTAAGATAATGAATAAAAAAGATACTTCCAGATCATTGTGTGGTGAAATCATGTTTTTGAAATGAACAGGATGGTTCAATTTTACAGGTACGATTTTTGTAGTATTTACGTATTCTGATTCAGTATGTGGAATTGCAATATTGGCATACTTACCATTTAACAATGATAAATCCATGCCAGTAGGGTAGTTATGTTCTCTTTCGATTACATGTTCAAAGAAACTATCTTTTACATCTCCTTGTTTAACAAGAGCTTCTGATACCTCTTTGAAAATTTCTTCTTTTGAGTCTGCATCACTTACGAAAACAGTGTCCTCAAAAAATAGTTTAGTCATTTAGATGCACCTTCTTTGTTGGTTTGTGTTTCTTTATGTTTCCTTTTGTTCACTTAAAGTATAAAACCGCTTACTTGAAGCGTCAATACTTTTTAAAAGATGTAGGAAAGTTGCCATTATTAGTACATTTAAATTTAAATTTGAACAAAAAAAGACCCACAACATAGTGTTGTGAGTCCTTGAAAATTCATTAACTTTCCTCAATTTCCTTTAGTGCCAATTTAATATGTTCTAGATGATGGTTACCATGCCAAGCCATTTTAGCTACAAGATCTGCAAGTCTACCTTCACCTTCTTCAGGATGGTAGAACGTACGGTCAAATGCTTCGATAGGCAGGTCACGTAATAAGATGGCCCAACGTTTATGCATGCCGTCAATCAGTTCTAGTGAGTATTCTAAGGGTGCTTGATTGTCTGGAGCTTCAGCCCAAGCATCTTGTAGGAATGATGTGACAAATGGATGGTCTTCAGTCAATGTTTGTTTCGTACGAATAAAACCGTGCATGTGGCTATCAGCAATATGGTGAATTAAAGTTTGAACATCGAAACTGCCTTCACGATAGGTCGCATGACGTTCTTCTGCAGATGCGTTCGTTGTGAGTGTTGTGAGTATATCTGGCAATTCTTCAATCGCATCAATCCACGTGTTTAAATCTTCTACACTATAACGATCTGGTTTTTGGAACTTACCGATTGGAAATTGATTTTTCAGCATGGTTAATCACCTTTCATCAAATATTGAATGAAGTGCTAGTATATCACACGTGAATTTAAATAGATAATTGACTTATTTTACTTTAATATTCTGTATGAAAGACTAAGCTACTTGTAAGACACTATACCCTAATTGTTCTATTGTTTCGCTGATTTGTTCAGAAGAGATGATTGTGTCCTCATATTTAACTTTGACTTTACTGCTGTTGAATAAGACTTTTGCTGATTCAACACCTTCTGTTTTATTTAAAGCACCTTCAATTTTCTTGATACAAGTAGGGCATGTCAGGGTTTCTAATTGTAGTTTGAGTTGTTTCATTTAAATCTTCTCCTTTAATTTTAAATTTGATTAAACGCATAGCGTTGAATATTACAACTAAGACACTTGCTTCATGGATAAACATTCCAATCGCTAGGTTCACACCGCCGAGGAGTACACCGATGAGCAGTGCGAATACTGTCAGCATCGCAATCCAGATATTTTGTTTAATATTACGGTGTGTGGCTTTAGCTAATAAGAATGCATGAGCATATTGTTTTAAACGATCCGCCATTAATACGATATCTGCGGTTTCCATTGAAATATCTGTACCGCCATCTCCCATAGCTAAGCCGATATCTGCAGTCGCAATCGCAGGGGCATCGTTAATACCATCACCAGCCATCGCAACATGATAACCTTGATTTTGTAGTTGTTTAACGTAAGCTGTTTTATCTTCCGGTAATAAGCCTGCTTCAACCTCATCTATATCTAACTGTTCTGCTATCACACGTGCAGTATGTGCATTATCACCCGTTAACATAATGGTACGTTTCACACCATGTTGTTTCATTAGGTCAATGGCTTGTTTCGCATCTTCACGTACTTCATCTTTAATCGATAAAACAGCTGCTAGTTTTCCGTTAATTGCCGCAAAGACTAAAGTATGACCGGTTTGTTCTTCGTATAAGGCATCTTGTTCAGCTTGTGAAATATCAATATGGTGATCCTGCATCAAAGCACGGTTACCGACGATTAATTGTTGATGATCAACTTGACCTGCAATGCCTTTTCCTTTAATCGGCGTTGTTGATTCTACAACATAATCCGTCAACACATGATGTTGTTCAGCGTAACTTGTTATCGCATGGGCTAAGTGATGTTCAGAGGTTTGTTCTAAAGTACCGATTAAACCTAATAAATCATGAGGTGGATTATTATAAGTTTGTACACGTAAGAGTTCTGGTTGTCCTTTAGTCAATGTACCTGTTTTATCAAAGACCATCACATCAATATGTGCTAAGGTCTCCATAATGTCACTGCCTTTGATCAAAGCACCATGTTTTGCGCCATTACCTATACCCGCAACACTTGAAACAGGAGCACCGATAATTAATGCACCTGGGCATGCGATAACGAGGAAAGTAATTGCGAGATGCAAGTTCCAAGTGATAAGCCCAACAATAGCGGCTAATACAATGACAGCGGGTGTATACCATTTAGCGAAGCGGTCTAAGAAACGTTCGGTGTTAGATTTAGTTTCTTGAGCTTCTTCAATCAAATCAATAATCTTCGCAAACGCAGTATCTTCTCCGATTTTATCTGCAATCATTTCAACATAGCCAGATTCTAATATCGTACTGCTGTATAACGTATCTTGTTGACACTTTGTCAGTGGAACCGATTCACCTGTAATAGAAGCTTCGTTAAATGTACCTTCACCTTCAATGATGTGACCATCAACAGGTACACGGCTGCCTGCTGTTAATATAATGCGATCACCTCTTGAAACTTCTTCGATTGATACTAAAGTACGTGATCCATCTGCTTGTTTAATTAAGGCTTCTTCAGGTGATAATTCCGTTAAAGATTGAATGGAGCGACGTGTCCGTTCTAATGTCTTTTTCTCTAAATAACTTCCAAATAAGAATAGAAACGTTACAACAGCTGCCTCGATAAATTCACCAATAAAGAGTGCACCGATGACTGCGATACTAATCAGCAGTTCAATGCTGAACATTTTAAATCGTAGTGCCTGTATCGCACGTAATCCGATAGGCAACATCGCAATAGCAGTCGCAAAGATAAGCAAAGCATCTCCAATTACAGCAATATCTTTTAGAAAGATACGTATCAAGATGCCAGCTACAATGGCAATGAATGCGACTAATGTCAATGTTTGTTCATAACGATAAATCCATTTTGTAAACATCAAAAAACTCCTCCTCTCATATGAAGTGATGTCTGCTTTCACTTTTAATGATACGAGAGAAGGAGAGAAATAAAATTGACCTAGATCAATTTTTCAGTACTTTATAGGTATTGTGATTGATTTTGTCTAAAATACCTTCTTGTTCCAGTTGTTTGAAGGTACGATTTAGTGTTTCTGGCTGCATGCTTAAATAAGTCGCTAAATTCTTTTTAGTCATTGAAAGCTTTAATAAACCGTCTGTTGTCTCTAGTTGGATGTATTCCAGTAAACGCTCTTTACTGCTCATCAATGCGATTTGTGTCGTCATCGTTTCAGATTGATTCAATCGTTCTGCCAAACCTTCAATCATTTTAATTCCGATTTCAGGATAATCTGTCATTAATTGATGAATAGAGGATTGGTTAATCGTACAAACATCACTGTCCTCTAACGCTTCTGCATACGTATTAGCACTATCTGATGCATTAAATAAAGTCAACTCACCTGTAAAATCACTATGTTCTAAAATACGGATTAATTGTTCATCCCCTTCATCCGTCAGTCTATAGATGCGTACTTTGCCGGAATGAATCACAAATAAAGTATGCACATCATCTCCAGCCATAAAGAGGTAATCGCCTTTACGTACTTTTGTCGCATGAACTTTTGAAAAGACATGTTCTAATGCTTCTGTATCTAAATTTTGGAATAAGGGTACCTTACTGACACATAATTCATAACCTTTCATTATAGATGCTCCTTTAATCTTCTTATCTTTAGCTTAATTCATTTAATTAAAAGGGTAAATAACATTGCTTTTAACTAAAATGTAACGAATTAGTGAAATATTTAACAAATTAATTGAAACAATTGTATGTTTTTAATTGTAAAAGCGTTTTCAGTATGACATACTATAAACTGATTAGTATGACACATTGATAAAAATAGATGAGGTGATCTACAAATGACAAAATATATTTATGCATTTGAAGAAGGTAGTCAATCCATGAAGGATTTGCTTGGCGGTAAAGGTGCAAACTTAGCTGAAATGATGCGCTTAGGTTTACCAGTACCAGATGGCTTTACGATAACTACAGAAGCATGTATTGAATATTTGAAACAAGGCGCAACATTATCTGACGAGTTAAAAGAGGAATTACATACACAACTCAAAGCTTTCTCAGAACGTACTGGGAAATCTTTTTCATCTGACGACAACTTGTTGTTAGTTTCTGTCCGTAGTGGTGCGAAAATTTCAATGCCGGGTATGATGGACACGATTTTAAACTTAGGTTTAAATGATGAAAATGTTGAGAAGTTAGCTGAAAAAACAAATGATGCACGCTTTGCGTATGATTGTTATCGTCGCTTGCTTCAAATGTTTGGACAAGTTGTATACGGTATCAACATGACAGCATTTGATCGCTACTTCGACAAATATAAAGAAGATAATGGTTATGAAACTGATGCTGAAATTCCAGCAGAAGGTTTAAAAGTCATCAGTGCACGTTTCAAAGAAATTTATGAAGAAGAAGTTTATAAACCATTCCCGCAAGATCCATTTACACAATTGACTGAAGCAGTTGAAGCGGTATTTAAATCTTGGGATAACGACCGTGCGCGTGTATACCGTGATTTAAATGATATCCCGCACGATATCGGTACAGGTGTCAACATCCAAGAAATGGTCTTCGGTAATAGTGGAGACCGCAGTGGTACAGGTGTTGCTTTTACAAGAAACCCTGTGACAGGTGATAACCATGTCTTTGGTGAGTACTTATTAAATGCACAAGGTGAAGACGTTGTGGCAGGTATTCGTACACCAAAAGAAATTGAAACACTGGCACAACAAATGCCTGAGGTATATCAAGAGTTCGTAGATGTGACTGAGAAATTAGAAGCACATTATAAAGATATGCAAGATATCGAATTCACAATTGAAAACGGTAAACTTTATATTTTACAAACAAGAAATGGGAAACGTACAGCCAAAGCAGCAATGAAAATTGCGGTTGATTTAGTAGATGAAGGGGTTATCACTAAAGAAGAGGCGCTAACAAAGGTAGATGTAAAATCAATTGATACATTATTGCATCCGACGTTCAAACCAGAAGCGATTGAAGCGGCAGAAGCAATTTCTGATGCAGGTCTTCCCGCAAGTCCGGGTGCATCAACAGGTAAAGTAGTCTTCTCAGCAGAAGATGCGAAAGTACAAGCGGATCAAGGTGAAAAAGTAATTTTAATGCGACCTGAAACATCACCTGAAGATATTGAAGGTATGGTCGCAAGTGAAGCGATTGTGACAACGCATGGCGGTATGACATCTCATGCGGCAGTTGTTGCTCGCGGTATGGGTAAATGTTGTGTAACGGGCTGTTCAAACTTAAATATCGATACTGAAAATAAAGTTGTAACATATCATGGCCAAACGTTAAATGAAGGTGACATCATTTCAGTTGATGGTTCAACAGGTAACATTTATTTAGGCGATATTGAAAAAACAGATGCTGACCACAGTGAAGACTTTGATCGCTTCATGCAATGGACACAAGAAACTGCACGTTTAAATGTACGCATGAACGCTGAAACGCCTCAAGACATCGCATCAGGTTACCAATTTGATGCAGCAGGTATCGGCTTAGTCAGAACTGAGCATATGTTCTTCGGTGCAGAACGTTTAGTTCAAATGCGTCGTTTCATCTTAGCTTCTTCACAAGAAGAACGAATCGAAGCATTAAATGAAATCCGTAAATATCAAATTGAAGACTTCGAACAGATTTTCAGATTATCTAATGGCCGTCCGACAATTGTACGTTTACTGGATCCGCCATTACATGAATTCTTACCGAAAACAAATGATGAAATTCAATTAGTTTCACAACAATTAAATGTTGATAAAGACGTGCTGCGTAAACGTATTGTTGACTTGCATGAAACTAACCCAATGCTTGGTCACCGTGGCTGCCGTTTAGCAGTAACTTATCCAGAACTTGCTGAAATGCAGACTGAAGCGATTATCGGCAGTGTGTTAAAATTAAAAAATGAGGGTATCGAAAGTCAACCTGAAATTATGATACCGCTTGTATCTACAGTAGAAGAATTCAAAACATTAAAAGACACAATCCAAGCGACAGCTGAAAGCATGTTAGCAAAAGACAATACGTCGATCGATTACTTAATCGGAACAATGATTGAAACACCAAGAGCTTGCTTGATTGCAGGGCAACTTGCGAAAGAATCAGAGTTCTTCAGTTTCGGTACGAATGACTTAACACAATTAACATTTGGATTCTCTCGTGATGATGCAGGTAAATTTATCAGTGAATATATCAACAGAGGCTTACTTGAAGTCGACCCATTCCAAACATTGGATGTTGATGGTGTAGGTCAGTTGATTAAAACAGCAGTAGAGCAAGCTAAAGCTGCAAATCCAAACATCAAAATTGGGGTTTGTGGTGAACTCGGCGGTGATCCGAAATCAATTCATTACTTCAATAACTTAGCGATTGATTATGTCTCATGCTCACCATTCAGAGTTCCTGGCGCAATGTTGGCTGCTGCTCAAAGCCAAGCAGAAAGTGAGAGAGCAATCGGTGCAAAACAATAACGAACATTTAGCATTATATATAGTGTCAGATTCTATCGGAGAAACTGCGCAGCGTATGATTCATGCGACATTAACGCAGTTTCCTGATATAGAAGATGACGTAGAAATTAAGAAATTCCCCTTCATTAAAAATGAAGAAGAATTTCTAACGATTTTAAAATTAGCAAAGCAGCGTGATGCGATTGTCATCACAACGCTCGTGAATCCAAAATTTAATCAAATCGGTCAAGCTTATGCTGAAGAGCAAGGTATCCTTTATGTAGATTATATGACAGATTTGCTTAATTTAATTGAAAACAAAACACATAAAAAAGCCTTACGCGAAAGCGGTGCCTTACGCAAAATGGATCAGCACTATTTTGAACGTATTGAGGCAATGGAATTCTCAGTCAAATATGATGACGGCAAAGTTTTTACCGGTATTGAAGAAGCAGATGCGGTGATTCTAGGTGTGTCCCGAACATCTAAAACACCTCTTAGTATGTATCTTGCGAACAAAGGTTATAAAATCGCCAATATTCCATTAGTGCCTGAAGCACCGATTCCTGAAGAAGTCTTCAACAAGAAAATGTTAGTATTCGGCTTAACCGCAAGTCCCGATTATATTATGAATATCCGTACAGAACGCATCCGTGTACTGGGTATGAAAAGTTCAGCCAACTACAACAGTTTACATCGCATTAAAAAAGAATTAAGTTATGCGGAAGAAGTCTTTGATAAATTTAATGCCATTGTCATTAACACGGAATATAAATCTATCGAAGAATCTGCATTTTACATTGAAAAATACCTGAACAAATAACAACCATTCTATTCATCCATTAAACATAATAGAAAATTCCTTAATAACTTCTCACAAATATAAACGAAGCCGTAACTGCCTCCATTCAGTTACGGCTTTTTAAGTTGCTTATATTGAACTCTATGCATTTCACATTTAATTTAGAAGTATAAGTAAAAAAAGGAGCGGTTAAAATGGAAAATGAACAAATTGTCTTCGCACAATTTCCAGACGGATTACCAGATGAACAAACGTTTCGTTATGAACCAGCTGAAATCATAGAGCCAAAACAAGGTGAAGTGTTATTAGAAACAGCATACCTATCAATTGATCCTTATTTTCGTAATGGCATGATTAAAGGGGCTTCTTATGTGACAGCCTTCAAAATTGATCAACCAATATGGGGAAGAGGGCTCGCAAAAGTAATTCAATCAAAAGACAATACAGTCAAAGAAGGAGACATTGTCAGAGGTCTGTTTGAATGGAAACGTTATAATACAATGCCGGCAGAAGATTTAGAAGTGCTAAATGTCGATGATGATATACCAGTGCATTGGTATTTAGGTGCTTTAGGTGCAACGGGTCAAACGGCTTATCATGGTTTGTTAGAAATTGGCCAACCAAAAGCTGGTGAAACGGTTGTTGTTTCAGCAGCATCAGGTGCTGTCGGTTCAGTCGTCGGTCAAATTGCGAAAATCAAAGGTTGCTATGTAGTAGGTATTGCCGGAGGTAAAGCTAAAACACAATACCTCATAGATGAACTTGGATTTGATGACGCAGTCGACTACAAAAAAGAGGATTATGCTGAAGCATTAGCTAAAGCAGTACCAAATGGTGTCGATGTATACTATGAAAATGTCGGCGGTACAGTTGCGAATGAAGTATTTAAGCATTTAAATTCATTTGCGCGAATACCTGTGTGTGGTTCAATCTCTAACTATAATGATAAAGAAATATCATATGAACCCGCTGTTCAACCAATGTTGATTAAAAATCAAGCATTGATGCAAGGCTTTTTAGCTTCTCAATTTAAAGATGATTTTGAACGTGCTGAAAAAGACTTAGCACAATGGATCAAAGATGGAAAACTCAAAACAAAAACGTCATTAGTAAAAGGCTTCGGCAACATCCCAAGTGCATTCAGATCTCTCTTTACAGGTAAAGAAATTGGCAAACAAATCGTTCAAGTTTCTTCCGTATTAGATTAATCATTTAGGCATTCTAAAGGTGATACACCACTTTTAGAATGCCTATTTTTCATTGCAGTCCTTTAAAGAAACCTCTATACTTAAGTGAAAATATACAATCAGCAGGAAAGAACGAGGGGATAGAGATGGAGAAACAAAATCAACCTGATGCGAAAACGATTAGAATTATCGCCATAATTGCGATTGTTTTAGGCGTACTAGGTATTGTTAAGTATATATGGGCTGAATATCACCCGACGAATCCGTTAGATAAAGAAACAAAAATCAATACACCTACAATTTTTATGCATGGTTATGGCGGCAGTGTGAATTCATTACGCTTCTTTGAAACACAGGCACAAAAAGAAGGCTATACGAAAAAGCCGGTCGTCGCGACAGTAGGGGCAAATGGCCATGTCACTTTAAAAGGTAAATTTGATACGAAAGATAAACACCCGATTGTTTTAGTTAATTTGAAGGATAACGAAAATGGTGACATGAAACTGAATGCATTTTGGATTAAAAATGTACTTGAAGCGTTACAACAAGATTATCAATTTAAACAATTCAACATTGTGACACATTCTATGAGTAATATGTCGTTTGCGAAGTACATGTTAGACAATAGTAATAATCCAGACTTGCCGACTTTACATAAACAAGTCAATATCGCAGGTATCTTTAATGGCATCATCGGTATGGGAGATGAACCAGGAAAAGTAACATTAGATAAAAATGGGAAGCCTGATCAAATGACAGATGGTTATGTAGAAATATTGAAGTTGAAAAAAGATCCTGCCTATAAAAATGTAGAAATCTTAAATATTTATGGAGATATCCAAGATGGTACACACAGTGATGGTCGTGTGACAAATGCTTCTTCTAAATCTTTAAAATATATTATGATAGATCATGCGAAAAGTTATCGTGAACTTTTGATAGAAGGTAAACAAGGTCAACATAGTCAACTTCATGAGAGTGGTAAAGTTGCGAAAAACATCTTTAAGTTCTTATGGGGCAGTAAGCAAGGTTAGAAAAATCTCAATTCGGCAATACTAATAATATAATGACAAATAGATTGGAGCGGATGAAATGACACAAAATGAACAAATTGTGTTAGCACAATATCCAGAAGGATTGCCTAAAGCAGAGGACTTTCGCTTTGAAACGATTGATATTGCTTCACCTGAAGAAGGAGAAGTCACAATTGAAACAGCTTATATTTCAGCTGATCCTTATATGCGTAATCGTATGAAGCCGAATACGAATTCTTATATCGGCGGTTTTGAATTAGACCAGCCGATTGTAGGTTTAGCAGTAGGACAAGTAACAGAATCCAATCATTCTGACTTTAAAAAAGGTGACACAGTGTCTGGTATGTTGCCATGGCAAAAATACAGTACAGTGAAAGCTGATGATTTAATGCATTTGCCAGATTTAGATGTACCACCTTATTTATTCTTAGGTGTTTTAGGCATGACTGGTCAAACAGCTTATCACGGCTTGTTAGATATCGGTCAACCAAAAGCTGGTGAAACAGTCGTGGTTTCAGCGGCTTCTGGCGCAGTCGGTGCAGTGGTTGGCCAAATCGCAAAAATCAAAGGTGCCCGTGTTGTCGGTATTGCAGGCGGAGATCAGAAAACAAGCTATCTTATTGATGAACTAGGCTTTGATGAAGCGGTGGATTATAAGAAAGAAGATTATGCAGAAGCCTTAGCTCAAGCAGTACCGGACGGCGTAGATGTCTACTTTGAAAACGTTGGCGGAACTGTCGCAAATGAAGTATTTAAACACTTAAATACATTCGCACGTATACCGGTATGCGGTTCTATTTCTAAATATAATGATAAAGAAGTTTCTTACGAACCCGCAGTGCAACCGATGTTAATTAAACATCAAGCATTGATGCAAGGTTTCTTAGTGCATCAATTTAAAGATGACTTTGCGCGTGCAGGTCAAGAATTAGCACAATGGGTTAAAGAAGGTAAGATTAAAACGAAAACATCTGTAGCAGAAGGTTTTGACCAAGTCCCTAAAGCCTTCAATAATCTTTTCACAGGTGAGAATTTTGGTAAACAAGTGATAAAAATTTCTGATGTATTAGATAAATGAGGTGTATAGATGATGAAAGCAATTGGAGCAGATCGTGCCTTTCAATTATCAGAGGGCAATTTATTTTATGAATTTGATAAAGAAAAACCAACGCCAAAAGATAGAGAATTATTAATTAAAGTTAAAGCAATCAGCGCAAACCCGATTGACACTAAACAACGTCAAAGACCTATTGAACAACCGCCTAGAATTTTAGGATATGATGCAGTAGGTGTTGTTGAAGCAACAGGAGATAACTGTGAACTTTACCAAGTTGGCGATGAAGTCTTTTATTCCGGTTCATTGAAATTTGATGGTTCTAATGCCGAATATCAAACGATGGATGAGCGTTATGTGGCGACCAAACCTAGCAATGTATCTTATACAGAAGCGGCAAGTCTTCCATTAACTTCTATTACGGCGTATGAAGTTCTTTTCGATATTTTCAATATCTCTACGAACCCTGATAATAATAAAGGGAAAACCTTATTAATTATCAATGGTGCAGGCGGTGTCGGCAGTATTGCGACACAAATCGCTAAAGCATACGGACTTAAAGTCGTTACGACAGCAGGCAGAGAAGAAACTAAAGCCTGGTCAGAAAAAATGGGTGCAGATTTAGTAATCAATTATAAAGAAGATATGAAAGCACAACTTGAAGCTAACAATGTTAAAGACATTGACTTTATTTTCTGCACGTTCGATACAGATTTATATTATGAAGCAATGATTGATCTCGTAAAAGCACGCGGTACACTTGCGACGATTGTCGCATTCAATGAAAAACAAGATTTGAACTTGTTGAAAGGTAAAAGTTTAACATTTGGACATGAAAATATGTTTGCACGTTCATTGAATAATACAGATGTGATTCAATATCACCGTTATTTAACAGACGTTTCTAAAAAAGTAGAAGCGGGTGTTTATCAACCGACAGTGACGAAAGTCTTCGATGAATTAACGCCAGAAACGCTATTTGAAGCGCATCAATTACTAGAAGACCATGTGATGAAAGGTAAAATTGTGTTTGATATGGAATCATAATTAAAATATAAATGACACTAGAAGCATGCTGACAAAGCGAAATTCTAGTGTCATTTTTTATAAGACGGAAAAATTGCTTATTCATATCGGTCATTCTATGATAAGGGCACAAACATATAAAGAAAGGAACGATATAAATGAAAGCAATCGGTGCAGATCGAGGATTTGAATTATCTGAAGGTAATTTATTCTATGAATTTGATAAAACGAAGCCTGAACCAAAAGGCAATGAATTATTAGTAAAAGTCAAAGCCATCAGTGTTAATCCTGTAGATACTAAAATTCGCCAAGCGCCTGTTGAAAAAGCACCACGGATTTTAGGGTTTGATGCGGCAGGTGTGGTAGAAGCAACAGGACCAGATTGTGAATTATTTAAAGTCGGCGATGAAGTTTACTATTCAGGTGCGAGCTTTTATGATGGCTCAAATGAAGAGTACCAAGTGATGGATGAACGTTATGTAGGTAAAAAACCAAGTAACTTAACATTTACAGAAGCAGCTAGCTTACCGTTAACAGCACTAACAGCGTATGAAGTGTTATTCGATACGTTCAACATTTCATCTAATCCTGAAAATAATAAAGGCAAATCATTATTCATTATTAACGGTGCAGGCGGTGTCGGCAGTATCGCAACACAAATTGCGAAAGCTTATGGATTAGAAGTAGTGACAACTGCTGGACGTGAAGAAACAAAAGCTTGGTCAGAAAAAATGGGTGCTGACTTAGTGATTAATCATAAAGAAGATATCAAAGCACAATTAGATGAACATCAAGTTGCGCCATTTGATTATGTTTTCTGTACGTATGACACGGATGGCTATTATGAATTAATGATTGATTTAGTTAAAGCACGTGGTCATATTGTCACAATTGTGGCCTTTGATGAAAAACAAGATTTAAACTTATTGAAAGGTAAGAGCGTGACATTCACACATGATTATATGTTTGGTCGTGCGGACTATGGTTTAAATGTGATTACGTTCCATCGTCATTTGACAGATTTGACTAAGAAGGTAGAAGCGGGTACGTATCAACACACGAAAACGAAAGAAATACAAAGGTTAACTACAGAAACACTATATGAAGCGCATCAACTATTAGAAAATCAATCCATGATTGGTAAGTTAGTGATTAATATGGAAAACGAATAATTATTTTTGAAGCACTGGGAATCATTTTCTCAGTGCTTCTAATTTTAGTGCATAATAAATTTGATAAGTTTTTTTATGAGAAGAAAAATAATTGTATAAATGAGATTGAAAAGCGTCATAGCGGGTAATTACATGTTATCAACAAATTTAGGAAGGGATTATTGGTATGAAAGAGAAAAAGATTACCAAAGTGTTTTGGTTTGCGCTCGTCATTTGTACATTATTTGTAATCTATGGTGCGATTTTCCCAAAACAACTTGAAGCAGGGACACAACAAATTACAACTTTCATCGCTAAATACTTTACATGGTATTATCTGATTTTATTATTAGTGATATTGATTGTATGTATTTACTTACTCTTCTCACGTTATTCAAATATCACTTTGGGAGAAGAAGGAGAAGATCCAGAGTTTTCACTGCAATCATGGTTTGCGATGTTATTTAGTGCAGGTATGGGTATCGGTTTAGTTTTCTGGACAACAGCTGAACCTATCAGTCATGCATTTACTCAAACGCCGATACATAAAGCTGGAACTCAAGCAGCCATTGATGACGCGATGCAGTTTGCGTTCTTCCACTGGGGCGTTCATGCTTGGGCCGTATACGGTATTGTTGCGTTAGTATTCGCTTATTTCAGTTTCCATCGTGGTTATGCAGGTTTAGTGAGTGCAACGTTGGTACCGTTATTAGGTGAAAAACGTATGAATGGACCGCTTGGCGGTACCATTGATGTATTAGCAATTATTGCGACAGTAACAGGTGTTGCGGCAACACTTGGGTTTGGTGCGTTGCAAATTAACGAAGGATTAAACTATTTATTCAAAGTACCATCTAACTTCGGCATGCAAGTTATTATCGTGATTATTGCGACGTTCTTATTTACATGGAGTGCATGGTCAGGTATCGATAAAGGGATTAAAACTTTAAGTAATATTAATATGATTTTAGCATTTATCGTTTTAATCGTATTATTCGCAGTCGGACCGACACTCTTTACTTTAAATAATTTTACAAACTCACTAGGTAATTATATTTACAATTTCTTTGGGATGAGTTTACGTATTCCGCAAAACGGCGGAGAAAAATTCCAATGGATGCAGAACTGGACAGTCTTCTATTGGGCATGGTGGATTTCATGGGCACCATTCGTAGGAATCTTTATTGCGCGTGTGTCACGCGGTCGTACTATTAAAGAGTTTATTTTAGGTGTTTTATTTGTACCAGCCTTAGTTTGTTTCTTCTTCTTTGCAGTCTTCGGATCAGCTGCAATCTATTTACAGAAAAACGGTATTGCGGATATTGCGAAAGAAGCAACAGAAACAGCTACCTTCGCAACTTTACAACACTATCCGCTCGGCTTTTTATTAAGTCTGGTTTCGTTAGTAGTTATCATGATTTTCTTCGTCACTTCAGCAGACTCAGCAACTTATGTGCTTGGTATGTTAAGTGCAAAAGGAAGTATCCACCCAGCTTCAGCAATTAAAGTATCTTGGGGTGTGATTTTAGCACTCTTTGCGTTGATCATGATTTATACAGGCGGAACACAAGCGATTCAAAACTTATTAATTATCGCAGCACTGCCATTCTCAATCGTTATTATTTTAATGATGTGGTCGTTGTTTAGAGCATTAGGTGAAGAAAAGCCACGGTACCAACAACCCAGATATAAACATTCGGAAGTTTTATCGCATAAAAGTAACAGGGAAGAAATAGAAGAATAGTTAAAAAAATGAAGGCATAAGTTGCTTTATCATAAGATAAACAAACTTATGCTTTTATTTTTTACAATAAAATTTATTGTGTTTTTTTATAAATGAGTCGGGGTATAAAAAAAGTAACGTCACAAACATTGATATGAGGAGGTGCAGCACCGTGAGAAGATTGAAGAATTTCATCTTAGGATTAATCATTGTGGTGGTTGTCGGAATGTTAGTGTTTATGCTCGCTAAAGTACCGCAGATTCCACAAGTTGAAACTTACCAACAACAATTACTGACATTTGCATGGTTCTTACCAGTACTCTTTACGTTGGCTGGACTGTTAATTGTGTTAGGTATTATTTTGGTGTTCAGCTTATTTGCGCCGACACATCGCAAGCCGGGTCTTTATAAATTTTATAAAGATGGTCATATATATATTTCAAGAAAATCAATCGAGAAAGTCGTGTATGACACAATGGCTAATTACGAGCAGTTGATGCAACCGAATGTTGTTACGAAGTGCTACAGTAAAAAGAAAAAGTCGTACATAGATGTAAAAGCGGACTTCTTTTTACCAGATGATACTCATGCACGAACTTTAACAGAAAATGTCAGAACAGATATTAAGAAAAACGTAGAATATTTCACAGAAATTCCTGTAAGAAAATTAGAGGTTAATGTGAAAGATCAGAAAAGTCCATCAAGTCCAAGAGTACTATAAAGGAGGGAGACCCAGATGCCAAACGAAAATAATCAACAACCAAATGATTCAACACAACACGTGGTGAATTTTATTAAAAGTTATATTGGTAGAATTGTCGGATTTTTAGTGTTTTTAGTTATCGCAATCTTATTCTTAACACTCGGCTTTTGGAAAACCATCCTGATTATCGTGTTGTGTTTGATTGGAATAGGAATTGGGTATATTAAAGACCGTAAGCAACAATTTCTCAACTTTTTAAATCGATGGAGTTAATTTATAATTTGAAAATTAGTTTAAGGGTATAGACGAAATATAATATGTTTGAAAAGGAGAATGTACTATGGCAGTAGATAATACAAAAACAAAACAAGCATATGATCAAGAAACTGGAGTGAATAAAGTGGAACAGCAACAACAAGAAAACCAACAAAACCAACAACCGAAATTCCAAAATAAATTAACATTTGCAGATGAAGTTATTGAAAAAATCTCAGGTATTGCTGCACGTGAAGTTAACGGTATCTTATCATTAAAAGGCAACTTTGTTGATAGTATCAGTAATCAATTCTCTAACACTGAAAATGTGACACAAGGTGTTTCAGTAGAAGTAGGAGAAAAACAAACTGCAGTAGACTTAAAAGTAGTTTTAGAATATGGTGAATCAGCACCAAAAATCTTCAATAAAGTGACAGACTTAATTAAAGAACAAGTAAAATATATGACTGGTCTTCAAGTAGTTGAAGTAAACATGCGTGTTGAAGATGTTATGACTCGTAAAGAGTTTGAACAAAAACAAAAAAATAATCAAGAGCAACAAAAGAACCAAGATAAAGGTTTACAATAATTCAGCGTTGTACCTTGATTTAGTAATATAAATAAGTAAGAGGGCGGATTTGAAGATAACTTCAAAATACCGCCCTCTTTTTGATACATTTTTTATTCTGTTGCTAAAGGATTTTCAACTTTTACATACGTATAGTCATGTGCTTCATCTTCTAAGCGCATAGTAGTAACACATTTATAATCAATCGTTTCAGCAAAGAATGTGTGTTTGATGTCAGCTAAACGTTCATTATCAATCGTATGATCTGCTTGCATTTGATTGAATTTCTTTTGTGTAATCTGTTTAACAACATCCCATAATTTGTTTTCTGATATCACGCTTTCTTGTGTATGTTGCGCGATTGTTAAAATTAGCTCTCCAAGATGGTTTTGGATAGTTGAATAGAACGCCTTGTTGAATACAGAAGTTGATTTGCTAGTTAAGATACGTGATTTTTCATGGAAATGTTCTGTTGAGAAACCACTGTCGTTGAGTTGTTGTTCATCAATACGTAAACCTTCATAGTCACGAATGAACATATGATTTAAGCTGCCATCTTCATTGAATGAAGACACTGCATTTTGTAAATGTGCTTCTAAAGCAATACCATATTTCACCATTAATGGAATCACAATATCGACTAATGCTTGCGCATATTCAGCAAGCCAAGCTTCTGAAGCAGCTTCAAAAGATTCTGTTTGCTTCGCATTTTGATAACGTTCAATTAACGAGTTTATCACTGCAATTTCAGCGTTAGGATTACTAACTACTAAACTTGATGGAATGATGTTAATAGTATCAGGTGCTGTTAAGTGATAAACATTTTCTCTTAAGAGTGAACCAAGCTGTTCACTGCGTTCTGTTTGATAGTCGCCTTGATCTTGTTTGTGATAGAAATGAATACCCGCTAGTTCAGAAATTCCAGAAGCTTGAATATCTTTAAATAAAGGGTCTTCAGTCAATATTTGGTTAACGATATGCGTCACAAGTGGACCATTAAATGTGGTTTGTTCTGACAATGTTCGAATCTCTCCGGTAATATGCACATTGGTTGAGAGTTTGACATGCGGTGTTGTTTCTGGCCATTTCGGCATTAAAGTTCTAAATGACAGTCCCGCATAATAAGATGTTTCGTAAGGGATTGTCTTAATTTGACCTGTATCAAGTTCTTGTGCATAGTCATGTTCTAAAATCTCATCATATTGCCAAGGATGTAACACAATCATGCTGTAATGATTGTGTTCATCTGAAGGGATTGCTTGGTTAAAGGCACTTTCTAAACCTTCGAAGTTTTTAAAGAGCGTTTCATTATATGTATGCTCAAGTGTTTGTGTACGAACGAGGTCATTGTGTACCGCAATCCATTTTAATGCAATGGGTTGTTGGAATTCAGAAGAATATTGAATGTTTTCTTGTGGTGTTAAGCCTTTGCGTAATTTGGCACCTGGGTGAAGCGGGTGACCTTCAATGACTGATTGTTCAGAACGTAAATAACTATCTGATGCGTGTGCGATAATATCGAACATAGCACGTGTATCATCTTTTAAAGTGATATGTTGATAGCTGAGTGCGAGTGCCATATTGGCTACACTATTCATCATATCGTCACTGAATTGATCACTTGCTGGTCCTTTGAATTTAGGTGCTTCTGTTAAAATCACTTCTAATACTTCTTCTGGATGCATAATGCGTTGGTGTGTCTCTGGTTTATCCATTTCTGTGAAATAAAATGGACCATCCATATCAATACGATCAAAAGCATGAAATCCTGAAATTGGCGCATAGAGTGTCAGTCTAGATGTCGGCCAATCCATCTTCATGACTTTGCCTGTGTTCGATGATAACTCAAAAGGTAAATCTGTATTATTTATAATTTGTGCTTGTCGGCCTTGATTGACCATATTTTCTCGATAAATTGAAACGACTAAACGTTTCGTAACCAAGTCTCTTGCAGTTAGTAAAATAGCTTTAAATTGCTCAGCCCATTGTGGATGGGATGCAGAAAGGTAATCATAAGCAGATTGTTCTTCTGCTGTGAGCTTTATAGGTTGTTCATTTGTTTGTTGTAATATATTTTCCATAATACACCTCTTATTTAATTATTTTACAAAACAACTAAAGATTTGTATAATCCATCATATCGGTAATGATAATCATTATCAATTAAAAAGACAGGTGGAATAAAAAATGGCAAAATATTTTTTCCCAAGTTCATTCCTACTGTTTTTGGGGAATTGGATCGGACAAATCGCATTAAATTGGTATGTATACGAACAATATCACAATGCTTTTTATTTGGGATTGGTCAATTTCGTCAGACTGATACCAATCTTATTTCTAAGTATCTGGGCAGGGGCTTTAGCTGATAAATTCGATAGAGGGAGATTAATTCGAATAACTGTCACAGGTTCTACAACTTTAACAGCAATCTTATGTTTGTTGAGCTTTGAATACAGGGAATTACCTATATATATTATTTTGATTTATGCTTGTTTAAGGGGCATACTTAATGCTGTAGAGACACCTGTCAGACAGGCGATTTTGCCTGATTTATCTGATAAAATCAGTACAGTCAAAGCAGTATCGTATCATTCGTTTATCATTAATATTTGTCGATCAATCGGACCAGCGATTGCAGGGGGCATTATCGCAGTGTTGAATGTGAAATATGCATTTTTAGCACAAACCTTGGTTTACATAGGTGCTATGCTGTTATGCTTGCCACTTCATTTCAAAGTCGCTTCAGCTTCAGATGAAGAAGGTGCAGCACGTTTCTCTGCAACGGTCGTCAAAGATTATTTTAAAACACATGGACAAGGACTCCATATCTTTATTACGTCAGTGTTGATTATGGCCACTGGCTTCTCTTATACCACCTTATTACCGGTATTAACCAGTTTGAATTTTCCTGGTCAGGCTTCAGTCTTTGGCATCGCAATGACCTTCAGTGCTATCGGTGGTATTACCGCAACGTTATTATTGCCGCAGATACTGAAATTATTTTATTCAATTAATGTATACTATTTAAGTTCTATCCTGTTTGGTATCGCATTACTGATGGTAGTTATGCCGAATACAATTCTGCTGTTCGGCTTTATCTTTTTAATCGGTTTATTTAGTCAATGTGCACGGACAACGAATCGTGTATATTTTCAAACACATATTGAACCTGAAAGACGTGGCAGAATTTTAAGTATTGTGATGATGGATCGCGGCATGATTCCATTAGGTGCAGTTATTATGAGTGCATTAACAGAACTTATCGGCATTGTACCGACATTTATTACAATGGGTCTTAGTACATTACTCATTGCAGCACTCTTTTATGGGATGAAAGAACTTAAGAATAGAGGAAGTGTAATATGAGACAAACAACATTACAACAAGCAGATATCAATATGCAGCATCGTGTATTCAACGCCATGATTAAAGAACACATTTTTAACGAAGGCACACGTATTACGAAACAAAATCATCGGTTAGAAGTTCAATATCAAGGTAAAGTACTCTCAGTCAGCATTAATGGTGTATATGCATTTGAACGCTATCAAATGCAAGGGCCGCTGGAACTGCAAGAGGGAGACAAACAACAGACGATAGCATCCTTAGAACAACTAATCGACACGCTAGAACAAGATTTTGACGTAGTGTTCCCGACTCGTTTAAAACAAGAGTTGATTCATAGTCGACGTGGCTTTGATTTAACTTATGCACAAATGGAGAAACGCCATCAGCTCATTCAAGATAGTATGAAATTTTCGAGAATGCCAGTGAGCTTGAATTATTTTGCTTGGATGTCGCATATGAATGCATTAGGTGAAATGGATGATTTATTATATTCAGAGAGTTTAGTTGTCGAAGGACATCCGACTCATCCATTATCCAAAACCAAACTGCCTTTAACGAACGAAGAAGTGATGCGTTATGCGCCAGAGTTCGAACAAATCATTCCATTAAAAGTCATGTTGCTGAGAAAAGAAGATGCAGTGACAACCAGCGCTTCTTCTGATCCTGATTTCATATTGAATGAAGTTCTAAAAGATGATAAAGCCCAATTGAAAGATTATGCGAAAGCGCTCGGTTATGATATCGATGACTTTGAAATTGTCATAATTCATCCATGGCAATATGAACATGTCATTGTAGAACAATTTAAAACTTGGATTCAGGAACAACGTTTAATACCGACACCCATCACTTTGAAGTCAAAGGCAACTTTATCATTTAGAACGATGGCGTTATTAGAGCGTCCTTATCATATTAAATTGCCAGTTCAAGTTCAGGCAACGAGTGCCATTCGTACAGTTTCTTCTGTTACGACAGTAGATGGACCGAAATTAAGTTATGAATTACAAGATATGTTGAACGTCTATCCGCAACTTAAAGTGGCGAGAGAACCGTTCGGCTTACATGCAGCTATTGAACCAGACCAAGCACGACAATTAGCTTATATTGTCAGAGAACGCCCGATGATTGATGGTGAAGGTGTAACTGTCGTAACCGCAAGTTTAGTAAATCAAAATCCTGTAGATGACATGAAAGTGGTGGACAGTTACTTAGAATGGGTTGATCGTGAAATTTCAGCACAATCAATCAAGCATTTCATGACAGTCTATGCACATACTTTAATCCCACCATTAATTGCCTATATCCAAGAGTATGGCATTGCGTTAGAAGCGCACATGCAAAATACAATTGTGAAACTTGGCAAGGACTATAAAATGGCCTTTATGGTCAGAGATTTAGGCGGCTCTCGTATAGATTTAGAAACGATGAAAGAGAAAATTCCAAATGTCAAAGTTGAGAATGAAAGCTTAATTGCGGAAGATATTGAAGCGGTGATTGCGAAATTTCAACACGCAGTCATTCAAAATCAAATGGGTGAATTAATTTATCATTTGAGTCAGCATGAGGATGTGACAGAACAAGAGTTGTTTACGATTGTTCAAGAAATTACACGCCATGCGATTGATCCGAATAAACCACATGCGACAGTCTTGAACCAAATTCTCTTTGGAACGACGATTACTGTGAAATCTTTATTAAGAATGCGCATGGAAGGCAAAGTAAAAAAATACGTAAATACGATTTTAGATAACCCATTGAAAGAAGGAGAGTGAACCCCATGGCTTATGTAGAAATAGATTTAGCCAAAATCCAATTCAATGCATTGATGTTGAAAGAAAAGCTGGCACAAAGAAATTTAGAAATGATGCCAGTGATTAAATGTATCGCTGGAGATAAGCTGATTGTTGAATCATTGAAAACACTTGGTTTTGATCAGATGGGTGACGCACGTATGGTCAATATTGACCAAATTCATGACGGTGCACTCTCTTATATGTTGATCCGCACGCCTAATCGCAGTGAATTAGAAGATTGTATTGAGAAAACTGATATTAGTATACAAACGGATCTTGAAACAATTCGCTTATTGAATGAAACTGCAAAATCAATGGGCAAAAAACATAAAATATTATTAATGGTAGATTGGAAGGACAGTCGTGAAGGTGTCTTAACGTATGACGTTGTTAAGTACATAGAAGAAATCATGTATATGTCTCATATATGTTTAACAGGACTGGCTTTTAATTTTATGTGCTTTTTAGATATTCCGCCGACTGAAGAAGATATTTTACGTATGAATCAATTTGTACAAACAGTTGAAAAAGAAATGGGTTATACTTTAAAAATGATTTCAGGTGGCAACTCAAGTGCGTTACCATTACTTGATTATTGTACGTTCGGCAGAATCAACCATTTAAGAATAGGTGAGTCATTGTTTCGCGGTATCAGTACAGTAGATCAAAAGCCGATTCATTATCTCTTCCAAAATGCGATTACTTTGAAAGCAGAAATTATAGAAGTCAAACCAAGAATAGATATTCAACATGATCGTTCATATTTACAGGCCATCTTAGACATCGGTCATATTGATACTGTGATAGAAGATATTACTCCTTTAAATGATCAAGTGAAAATTATGGGTGCGACAAGTGATCACCTCATGATTGATTTACAAAACACAGATTATTATCAAACAGGAGATATCATTGAGTTTACGCTAGGTTATAATGCATTAGCACAAAGTATGTATCAAAAGACGCTGAAACATGTGTATATCAGAGATGCTGGTGTACAAATTTTAGTGGACCATTTTGAAGTCAATCATGATCATGTTCAAATTAATCCTTGATAGATATAGGCAAAAAAATTGACAATATTGTAAACCGAACAAAATTTGTTCGGTTTTTTGTTTATTATTGCTAAAACCATGTTGACATTGAGAATCGTTATCAATAAAATAAAAAGTAAGATGATTGAATGAGCGATAAATGGGATATATCTAAATGGATGGTACGTAGATACATACGACCTTCATACATAACTTGGAACGAGAAAGATAACTGAGTTGACCTTCAGCTACATTTCATTTGTTGCCTCATAGAGCATCTAACAATATGAAGGAGTGGAAACATGAATAGATTAAAGTTTCTTGGTATTCTTATGTTAGTACTTGCTTTGACTGTCGTTGCGGCTTGCGGCAATAACAGCAAAGATAGTTCAAAAGAGTCTGATAGTAAATCTTCAGATGATACAATCGCAGTAAAAAATGAAGCGGGCACAACGAAAGTGAAAAAAGATGCGAAACGTGTCGTTGCTTTAGAATATTCATTCGTTGATGCTTTAGCTGCATTAGATGTGAAACCTGTAGGGGTTGCAGACGATAATAAAAAAGATCGTATTATCAAACCTATCCGTGAGAAAATCGGAAATTACGAATCAGTCGGTACACGTAAACAACCAAACTTAGAAGTAATCAGTAAAGAAAAACCTGACTTGATTATTGCGGATGCACAACGCCATAAAGGTATTTATAAAGAATTAAACAAAATTGCACCAACTATCTTATTACCAAGTTTTGATGGTGACTATGATGCAAACATCGAATCATTCAAAACAATCGCAAAAGCCTTGAATAAAGAAAAAGAAGGCGAAAAACGTTTAGACGAACATAATAAGAAAATGGATAAATACTCAAAAGATATTACTTTAGATAAAGACTTAGCTGCTTTACCTGCTGTATTAACTAAAACAGATATTATGGCGCACTCAGATAAATCTTATGTTGGTCAAGTGTTCCATCAATTAGGCTTTAAAGAAGCATTAAATAAAGATGTATCAAAAGATTTACCTAAATACCTAGATGGTCCATACTTGAAAATGAGTACGGAACAAATTGCGAAAGTAAATCCAAAACAAATGTTCATCATGATTGATGAAAAAGATAAACCATTATTAGAGAAACAACAAAATGACAAAGTATGGCAAACAATCGACGCAGTTAAACATAAACGTGTTTACACTGTAGATCGTAGTACTTGGTCTCGTTCTCGTGGTTTAATTTCATCAGAAGAAATTGCGAAAGAGTTAGTAGAACTATCTAAAGAACAAAACAACAAATAAGCGATTAAGATGATTAGAAGGGTGAATGGCTATGACAAACCAATCTAGCCACAGCCTTATTGAAAAGAAACAAAGAAAACGCACCACACTCCTCTTTATCGGGAGTGTGTGCTTTCTTTTTATCGTGATGTATTTCAATTTGACTGTCGGCACAACACATATGAAATTTAAAGATATTGCAGATTATTTAATATGGCATCATGACACGAAAAATACATTTATTATACATAATATCCGTATGCCAAGAATGGCAGGCGGGCTATTGATTGGTGCAGCTTTAGCAGTTGCTGGTTTATTTATGCAGGCAATGACGCGTAACCCATTGGCATCTCCGCAAATCTTCGGTGTGAATGCCGGAGCATCATTTATTATTGTTGTGATTACAGTCATCTTTCCGGTATTGACTTCAATTTCAACATTACTTGCGTTTATCGGCGCGTTTATTGGCGGTAGTATTGTTTATATGTTGTCTGACTCAACGAAAGGCATGACACCAGTCAAATTAGC
This sequence comes from Staphylococcus simulans, assembly GCF_002902285.1. Taxonomy (GTDB): domain Bacteria; phylum Bacillota; class Bacilli; order Staphylococcales; family Staphylococcaceae; genus Staphylococcus; species Staphylococcus simulans. The sequence continues at coordinate 12,989 of NZ_PPRU01000004.1, read as the reverse complement.
TTTAGCTGGTATGACTGTTCATTTGTTCTTTACAAGTTTGACACAAGGTATCATTTTATTAAATGAAGATTCTACAACGACAGTTTATTTCTGGTTAGTCGGTACACTCTCAACATTGAAATGGGGAGATGTATTGTCTATCACACCATGGATTATCGGTGCGTTCATCGGTGCATTATTCATGGCACGTCAAATTTCAGTGTTAGAACTTGGCGATGAGTTAGCACGAGGACTAGGTCAAAACATTAAATTAACCCGATTATTGTTAGGGGTGTTGGTGGTAATTTTAGCCGGAGCATCCGTTTCAATTGCCGGACCTATCGGATTTATCGGTTTGATTGTTCCGCACATTGTAAAATATTATACTTCTCATAATTACTTTGTGATTATACCGCTGACGATGATTTTCGGTGCTGCCATTTTATTATTATCAGATGTCATCAGCCGTTTAATTGCATTTCCATTTGAGACACCGGTCGGTATTGTGACATCCTTCGTCGGTGCAGTTTACTTCTTAGGCTTAACATTGAGAGGAGTGAAACGAGTATGACAAGACATTTAGGGCGTAAATATATAATTGTGATTGCGATATTGATCGTCGTTTCCATCTTCTCATTATGTGTGGGTGCCGTATTTGTAAATCCGCTTCAAGCCCTCAAAGGCTGGATTATGCAAGATGACTTTATCGTCAATGAATACCGAGAACCAAGACTTTATGTCGGTTTATTAGTCGGCAGCAGTTTAGCAATTTCAGGTGCAGTAATTCAAGGTGTTGTACGAAATCCTTTAGCATCACCAGATGTTATCGGGATTACTAAAGGTGCGAGTTTAGCAGCTGTTTCAGTCTTGATTCTCTTCCCGAAAGCACCGATTTATGTATTGCCGGTTGCTTCGTTTATCGGAGCTTTAGTCATCAGCTTATTATTATCTTATTTAATCGCACGTAAAGAAGTCCAAGGTTCAAACTTAGCGTTAATCGGTTTAGCCATCGGTGCGATTTGTATGGCAATTGTGCAATACTTACTCATTCGATTCCCATTAGAAGCCAACTTAGCTTTAGTATGGTTAACAGGAAGTTTATTCGGACGTTCCATGGACCATGTGATTTCAATCTTGCCGTGGTTTATTGTGACCGTACCGCTTATCTTATTTTTTGCGCAACGTTTAGATATTATTCATTTAGGTGATCAAGTAGCGACTGCGCTTGGTACGAGAGTTCGTTCAGTTAAAATGGTAATGTTGATACTTGCGGTTATGCTGGCAGGTTCTTCTATTGCGGTTGTCGGCGGACTGAGTTTCTTAGGATTGATTGCACCACATATTGCACGTTCGATTGTCGGCCATAAACATATTCATATCATTATGATGTCTGGATTAGTCGGTGCGATTTTAATTATAGTCAGTGATACATTAGCACGCGGCATTCATCCGCCGTTAGACATCCCAGTCGGTGTGATTATTGCGATTGTCGGTGCGCCATACTTTATTTATGTTTTACGCAAAATGTAATAGGGAAATAGACAACTGTCTCTTATTAACATGAGAGGCAGTTTTTTTATGGGGAAGTTGGGGTATTAGAATTTGAAGGTGTTAAATTTATACAGATTTATGTATAAGTATTAAAATTCTTATTGCTTAACCATTACAATACGCTTATAATGTATTGTAATGAAAGGGAGAGACTATGGAAAAATATACAAAATCAGAAATCTTCAAGGGACGTTTGAAGTTCATTATCATGTCATTGCTCGGTATCATGTTGTTCTTAGTACCGGTGCCGGTGACACAAGACGGAAAGCAACAAACGACATTATTGGTAGCATTTTTAGCAGGTTGGTTGAAGGACGTATTAGGTCCAGCAATGCCGTATTTAATTTTAATTGTAATTACATTATCTGGTATTTTGACTTTATGCTGTTCGACTTTCTTAAAGAAGCGCTTAAAGTCTGATGGGTTATTGAATAATACGTTTAATGTGACGCCGATTTGGTTGGTTGTCAGATTATTAGCGGTAGTGTTTGCATGGATGACATTTTTACATATTGGTACAAAAGTGATTTATTCAGACGATACTGGAAATTTAATCTTTTCTAGTTTATTGCCGACGTTATTCTCAGTGTTCTTTTTTGCGGCACTCTTTTTACCGTTACTTATGGAATTCGGTTTATTAGAAATGTTAGGACCGATTTTCAGACCAGTCATGCGACCATTATTCACTTTGCCTGGCCGTTCTACAGTGGATAACCTTGCATCATTTATCGGTGATGGTACAGTTGGTGTTATCATTACAAGTAAGCAATATGATCAAGGCTTTTACTCTAGACGTGAAGCGACCGTTATTTCAACAACATTCAGTGTTGTTTCACTGACGTTTGCGATTGTAGTGGCTGAAACAGTAGGGATGCAGAATCATTTCTTCTATTTCTATTTAACAGTTATCGTTTCTTGTTTAGTTGCTGCAGTGATTATGCCGAGAATTTGGCCGTTACGCAGTGTACCAGATGAATATGCGGTTGAAAACAGTGAATATGCGAAAGATGAATCTAAACCTGAAGGCATATCAGCTTTCAAACATGGATTTAATCTAGCGACTGAAAAAGGAATCAAATCACCAGGCCTTTTGCAATTCTTTAAATCAGGGTTGGTCACTGTTGCAGATATGTGGTTCGCAATTTTACCAGTTGTTATGGCAATCGGGACACTTGCGACGATTATCGCAACATATACACCTGTCTTTGAGATTATTGGGAAACCTTTTGTACCGCTGCTTGAACTCTTACACATTCCTGAAGCAGAACGAGCATCTGAAACTATGTTGATTGGATTTGCGGATATGTTCTTACCTTCAATTTTAATTGATGGTGTGAAGAGTCAAATTACCTTATTTGTTGTCGGTGCATTGAGTATTTCACAATTGATTTACTTATCAGAAGTCGGTGGGGTTATCTTAGGTTCTAAGATTCCTGTCAGTGTCTGGAAATTATTTGTGATTTTCTTATTCAGAACGATTATCGTATTACCAATTATTGCTTTAATGGCACATTTATACTTCTAAATATAAAAGCTGAGTCTTGCAGTAGAAACTGCTCGACTCAGCTTTTTTTATTATTCTAATGTACCTAAAGATGACAACACACGAGATTTTACTACGTTGTTTCCGACAACAGGAGATTCTGATGAGGCATTTGACTCAGAAGATTTAGGGCGTTGATGTGCTTGTTTGAAAGCATCGCTATTCTTCCAATTTTCAAAATCATCTTGAGATGCCCACCATGTTGAAACATGCATGAACTCAGTATCTTTTTGACCACCTTCTACTAAAGAAACTTCAACACGATGAAATCCTGGCATTTCTTTTAATTGAGGGTTGGAAGTAAAGCGAACTGCCATTTTTTCAGCAAAGCCTTTTTTCACTTCTATTTGGTTTGTGACAATATACAAGACTATCATCCTTTCAAAATTATTGTTAATCTTCTTTACCCGATTTTTTGTATGTTCATTGTGTGTAGTTATCAGTATTTTGATTATAAAACATGTGGTACAATATTTAAAAAGAAAAAGAAGAATCTTAATTAATAGGGGAAAAGTGAATGAAGAAAAAAGAAGTCAGTATGGCCGAACTGTTTTTTGATTTGGTCTTTGTTTATGTACTTTCGACAATTAATATTACAGTGGAACATATTTCTACTTCATTAGTCGACTTGGAAAGTCTTGGTAAAAATTTTATGTTGTTTTTAGTATTTTTCTCAATTTGGATTTATCATACATTGCTGGTCAATCGATTCTTTGAACAGAAATGGTATCAATATGTCTTTTTATTTATAGATATGTTTCTGATTTTATATCTGTCTAAAGCGATTAATGGTAATTTCCAAGAAACATTTGTTGCGTTTGCATCAACAACTACAGTTATCTTTATCAGTATTATAATTCAGTATTTTTTAAGTTATAAATTTGTGGACCATTCTATTAATGCACGTTTCTTAAAGGTGTATGTAACAGGTCTTGTTTTAACAGTCATGTTTTCGGTAGTCGGTTTACTTCTACCTAAAGGCATTAACTTTTGGGTATATTTTATCGGTATCGTGATTTCAGCCACATTCCCTGCATTTTTTGCGAATGCATCTAAAGAGAATCCAGTTATTTTTAAACATTTAACTGAACGACTGAGTTTGTTTATGATTTTATTATTTGGAGAAGGGATTGTTCAAATCGTCAATAATATGGAACTTTCACAATTTAAAGCACTAGATGTTGTCTATTTCTTAATGGTCATTAGTTTATTTGTGATTTATACGTTCCATTACAAAGGTAGCTTGGATCAGGAGAAAGATGAAGCAACAGGCTTTTTAACGATGTTCCTGCATTTATTCATTATTTATTCTGCAAACTTTATTTTCTTGATTATGAATAAAGGCTTATCAGATCATTCTTTAAGTTTTGCGGAAGGCATCGGTTATACCGTCGCATTTTGTGTTTTCTTATTTGGTGTATTCTTTGATACGATTTTACATCGCAATATTACAAAGAAAAAAGGTCTGTATATTGGCATTATCTTAGTAACTACAGTCATTGGATTTATCATTCCAAATATTCACTTGATAACAGTAGTTCAAATCATAGGTATTATCGTACTATGCAGCATGTATTATATTGAAAATAGGGATATATTAACAGATTAAGTTAAAAGAACTTAATCAATAAAAAACCTTCCACTTCAGAATTAGAAGCGGAGGGTTTTAGTTTATACTTTTTTAATTCATTTATTTTGTGAGTTCATTATAGACTTTCTTGTCATTGAAAGTGAAGATGATGTATTCGTGATCATCAGTATCAATAATAACGCGGTTAGTTTTACCAAATGTAGAACCAATACGAGATACCTCTCTGCCATCGTCTTCTGGTACCGCATGGATATCTTGATCTTCTCTAATGTTTTTAATATCTGCTGTTGGGATTTTGATGTCTGCTACTCTCCATTGGATACGAACTTCGTCATTATTTTTCTTTACTGTCATTGCCATTATGGAACACATCCTTTAATTATTTTTGTATTGCTATCATACACTATTTGGAAACCGTTTTCAAGTAATGTGAGATACTTTTTTATAAATGTGTCATACTAATTAAAAACCGAACATACAGTCCGAAAATATGTTCGTGTTTATTAAGAAATTGTGATAAAATAAAACAACTAGAAAGGAGTATAGAGATGACAGGGAAAACACACTTATCATGCGGGTTTCTCATAGGAACACTCGCCATCAACTATTATCATCCCGATTTATTTACTTCTATCACCACTGTAGTCTTAGCAGGGGCTGGAAGCTTATTGCCTGACATTTGTCATGCACAAAGTAAAATCGGGCGTCGTTTTAAGTTTTTAAGCTTAATTGTTCGTCTTTTGTTCGGTCATCGAACATTTACACATTCAATTTTATTTACGCTACTTGTGGCGTTGCTGTTATCTACTATACATACACCTCCTGTATATATGACAGCAATTATCGGCGGTATGGTTTCTCATATCATTCTAGATATGTTGACGCCGAGAGGTGTTAAGTTATTATATCCATTTCCATTATCAGTTAAACTGCCGATGCAATTTAAAACTGGTGGAATGGTAGATTTATCACTGGCCACTGCATTTACTTTTGGCGGAACATATGTTATATTCCGCGAAGTCATCAATCAATGGTTCATGCACTGGTTTCATTTGAATATATAAAAGAATGAACGACAAGGTGTTGTCGACATGATTAAAGAAGATTTTAAGAACCTCTGCTTTTTTAAAGTGGGGGTTCAAGCTTGAAAAATTGATTTGTGATATAATTCAAGAATATTGAAGGGTTTATGTTGGCCAAATACATATTTAAAGACAGAACCCTTGGTAATCGCGGAGAAACTTAAGGAGAGGTATCATGTTAGATAAGAATAAATTAGAGAAATTCAATCAGCAACATTTGTTAGAATTGGAGAAATTAATGAGTTCCAACGAAAAAGAAAATATTGCTTCTAAATTACAATCATTAGACTTATCTGCAATTTTAGATTTGTATGAATCACTTTATGTAGAACAATCTCAAAATAAAACTGAAGAAGTATCTGAAGCGACTGAAGTTAAATATAGAGTACGCAAAGATTATTCAACAGAAGAATTAAATAACTTTTATGCTCAAGGTATCGATGCGATTAAGAAGGGTGAATTTGCGGTTGTCTTAATGGCAGGTGGCCAAGGTACACGTCTTGGTTATGATGGTCCGAAAGGTTCATTTGAAATTGAAGGTGTCAGCTTATTTGAACTACAAGCAAGACAGCTATTAAAATTAGCCGAAGAAACTGGACGTACAATTGACTGGTATATTATGACTAGCGATATCAATGATGAAGCAACGCAAGAATTCTTTGAACAACAAAACTATTTTGGCTATAACCCTGACTATATCCATTTCTTCAAACAAGATAATATTGTCGCTTTAAACGAAAAAGGCGAGATTGTCTTAACAGAAAATGCTGAAGTAATGGAAACGCCAAACGGAAATGGCGGCGTATTTAAAGCGTTAGATGCATACGGCTATCTTGATAAAATGGAAGAAGACGGTGTGAAGTTTATCTTTATGAACAATATTGATAATGTTTTAGCACGTGTATTGGATCCAGTTTTTGCAGGATTTACTGCAGAAGCTAATCGTGATATCAGCACAAAATCTATTGAACCAAAACAAGGTGAAAGTGTTGGACGTTTAGTCAATATTGACTGTAAAGATAGTGTCTTAGAATACTCAGAACTTGGTGATTCAGATGTAAATGCATTCCATAATGCGAATATCGGTATTCATGCGTTCAAACTTGCATTTATCCAATCAGCAGTCAATCGTGAATTGCCATATCATTTAGCAATCAAACAATTGAATCAATTAGATGAAGACTTTAATGTAGTGAAAGCACCTGCATTGAAATTTGAACTGTTCTATTTTGATATCTTTAAATACGCAACTAGTTTTATTACACTGCAAGTTCCTAGAGAAGAAGAGTTTTCACCTTTAAAAAATCGTGAAGGCAAAGATAGTGTAGAAACTGCAACGCAAGATTTAAAACGCTTAAATCTTATTTAACTGTAAAGGTGGAGTCATAGTTGAAACAGACTTCAAATACACATAGTGAACGTGGTCTCAATCGTTTTAAAGATATTATTCCTTTATCATTCGGTGAAGAAATCGGTAATGCAGTCTCACATGGGGCAGCGGCTTTGATTACACTAATCGTATTGCCTTATGCGGCAGTCCATAGTTATATTCATGGCGGTACATTGGCATCAGTCAGTGTATCTATATATGTCATCAGTATCTTTTTAATGCTGATTTCATCAACGATTTATCATGTGATGCAAAATAACTCACCGCATAAATATATTATGCGTATTATCGATCACAGTATGATTTATATAGCAATATCTGGTACCTATACACCAGTATCATTAGTCGTAGTCGGCGGATGGTTCGGCTGGATTATAATGGTGTTGCTATGGGGAATTACGATATGGGGCATTTTGTATAAAGCAATTGCTGAAAATGTAAATCCTAAACTCAGTTTGTTCATGTATTTAATTATGGGTTGGGTCGGCATTTTATATCTTCCGATTATTTGGAGAGAAGCCTCATGGCAATTTATGTTATTTATTTTGCTTGGCGGTATTGCTTATACGATTGGTGCATGGTTCTATGCACAAAAGAATCGTCCGTACTTTCATATGATCTGGCATATCTTTATTGTGATAGCATCGTTATGTCATTTCATCGGAATTTTATATTTTATGTAGGGGGAGAGGCTGAGGCTTTTGTTGAATAGAAGCCTTGACCTCTTTCTTATTTGAGAAAAAGAAAGAGGTGTCAAAGTGTGAAAATGGATTTGAAGTCAATCGGTGTAGTGACCGCATTGATTTTAATTATGTTTATGGCGGCTATCGAAACATCTATCATTTCTTTAGCATTGCCTACAATCAAAACAGATTTAAACGTGACGAGCTCGATTTCGCTTGTGTTCTCAATTTATTTTATTGCCTTAGTTATTGTGAATCCATTAGTCGGGGAGTTGCTTTCGCGTTTTAAACTTATACATGTAACGATTGGTGGACTGTTATTATTCAGTGTTGGTAGTTTGATGTCTGGATTAAGCAGTACATTTACTTTATTAATTATCTCTCGCTTTATCCAAGGTTTAGGGTCAGGTGTCATGATGGTGCTCAGCCAAATTGTACCGAAACTTGCCTTTGAAATTCCGTTACGATATAAAATAATGGGGATTGTCGGCAGTGTATGGGGGATTTCAAGTATTATCGGTCCTTTACTTGGTGGTGCAATCTTAGAATTTGCGACATGGCATTGGTTATTCTTTATTAATATTCCGATTGCTGTGGTTGCTGGTGTGTTGGCATTTACGACCTTTATTTTTGATGAGGAACAAGTATCAAGTGGAGAAGCATTTGATCAAAAAGGTCTGTTCTTCTTCTATTTAGTCCTTATCTTTATATTAGGTGCGATTACAACACCGTTATCACTATGGTTGAAAGGTATCATGATTGTGATTGGTATCGTATTTGCCTATAAACTTGTCAAAGTTGAGAAACAAGTATCGACACCGTTTTTACCTATTGAAGAATTTAATCGTCGCATCACTATTATTTTTATTACTGATTTTATATATGCGATGATCTTAATGGGCTATAACTTATACATGCCGATATACTTACAAGAAGAAATCGGATTATCGCCACTCCAAAGTGGATTTGTGGTTTTCCCGATTTCAGCAGCTTGGTTGTTGATTAACTTCAATTTACATCGTATTGAAGCAGGGTTAACAAGAAAAGCGTTGTATCTTGTTGCCTTCACTTCTTTACTATTATGTAGTGTGATTGTCTTTGTTACACATGCAGCACCGATATTATTAGCCGCAACATTGATGTTAGCAGGCGCAAGTTTCGGTATTGTTTATACAAAGGACAGTGTGATTGTGCAAGAGGAAACGTCACCGAGAGAAATGAAGCGGATGATGTCGTTTTATTCTCTTTCTAAGAATTTAGGTAATTCTATCGGTTCTACAATCATGGGCGGCATGTATGCCTTACCGTTTGTTGTAGGAGGCGCAAGAATTTTAAATAACGTTGTTTTGATTATCATCTTTATTATGATGCTATTCCTATTATGGATAGTCTTTTATCGAAATCAAACGCAAAACGACTAATTGGGTATCCCGCTGAAATGCGGGATATTTTTAATTAATAACTTAAATCATATTGTGTTATTATACGGGTGTATAAAGAAAGAGCGAAAGGAGTGAGGAAAACTTGAAATTCAATATATTCAATTTAATATCTACATTAATTGTGCTATTAGTGTTTGTGATTTCCGGTGCGATTTTCCTCACACTTTTAGGCTTCGTATTATTTGGATTGAGTCGTTTGCTTATTTTTTGGCATCTAGGGTATTTCGGATATAACAAAGGTTTCTACCAAAACTTATTTTACTACGGCAGCTATATTGTATTAGGTTACTTCACAATGTTCTTAGTAGAATATCTGATGGATTATTTCAAAAAGAAATTGCCGCATAGCCCATATTTTCATGGTGAAATCTTTCATTTGATTTCATACTCCGTTACAACGGTAATGTTCTATTTTGTAGTCCATATTCATTATGCATATATCAACATTGATTTTTGGGTCATTATGTTGATTATGGCGTTCTTTTACGTATGTAAAGAAGTCTTTTATCCTGATAGTGAAGACTTGAATAGAAATAAGTGACCTGCATGAGCAATTAGTTTGCTTTGCTAACTATTTTTAGTGCATTATATTATGGTAAGTTTATAAAGGAGTGTTTATATCTATGCCAGAGCAGGCTACTATTTCTAAGCAAAAAAGAAATTTGATTGTCACAGTTATGATTACGAGCGCATTCATTGCGATATTAAACCAAACGCTACTTAATACTGCACTGCCTGCTATCATGCGTAGTTTCAACATTGGAGAGAACACATCCCAATGGCTAGTAACTGGTTTTATGTTAGTTAACGGAGTCATGATTCCTTTAACTGCCTTCTTAATGGATAAAATCAAAACCAGACCGTTATATTTAGCATCAATGGGAATATTTTTAATTGGTACTATATTAGCGGCAATTGCACCGAACTTCGGTGTTTTAATGACTGCACGTGTCATCCAAGCTATGGGTGCAGGCATTATTATGCCGTTGATGCAATTCACTTTATTTACACTTTTCCCAAAAAATGAACGTGGCTTCGCAATGGGATTAGCTGGTCTCGTTATTTCCTTCGCACCAGCTATCGGACCTACAGTCTCAGGTTTGATTATTGATGTTTCAAGTTGGCGTACACCATTTATCGCAGTAGCTGTGATTGCGTTAATTGGATATATCTTCGGAGCAATCAGTATTAAAAGCTTCAATGAACCTAAAGATATTACATTAGATATGAAATCTGTGATTTATTCAACAATCGGATTCGGTGTAATGTTATTAGCATTCAGTAGTGCGGGTTCTTCAGGCTTTGACAGCTGGACGTTCTATGTACCATTTATTGCCAGCCTATTTGTCATTTGGGTGTTTGTGAAACGTCAATTAACAATCGAGAATCCAATCTTGAACTTGCGCGTCTTTAAAAACAAAACATTTACGCTATCAGCTATTTGTTCAATGATCGTAATGACATCAATGATTGGCCCAGCACTGTTGATTCCCATTTATGTACAAAATGCGATGGGCTTATCAGCTTTCTTATCAGGTATTGTGATATTACCTGGTGCAGTGGTCAATGGCGTGATGTCTATCTACACCGGTAAGTTCTACGATAAATACGGTGTTAGACCATTAGTGATTATCGGCTTTACCATGTTGACTATATTTACTGGAGTCTTAGCATTCTTAAAAGTAGATACACCATTCTGGTATCTTGTATTAATTTATGCGTTAAGAATGTTCTCAGTGTCATTACTTGCGATGCCGCTTAATACAGCGGGCGTCAATGCATTACCGAATAAAGATATTTCACACGGTACAGCAATTATGAACTTCGCTCGTATGATGGCTTCATCAATTGGTACAGCGATTATGGTTGCATTAATGACATTAGGTACAAGAACATTTGCGCCAAATCCAAATGAAGTGGCTTCTAAAGAATTATTCCATCGCGAAGCAATTGCGCGTGGTGTGGATTTATCATTTGGTGTAGTGACAGTTATTGTATTAATTGGCTTCATTATAGGTTTATTCATTAGAGATAGAATAAAAGGTGAAACTAAAAAGCAAATGAATGCACGTAAAATTTAAAACTGAATCAATCTTTAAACATAAAACCAGCAAAGCAATATATAGATTGTTTTGCTGGTTTTTGTTAGGTTTTCTAGGAAAGGGGAAGTTCTTTGGATTATTCGTTACCACTTATACATTAAGTTTGTTAAAATAATAAGAGTAAACATTAATTTATATTTGGGGTGACGTACTTTGTTAACAGTTGAACAAGTCAACGAACTAGTGGGGAATCTGAAAGATCCAATTTTAGATGTACCATTTAAAGATACAGGTGGTATTGTGAATATCACGATTAAAGAAGAAATTGAACATGTCAGTGTCAAAATTGCGATGGCAAAATTAGGTGGAAAACCTCAATTAGACTTGCAAATGGCAATTGTTGAAACATTGAAAGAAAATGGAGCAAACACAGTTGGTATTCGTTTTGAAGAATTAGATTCTGAGACGGTTGCTAAGTTTACTGGTGATGATCCAGCAGAAGACCAACCGCAAACAATCGAAGGTCTACTTTCAAAAGGTAACCCTGTTGAATTTATTGCGATTGCATCTGGTAAAGGCGGCGTAGGTAAATCTACAGTAGCAGTTAACCTTGCTGTGGCATTAGCACGTGAAGGTAAAAAAGTCGGTTTAATCGATGCTGACATTTATGGTTTCAGTGTTCCTGATATGATGGGTATCGATAATAAACCAGGCATTGAAGGTAAATCAGTAAAACCAGTTGAACGTCATGGTGTAAAAGTAATGTCTATGGCATTCTTCGTTGAAGAGAATGCACCTGTAATTTGGCGTGGACCAATGCTAGGTAAAATGTTGACGAACTTCTTTACAGACGTAAAATGGGGAGATCTTGATTACTTACTATTAGATTTACCTCCAGGTACAGGTGATGTGGCATTGGATGTACATACAATGTTGCCATCAAGTAAAGAAATTATCGTAACAACACCTCATCCAACTGCAGCATTTGTAGCAGCACGTGCTGGAGCAATGGCAAAACATACAGAACATTCTATTTTAGGTGTTATTGAAAACATGTCTTATTTCGAAAGTAAGGAAACTGGAAATAAAGAATATATCTTTGGTAAAGATGGCGGTAAAAAACTAGCAGATGAACTTAATGCTGACTTATTAGGTCAATTACCATTAGCACAACCTACATGGGATCCTAAAGATTTTTCACCTTCTATTTATCAACCTGATGATCAACTTGGTGAAATTTATCAACAAATCGCGCAAAAAGTTATCACTAAAACAATGAAAAAATAAGAAGTCTAAATAAAACGCAGGTTTTTTCAAAAAATCTGCGTTTTTCTCTTGCGTTTTTCTGAAATCCTGTTAGAATATATTTTTGTGAGCGAGAAAAACAAGTTAAATAAACACTTAAAAAACCTGAAAAAAAGTTATTGACTTAACACTTTGAAGGTGCTAAGATAATAAAGTCGCTAAAAAACGACGAGTTATCAAGAGTGTAAAACTTACTCTTGCGGAAATGAAGAAAACATTTTAAAATTGTAAAAGTAATGTTAATTAAGTGTTGACTTCGAAAACACGAAGTGCTACAATGGATAACGTTACTGAAAAAATGAACATTGAAAACTGAATGACAATATGTCAACGTTAATTCCAAATTAACAAACGTCCTAAGGACGTTTTAAAACAATTAGT